>DHGD01000007.1:0-32580 GCA_002402575.1 Syntrophomonas sp. UBA4807
CGCGAACAGGTCACCATCCCGCTGGAGTCCAATACCGGCAAGACCGCATTGGTTACCAGCACTCCCATATTCGACGATTCCGGCAACATCGTACTAGTGGTCACCAATGTCAGGGATATGACCGAACTAAACGATTTGCACGTCAAAGTGGAACACCTGGAAGGCCTGAGCCGTTTCTACCAGGCCGAGCTGACCCATCTCAAGCTGCAAAACCGCCGCAACTGCATCGCTCATTCCCGCAAGATGCGTGATCTGCTGCAAATGATAACCCATGTAGCTTCGGTTGATTCAACGGTCTTAATTCAGGGTGAGTCCGGGGTGGGCAAAGAGGTCATCGCCGATGTATTGCACAGTTACAGCGGCCGCAAGGATCACCCCTTTATCAAGGTAAACTGCGGGGCCATTCCCGCCAACCTGCTGGAATCGGAGTTGTTCGGCTATGAACCCGGGGCTTTTACTGGAGCCAGCAAATCCGGCAAGGCCGGTATGTTCGAACTGGCCCACAAGGGCACTCTGTTCCTGGATGAAATCAGTGAGATGCCTTTAGAACTGCAGGTCAAATTATTACGGGTCTTGCAGGACAAACAGGTCTTCCGCATTGGCGGAAACAAGCCTATTCAAGTTGACACCAGGATACTGGCGGGAACCAACCGCAACCTGCAGCAGATGGTGGCTTCACAGTTGTTCCGTCAGGATCTCTTCTACCGCCTTAATGTTATACCGGTATATGTGCCCCCTTTGAGAGAAAGGCGCGAGGACATCCCGGTTTTAAGCAAATACTTTTTGGATTACTACAACCGTAAGCATCAAATGAGCAAATTCCTGTCCAGTGATGCCATTCAGCCCATGCTCATATATGACTGGCCGGGCAATATCCGCGAACTGGAGAACCTCATCGAGCGCCTGGTAGTCACCAATCTGCATGATACCATAACCATGGATGATGTGCATTCCTGTCTGGAATTATCCAGCATCCATGGCGAGGTCGAAATTGACTTGGTGCCGCTGCCTATAGCCATTGAGCAGACCGAGCGGCGCCTCCTGCAGAAGGCTTTCAGCCTGCATAATTCCACCTACAAGGTGGCCAAGGCGCTAGGCATCAGCCAGCCTTCAGTGGTACGCAAAGCGGCCAAATACGGCATAAAGGAAAGCGGCAGATAATCATCGCTTATCTGCCGCAGGTACTCTAAGGTACTCTAAATCCTTTTAAGGGCGCTCGAGGCGCTCTTTTTTTTCGTCGCGGCGCTCCCTGATGCTCTGCAGGAGCTTCGAGGCGCTCTGTTCATCGGTGCTCATCGGCACTCAAATGACAATGGCGCTCCAAGGCGCTCTGAAACAAGGCTTTGCAGCCGTTATTCCCCAACTACAGCGCTGACTGCGCCGTCGATTTTGTTGCTTCTTCTCCAAATCTTGAACTCGGCAGCCTTTTGGATCAGCTCTTCGCGGAAGTCCGGGTGGGCCAGCCCGATCAGGGCTTCTGCTCTCTCCCAGGTGCTCTTGCCTTTCATGCTGGCGATGCCGTATTCGGTAACCAGCATATGTACCGAGGTTCTGGGGTCGGTCACAATGGCGCCCGGGGTAAGTACCGGCTGAATCCGGGATTTTAATGTGCCGTCTTTGGCTTTAAAGGTTGAAGGCATGCATATAAAGCTCTGCCCGCCTTTGGATTTGTAAGCGCCTTCCACGAAGTCCAGCTGTCCGCCGGTTCCGCTGATATGACGTACACCCGCTGATTCGGAGCAAACCTGGCCAAACAGATCAACTTCTACGCAGGCGTTGATGGAAACGAAGTTGTCCAGCAAGCAGATGACCTTGGGGTCATTGGTGTAGTCAACATTGTAGGAAGCCAGGCCGGGGTTATTGTCCATGTAATCATACAGCTCCTGGCTGCCCAAAGTAAAAGCGTACACTTGTTTGTACTTGTCGATATTCTTCTTGGCACCGGTGATTTTGCCAGCTTTAAACATTTCCAGGTAAGCATCCACGTACATTTCGGTATGTACCCCGATGTCCTTGAGGTCCGACTCGGCTACCATGGTGCCAACCGCGTTGGGCAGGCCGCCGATGCCGAGTTGAATACAAGAGCCGTCACGCAATTTGGCCATAACCAGCTTGGCTATTTCCAGGTCCACCGGGCTGGCTTTAGCAGGCGCCAAAGTGGTCAGCGGTTCGTTTTTGCTTTCAACGATGTAATCGACCTGGGTGACATGGACGCTTTCCTGAGACCCGCCCAGACATCTGGGCATATTCTGGTTTACTTCTATTATTCTGATTTTGGCGGTTTCCATCATTGCCCAGCCGTTAACTGCGGAAGCTCCGAAATTAAAATAGCCGTGCTTATCCATGGGAGCGCAGGTGATGACCGCAATATCATTGGGTACACAGTCTTCGCGGGTCATCTTGGGGTTTTCATGGAATTTCATAGGAATATAGTAGAGGTTCTGACCGACAAAATTCTTGTCATGGGCGGATACATGCCAGCTGTTCCAGGTGAAAACGTCGCCTTCCGGGTTGGCTTCTGCGGTAAAGTGCTGATAGGCGCCGATGTCGCAGCGAATTTTGACATCTTTTAATTCATTTACCCTCTTAGCTAGCGCTTCGTCAAAGTCGCGTCCTGAGGTGATACCGAATCCATATTCAATCCAGTCCCCGGATTTGACCAACTGGGCTGCCTGGTCGGCAGTGACCAATTTCTTCTGATACTCCTCTTTCCAGCGATCATACAACATTAAACATTCCCTCCTCATTACCCTAACCTTACATAATTTTTTGTTCCCCGATGTTGGCTGCGTTTACTGCGCCAATGGCAAAGCGTTACTTATACCCCCTCCTCCGGCGTTTTTGAGTTTTTGTTGTTATTTTGAAAGTTATATCTCTTGCGCAGGCTCTCCCCACCTTGAAAAAGGAGGGGGCTGCTATTTTATAATGGCTTCATGCAGACTTGATTGTTTATAAAAATATTGGTATGTCTCTGAGTATGTTTAGCGTCTGTCACTATAAAATAGCAGCATGTTAAAAAAATATAGCTGATAAGGAGTAAGTAATAGTAATGCGAGTACCGACTGCATAAATAAGCAATAATTGTGCCAATTCGACCCACCAGGGGTAAATTGGCCGGAAATAGCTGTTATTTCGGCATCCTTATCCACAATCTGCTCAATAATTCTGTTGCACATTAGGGCTTATTGATTCATATTTGTATTATTTCGTGATTCATTGAATCATTATTTTAATATTATACTGCTTTATTGCCTGAGTGAATACAGCCGTTGCAGCAATTTTTTCAAAAGTGACAGGGGACGGTTCTCCGACACAAGTGTCCCCCTGTTACTCAGGGGGACACTTGGGGTGACAGGGGACGGTTCTCCGACACAAGTGTCCCCCTGTTACTCAGGGGGACACTTGTGTCGGAGAACCGTCCCCTGTCACTTCACTTGTTCCTGATTCAATTCTGTATTGCCTACTCGGCTAGCACGCGCAGAAATTTGCGCTTGCCTACCTGTATTACCATCTCGCCCTTAAGTAGTATGCTTTCAGTTTCTATTTTCTCGCCATTGAGGCGCACCGCTCCCTGGCTAATAGACCGTCTCCCTTCACTGGTGGAAACGGTCAAGGCGTTGTCAGCCAGAAACTTGGGAAGCCATACCTCACAGCTGGCAATGGTCACCTGGGGAATATCCTGCGGAATCTCATTCTGGCTGAATACCAATTTGAATCGTTCTTCGGCCTTGAGCGCTTCATCCGCATTATGGTACATAGTAATGATCTCCCTGGCCAGGCGGACTTTAGCGTCGCGCGGATTTAAAGCGCCTTTTTGCATGCCTTCATCCATGGCCTTGATCTCTTCCAGGGGAACCCGGGTTAGCAGCTCGAAATAGCGGCAGATAAGCTGGTCCGGAATTGACATGGTCTTACCGAACATCTCATTAGGATTGTCATTGACGCCTATGTAATTGCCCAGGCTCTTGCTCATCTTCTGCACCCCATCGGTGCCCTCCAGTATAGGCATCATCAAAGCTACCTGCGGTTCATAACCATATTCCCGCAACAGATGGCGGCCCACCAGGAGGTTGAATTTCTGATCCGTGCCCCCCAGTTCCACATCAGCCTTTAAAACCACCGAATCATAGCCCTGCATAAGGGGATACATAAACTCGTGCACCCCGATGGGCAGACCTTCCTTGTATCGCTTTTCAAAATCGTCCCGCTCCAGCATGCGGGCCACCGTATATTTGCCGGCCAACTGCAGGACTTGAGCCAGATCAAGAGGCATGAGCCATTCGCTGTTATAATGCACAATGGTCTTATCAGCCTGAAGCACTTTGAAAATTTGCTCCTGATAGGTTCTGGCATTGGTTTTTATTTGCTCCTCGGTAAGCTGCTTGCGGGTCTCGGACTTGCCGCTGGGATCCCCGATGAGCCCGGTGAAATCGCCGATGATGAGATGGATCTCATGGCCTAGATCTTGGAACTGACGCAGTTTGTTCAAGACCACGGTATGGCCCAGATGTATGTCCGGAGCGGTGGGGTCCAACCCCAGTTTGACGCGCAGAGGTTGTCCGGTCCGCAGGGAGCGCAGCAGTTTCTGCTTTAACTCCGCCTCGGGCA
Organism: Syntrophomonas sp. UBA4807; assembly: GCA_002402575.1. Taxonomy (GTDB): domain Bacteria; phylum Bacillota; class Syntrophomonadia; order Syntrophomonadales; family Syntrophomonadaceae; genus DTU019. The sequence goes on from DHGD01000007.1 coordinate 4,609, forward strand.
CAATCTCCACCACCCCGCGGCGGATTTCCTCCAACTGTTGCTGGGCCTGTATTTCAATAGCTTTTTCCACAAAATAACCTCCTTACCATAAAAAAAATGATAGCACAATGCCTGAATAATGTGCAATATTGAGAACAGCGGCGGCGTATATAGTAAAAAATCGGCGTTTTCCCAACCTGTGGTGACAAGGCAGGAATGACGGCGCGTTTCGTCAAATTAATACTTATTATTATATCCGGGAGGCTCGCATTTAAAATGACAGATATTAATAAAAGGAAGCCCCGCTCGTTCAAGGTGGACAATTGGCCCCGGGCGATAGCGATGGCAGTTGGCGGCCTGGCGGCATTCGGCGTCATCTGTCTGCTGGCTTTGTTCATCTATTCGGCCCGCGATCTGCCTTCTTTCGACCCCGGGCAAGTGTCAGGAGCCAAAACCACTCTGATCTACGATGATAAGGATCAATTGGTGAGCGGACTGCATGCCGGTCAAAACCGTACCGAGGTTAGTCTGAACAATGTCCCGAAGGATCTGGTAAACGCCTTTGTAGCTACTGAAGACCGCAATTTCTATAAGCATCATGGGGTCAACTTCAGGGGCATCGCCCGGGCGGTCTACCGCAACCTCACCTCCGGCGACCTTAAAGGCGAGGGGGCCAGCTCCATAACCCAGCAACTGGCCCGCAACGCCTATCTAAGCCTGGAAACCACCTGGGAACGCAAGGCCAAGGAAATCCTTATCGCTCTAAAATTGGAATCGGTATATTCCAAAGATGAGATCATGTCGGCCTACCTAAATATTATTCCCTTCGGCAATGGGGCTTATGGGGTGCAGGCTGCCGCCAACACCTATTTCGGCAAAGACGTTTCCGAGCTGAACCTGGCGGAATGTTCGCTTCTGGCCGGGCTGCCTCAGGGACCGTCTTATTACGACCCCTATGTGCACCTGGACCGGGCCAAGGCCAGGCAGCGCGATGTGCTCAATAATATGGTTCTGGCCGGTTATATTGATCAGGCTACGGCCGACGCGGCTTTTGCCGTTAAATTGAATTTCAAGAACGGAGGCCTGGGCAACAAACAATATGGCTACTATGTGGACGCGGTCGTCGAGGAAGCTATCTATGTGCTCAGTGCGCAGAAGACCTATCCAGACGCCGATGATGCTGAAGCGGCCATATATCGTGCCGGACTTAAGATATACACCGCCCTGGATGCCGATCTGCAGAAGTATTCCGAGGAGCTGTATGCCAATCCGGCCCGTTTCCTCAAGCAGACCAGTCCTAGCGGGCAGGCAGTACAATCAGCCATGGCAGTGGTAGCAGCCGAAAACGGTGAAGTCAAATCCATCATGGGGGGGCGCACCTACCAGGCCCAGCGCCAGTTCAACCGCGCCATCGCCGCTTATCGTCAACCCGGATCTGCAATCAAGCCGCTGACTGTTTACGGTCCGGCTCTGGAAGCCGGCTTGATGCCATTTACCACCCTAGACGATTCACCTATCAGTTACAAATCAGGGGGCACGGTTTGGTCACCCAAGAATTACGACGGCCGTTTCCGCGGAATAATTACCATGCGCGCTGCGGTGCAGGACTCGGTGAACACCTACGCTGTGCAGACCGTGGACAAGGTGGGCATCCGCGCCGCCTTCGATTTTGGCCGCTCCCTGGGCCTGCCCCTTATAGACGCGCCCGGCAACAACGATTTATCCCTGGCTCCGCTCTCTCTGGGGGGGCTTACCCAGGGGGTTACCCCGGTTCAGATGGCAGCTGCCTATGCTGCTTATGCCAATAAGGGGGTATACAACGAACCCCATTTCATACGCCGCATTGTCGATGCCCGCGGCGCTGAGATCTATTCCTACAGACCCAATTCCAAGCGGGTGATGACCGAACAGACCGCCTGGTTGATGACCAGTATGCTGCGCACCGTGGTTACTTCCGGAACCGGCACCCGGGCTCAGGTCCCGGGAGTTTTCACTGTGGGCAAGACCGGTACTACCGACGATTACCGGGACTCCTGGTTCTGTGGTTTCACCCCTAGCTATGCCTGTGCGGTATGGCAGGGATTCGATCAGAAGGACACCCTGCGCAACAACCCCCCGCAATATCCGTCGGAAACGGCTTTTGGCGGTGATATCCCGGCACGGTTGTTCTCATCGATCCTAACCCAGGCCCATAAGGATTTTAAACCCGCCCAACCAGCTATGCCCGGTAACATAATCCAGGTTTCGGTATGCAAGGCATCAGGCAAGGTGCCCGGTGAAATCTGCCCTGCCGACCAGATAATAAGCGATTACTGCCTGGCCAGTGTCGCCCCCACCGAGCCCTGTGACCGTCATCAACTGGTAACCATCTGTCCGGAATCAGGCAAGTTGGCGGGAGTATACTGTCCCCACCCTGAAACCCGCGCCCTGATAGTGACCGACACCCAGAGCGCGGCGGCTGACAAGGCTCCCACAGAGACCTGTGATATACACACTGAATTCAACTTTTCCGGCATATTCCGCAATGATGTGGTGATATGCACCGACCCCCGCCACAACGGGCGCCTGTATTTGGCTAATATCCCCGGTCGTACTGAAACCGGGGGCTGTCCTGAACAGTACCGGCAGCGCATTGTTATACAGGAAGGCCAAAAATTGCAGTACTGCCCGCTGGCCGATCATCAGAAAAGCAAAAAAAGTGCCCGGGACGCGGTGAAAGATGTGCTTAAGGGCGGAGAGTGAACCAATTCGCCGGGCTTAAACCCAGCATACTGACGGGGGATTACGCCTGCTAGCAAAATCTCCCGTCCTGATACCCCCCCCGGCTGAGAACTGTCGCGTTGTTGAAGTCCAGGCCGCGGGTAGGTATAAATGGCGCTTGACCACACTTTGCCACGGCAAACAGCAAATATCAGAAACCTGACCATGGTCACAGCTCCACTACTGTCACCCCCAAGCCGCCTTCCTCACGCAATCCGTCCCGGAACGAGCTTACATAATTGCTGCCTTTAAGGTATTCCCGCACCGCCGCGCGCAGGGCGCCGGTCCCCTTGCCATGAATTATGCGCACCGATTCCAGTCCTGCCAAGCGGGCATCATCCAGGTAGCGATCCAGCAGGATTAAAGCCTCGTCGGCCATTTTGCCGCGCAGGTCTAGTTCCTTGGATATGGAGCGAGCCTTTTCCAGGTAGGTGCGAACACGTTCCTTTTGGGGCTTATGTTCCAGGTTCTTGCTCTTGACCAGCTCAGACTGTTTCACGGTGAGCTTCATGGCTCCCACCTGCACCTGCACACTGCCCGCATCGTCAGGCCCGCTCAAAACCGTGCCGCGCTGATTGATGCTGCTGATGAGCACATAGTCGCCGGAGCTGATGTGACCCGAGAATGTCTCCCGTTCCGGCTCAGGCAATGACAATTCTGCAGGCAGCTGGGTAAGGCGTTTGCGTTTGGCTTCCACTTCATGCCAGCGCGGCGGGTTCTGTTTGTCTTTTAATAGTTCCTTTAATTCCTGCACTGCCAGGTCAGATTCCTGTTTAGCCTGGCGCAGGTATCGGGCCGCTTCCTGGCGGGCTTTGGCCAGTATTTCCCGATGAGTCTCTTCTAACTTGTAGCGCTCTTGCTCCATTTGCTGCTGCTTTTCCTCCAACTGACGGCGGATTGCGGCCACCTGTTCGGCTTCGCTCAGGGCTGCCTGCCGACCCGCTTTCAATTCACGGATCATATTGCCTACCTCAGCCTCCCGTTCCGGCACCAGTTTCTTGGCCTTATCGACCAGGTTTTGGTCCAGCCCCAAGCGGGATGCTATCTGAAAGGCGTTGCTCTGCCCGGGCATCCCGATGGTGAGTTCATAAGTGGGCTTTAGAGTTTTGGGATCAAATTCCACACAGGCGTTTTCAACCCGTTCATTTTGATAAGCAAAGCTCTTTAGTTCGCTCTGATGGGTGGTAACGATCACCTGGGCCTGCCTATGGAGCAGTTCCTCCAGGACCACCCGTGCCAGGGCGGCCCCTTCCACCGGGTCGGTGCCGGCCCCCAATTCATCCAGAAGTACCAAAGAATGCCGGTCGGCTCGCTTTATGATTTGGATAATGTTTTTCATATGGCCGGAAAAGGTGCTCAAGGACTGCTCAATGCTCTGTTCGTCCCCTATGTCCACGTAGATCTCTTTATAAATAGGAATGCGGCTGTTTTCCCGGGCAGGGATGAAAAGACCGCTCATGGCCATTACCGCCAAGAGTCCCACCATTTTCAATGTCACCGTCTTGCCCCCGGTATTGGGACCGGTGATGACTAGTATATCGAAACGCTGCCCCAACTGTAGGTTGATAGGTATGGCCTCTTCCCCCAATAGCGGATGCTGGCCGCGGCTGATGTCCATGAGGCCCGATTGGTTGACATCAGGGCGGTAGGCGTTCATGCGGTAAGCCAGCCGCCCCCGGGCTAAAATAAAGTCCAGTATAGAAAGAATATCCTGATTGGCTGCCAGTTCCTCGGTATATTCCGCCACCGCAGCCGAAAGCTCCTGCAGGATGCGCTCTACCTCGCGCTTCTCTTCCGCCTGCAGGGTGCGGATGCGGTTGTTGTTGTCCACCACTGCCATGGGCTCAATAAAAACTGTAGCCCCGCTGGCCGATTCGTCGTGCACAATACCCCGCACCTGGTGGCGGTGCTCCTGCTTGACCGGAACCACATAGCGGCCGTCGCGCTCGGTGACAATGCTGTCCTGAAGCAGCTTCTGATTGTTGCCGGAACGGATGAAGTCCTGCAGATACTCTTTGATGCGCAAACGCAGGGTAGTGATCTGGCTGCGGATGCCGCGCAGCTGTGCTGAGGCACTGTCCCTGACCTGACCGTCCTCACCGATACAGCGGTCGATCTCATTTTCCAGCTCAGTAATTACCGTGAGGCCGGAACAAAGTTGTGACAAAGCCGGGGTTTTGGCTGATTGCATGGATTTGCCGGCCAGCCTGGCCGCGCGCAAGGCCAAATAGATATCGTACAGATCGCTGGTAGTAAGAGTGCCTCTGATACGGGCTTTAGCCAGAGCCTGGTCAATGAGTTTGAGTTCATTAAAATATCCTGGCTCGCCAAAACGCAGGAATTCCATAGCCTCCTGAGTCTCGTCCAGGCGCTGTTTGATAATCTTTATATCCTGGGAGGGCTTCATCTTAAAAGCCCGGCTGCGGCCGCCTTCAAACTGGGTAAGATTGGCCAGACGCTCCTGAATCTTATCAAATTCCAGCTTTTTTAAGGTTTCAATTTGCACGCTTTCAACTCATTTCCGATGGATAAATAGGTTTAAGATGGACGAAAAGGTTTAACCTAACATAATATACCGCTACATGACACCCCTGTACAGATGCCCTTTGGTGGGGATGAAACCCTGTTTCTGCTGCAGTACTTTGCGTAACAGCAGCAGATCCGTCTTCACCCCCCGGGAAAGTCCATTTAGGGCACGCCGGTAGACAGCCACGGTTTCAGCGATTTGAGCCGCGCTGTCGCGCCAGGCCTCAATGCGCAGACTGGCCAGGCCCAAAGCCACAAGGCGGTCCAAATCATCCAAAAGACACAAACGCCGGGAATTAAACACATAAAAGCGGCATTTTTTGTCGGTTGCCACCGGGAATTCATAACCTTTTTCGTCCCTTAGCCAGAACTCAGCCTGGCTGCAGGCATTGCCGCACTTCTCCCCGCCCAAGGCGGCTTCAATGGGGCAGCTGGCAGATATCATCAGGGTAAGGTCGCCATGCACCAGCAGTTCGGCACGGCTCAAATCATTGAAGCCCTGGAGTTGTTCCAGGGTTAGTTCCGGGGACAGACACACCCCGTTTAAACCCTGGGACAACAGCCAATCCAGGGTATATTGATTGAAGCAATTCAACCCGTAATCCCCGTAAGCAGGAATTTCACCCTGCCTAATCCAGTTTAACGCTCCTAAATTTCCCACCAGGAAGCTGGAGCAATCGTTGGAATTCGGCTCTTTCCAGGGCTCAACAGGACCACTTTGCTGGATGCGCGGCAGAGCCGCAACTATTTCCGTGCCACGCTGTTTTCCCCAACGATACAAAGCGGTTATATCCTCCCTAGTGACGGTAAAATCACGCAACCCCTCCCAAGCGATGTAAACCCGGTCGGCGCCGCACTCCGCTCCCAGGCGGGCCGCCTCCGGGCTGCTCACGGCGATGCTCAAAAGCGGTACCGACGGGCGGCGGCGACGCTCCTTGCGGGTCAGCTTTCTGATTTCTTGCTTGAAAACGTCTCTTTCAGCTTCCGCAGCCTCAGGCCGGCCGGTCAGCAATTGCAGCAGTTGCGAAACGGCGCGGCGGCGACTGTCATTCAGATCGCTGAAAGGCAGTATAAGCCCGCCCTGGTATTCCAGCCGGTATTCCTGCAACTGAAAGGGGGTCCCGCCCAAACGTCCCAATTTCTCCATTATAGTGTCTTCCCGCAAGGGCTGGCCTTGCGCGGCCGCGGCAGGAGTGCCGCCCTGTACCTGCACCCGGTGGCCTCGGTAATCCTCCAAGATAAGCTGCAAAGGCTTTCCGGCTTCAATCTGCACCGTCATCCTGACTGCGAGCTTATACTCCTTATCGTCCTCGATGCTGGCCCGGGCCGCACTGATCAATTCTTCATCATGAGTCTTAAAGACCCTGTCTCCCGGAGCTGCCCGGCCGCCTGCGGGAATGGCCACCGTCTGTCCAGCCTCGGCCCGGGACACTGCTGTTCCTTCCCGGAGGATAGCTTTTACAATGCAGGAAGGCCCTTTACCCTGTGACACCCACACTTCGATGCCATCTCCCAGGGCAATGTTTTCGCTCAGTTTTATGGTCATATAACCAGCCTGGTGGGAAATGACCCTTCCCAATAATACCCCCCGGTTGTTGGGGCGGTTTATGCTTAAGACCTGGTGCCCGGGCAGCAGGTAGCCGCTGCCCAGGGTGCGGTTGAATATCTGATAGAGCTTCTTGCGCTGCCCTCTATCTATTATGGCGGCGGCATCTGACTGCAGCAAATCCAGAGCCTGGCGGTAGACCGAAGTGACTACCGCCACATACTCAGCCCGTTTCATGCGTCCTTCAATTTTGAGCGCGGTCACTCCGGCCTCCCGCAGTTGCGTCAATTGGTCCACCGCGCACAAGTCGGCCGGGCTCAATAGATAGCGTCCGTCAGCAGCAACCGCGGTCTTTTCATTATCCAGTCTTCTTATCAACTGGTAGGGCAGGCGGCAGGGCTGGGCGCAGCGCCCCCGGTTTCCGCTTCTGCCCCCCACCATGCTGCTTAACAGACACTGTCCGGAATAACAGAAACACAAGGCTCCGTGCGCAAACACCTCAAACTCCATTCCCGGGGTCTGTTGGCGGATACGCCTGATCTCGTTTATGCTCAGCTCCCGGGCCAGGACGACGCGGGATATGCCCTCTTGCCGCAGCAAGGCCGCCCCATGACTATTGTGCACCGTCATCTGGGTGCTGGCGTGCAAAGGCATCTGCGGCAGCAGCCTGCGCAGGCTGGACATCAAGCCCAAGTCCTGAATAATCAGGGCGTCAACGCCGCTGATATACATTTCATAAGCATAATCACAAGCAGCAGAAAACTCCCCATTGTCTATCAGGGTGTTAATAGTGAGGTATATTTTTTTGTTGCGCAGTCGCGCGTATTCGACAGCCTTAAAAATCTCATCCCGGCTGAAATTGGCCGCGCTGTGGCGGGCGTTGAACTGCTGCCCGCCCATATAGACCGCATCGGCGCCATTGGCAAAAGCGGCTTGCAGGGCCGCCCAGTTGCCGGCCGGAGCTAACAACTCCATGGCTTAACCTCCTGAACGTTATTGGCGCTCCACCCGTAGTAATCCCGCGCAGGGCAATATCTCAATGCCCTGATTCCGCAGCTGGTCTAAAAACAGGTTCATGCCCAGCGAATCACTGGCCATATGTCCGGAGACGATCACATTTATGTGGCTGTCTTTGGCTGCCTGGCGGTGTTTTTCAGTCATATGCATGGCAATTACCGTGCCTACCCCGGCCTGAGCCAGTTTTTCGTAGGCTTTTTCCGATCCCCCGGTTCCTCCCGTCATCTTAACGAAGATCTGCCCGGCCTGACGTTTTTTATCCCCTGCCAGGATACGCGGACCTGCTTTAAGGCGGCGGGCCATCTGGTACTCAGGAATGGTTAATAGCAATTCCGTTACATCTTCCACGCTGCGGCAGGCGTTTTCAGCAAATAACTGGTTGAGATAATAGTTTGCCAGATTGTCGGCCGGAGAGTGTACACACATGAAAGGGACCTCAAGTAATCGGGCTGCGTCAACGGCACGCTGATGGTTGGCGGGCATAATAGCCCGGTGCACCTCGGCGATGCGCGATTCCATAATGCCTTCGGCCACGTTTATGGGCACCCCGGCATCAGCCAGCATATCAGCCTGTACATGCATCACCTGGTGCAGGGCAGCCTGAGCTATGCCTTCGGGATGATGGGCAATGAGCGCATCAATCCGGCGCCCTTTGCTCCTGAGTTGGTCGGCCATTAGGACCTCCGGGGTTTCGATATCTATCCCCGTCATCACGGCGGTAATGTCTTCATTGCCGGAACCGTACAATATGCGGGTATCAGCGTAGGGATTCATCAGGCACTCAGTGTCATAGAATTCCTGTTCATGGTTTTTCAAAGCCTGGTATTCCTTGAGCTCTTTCTCCAAGCAGATAACGACCCCGTCTCCTCGCGGGTCGTATTTTTTACCCAGGCTGACCGCCAGGTCATATATCTCCCGAAATTTCATAATAACCGCCTTTCGCCGCTAAAATGCGCAGTATAAAATGCGTTTCCATTATATCACAAACCTATATATCAGGCCTTTATAGACTTGCTGATTTCATCCAGGCGATTAGACAGGTTCTCTAGCTGGGCCTGCAGTTTATTGAAGGCCTCTGGCAGTGATAACTCCGGTTCACCCTGCCAATTAGGCTTCTGTTGTTCCGCGAAGAAATCTTTGCGAGATAAACCCACCTTGGTCAAAATCTCATTACGCGACGGCGCTTCTATGCCCAGATCGCGTCTGGTCAGGGGCTCGTCCCCGCTGCGCAGCAGCACGCTGAATCCCCCGCAGGATTCCAATACCCCTTTTTCCACCATATCCACATCAGGAATGCCCTGTTTGCGCAGTTCCTGCATGAGGTCATCGACATTGAATTTTTCTTTGGCCAGGTTCTCTTTAATGATGCGGCCGTCTTCGATCAGAATTTTTGGAGTGCCAATAATGAGATTAGATAATTTTTGGTTTTTCAATCCCAGATAGCACATCAGCCATTCTAAACCGGCCAATGTACCCAGAACGATTATACCTTCCGTAAAAGGGATGCTCTGGTCCAGGGCAATTGAAACCACAGTATGCCCCACCCCGGTCATGACCACGAAATCGAAAGGCCCCAGTTCGCCAAGAGCACGTTTGCCCAAAACCCTGACCATTATCAAAGCCATGAAATACATAATTCCGGCGCGAAGTGCGTAACTCAGCATGATTCTCAACCTCCTTGAGCGGCGGATAACTTATTATTGCGCTTCGCGCCAAGGCTTTATTCTTGGCCAGAGACGGAGCCGGCAATGGAAGGCGCCCGGCCTTAGGTTTGGGGTGAATGCTTTACCGTGCCTGATAAAGAGAGAAACGCGAAGGGATGACGATATTACGCGGTTAACGGCAAATCATACAGACGTGCCCGCAGCCGTTATTGTGCCGCTATGGCAGACTGACGGCGGCAAGAGCAAGCAGGTGCCTTTTCCTGCCTGTGGCGGGTGTTTTCTTTAATCACGAATTAAAATAAGCCATTATATCTGTCAGTTTCCAGGTGTTGATCACATCCCCGGCTTCGACCCAGCCGCGCCGGGCAGTAAGGATGCCATATCGCAGCAGGTCCATTTCTCGCAGACTGTGGGCATCGCTATTTACAGCCAGCTTGATTCCCATGCCGACCGCCTGGCGGGCGATGCCCTCATCGATATCCAGGCGGTGAGGATGGGAATTGATCTCCAGGACCTTGCGATGTGTTTTTACCGCCTTTAAAATGCGCTCCAAATCCAGCTCATATCCGGGGCGCTTGCGCAAGAGACGCCCGGTGAGGTGGCCGATGATGTCCACATGCGGGTTCTCTATAGCCCGCAGCAGCCGCTCAGTCTGGGCTTCACGATCCAAGCGGAAAAAGCTGTGTACTGAGGCGATCACCACATCCAGCCGTTCCAGGTCAGCATCGCTGAGATCCAGGCGCCCGTCTTTGAGAATGTCGCATTCGATGCCCTGTAAGAGCCGGGGCCCGCCCTGCCGGTTGAGGTTAGCGATTATCTGGGCTTGCGTCATGAGACGTTCCCGATTCAAGCCTCCGGTTATGGGCAGGGAACTGCTGTGGTCGGTTATGGCGAGGTATTCATAATCCCTGGCTCTGGCTGCGGCCAGCAGGTCGATGAGGTTTTCCGAGCCATCGCTCCAATTAGAATGAATATGCAGGTCGCCCTTGATATCATCCCCTTTTATCAGCAGGGGCAGGCGGTTTTGCCGTGCCGCTTCGATCTCGCCGCGGTCTTCGCGCAGTTCCGGGGGTATAAAGCTCATCCCCTGTTGCCGATAAATCTGGTCCTCATTCCGAATACTTTCCGGGGACACCGTCATAGCTTCCATAATTCGGCTGCGGTGAGCTTTGGAACCGGTGCTGGTAAAGAGATGATAGAAAAATTCAGCCGGTTCAACCAGTATTATCTCCACAGGTATCTGCTGGGGCAGATATCCGGCTATGCGGTCCCGGTCACGCTCCACGATATCCAGACCCGCTATTGACGCCAGGGCCCTTTCCACCTTTTTCAGGTCCGGACAGCCTACCAGTATGTCCACATCACTGACCAGGCGTTTGCCGCGGCGCAGGCTGCCTACAATCTCCACCTCCGCCTCGGGCATGCCGCTCCGCAGGCACTGCCGTACCTTCTCAGCCAGGGGCAGGGCAATTCCGATGGAATGTTTGCCGGCACTGCGCTGTAATAACTCGATGCCCTTTAATATCCTGGCCTCGGTTTTGGGACCCAGACCAGCCAGACTCCGCAGTTTTCCTGCCCGGGCAGCGTCCTTTAGCGCAGCCAGATTGTCAAGGCCCAGTTCCCTATACAGCCGTACCACGGTCTTGGGACCCAGACCGGGAATACTGAGCATTTCCAAAACCGTAGGCGGAATCCTGCTGCTGAGATCCTCAAAATAAGCAGAAGCACCAGTTTGAAGGATCTCCTCGATTTGGGCTTGAACAGTCTTGCCCACCCCGGGGATTTCCTTGAGGCGCTTCTGATTATAGAGATCATAGAGATCATGTTCCAGGTTATAAATGCTTTGAGCCGCATTGCTATAAGCCCGCACCTTGAAAGGATTTTCCCCCATAAGCTGCAGTATGGCGGCGATGCGCTCCAATATTCGCGCTACTTCCAGATTGGTCATGGTCAGCCCATCCTGCTTTTGCGCTCCTCCTCCATGGCTTTCACTAGTTCATCATAGTCTTCCTGTAGTTTGTTTAACTCATCAGCCAGATTGAGGGCGGTCAGTACCGCCACCTTGGTGCTGGACAGATTGGGGTTGCGCTGGTAGATCATGCGCATGCGTCTATCCACATAGGAGGCTAGCATCTGTATGTATTCGGGATCCTCTTCCCCTCTTACCACATAGTCTTCGTTAAATATCGCCACCGTAACCTTGGCAATTTGATTTCTATTGTTCACCAGGCTCCCTCCCTCATTGCGAGCTCAATATCTGCTGTTTATTCTCTACAGCGGTTTTTATTTCCTGCCCTGGCAGCGGTTAAATATGCCGCCCTAAGGGAAGGTTTCATATTTGCTATTGTGCGGGTTCCTCGCCGTCCTGCGGCTTGCGGGGCAGAGTAAAGAAAAAGGTGGCGCCCTCGCCCAATTCACTTTCCACACCCAGCTTGCCATTGTGATGCTCCACCAGGTGTTTGACTATGGACAGCCCCAGGCCAAACCCTCCAATATCCCTGGATCTGTCCTTATCGATCCGGTAAAAGCGCTCGAAGATACGGTCTTTCTCATGCGGGGGAATGCCCTCGCCCTGGTTGGTTACCATGACTTTGACCTCCTCAGGGCGGTCTTCTACGGATATCACCACCGGTGAGTCCGGAGGACTGAACTTGATAGCGTTGTCCAGCAGATTTAGCAATACCTGTACGATCAATTCTTCATCAAACTCCGCCATCAAGGCGTTTTCAGGCTTATGGAATTCTACCCGGATGGGCTGTTCATGGTCGCGCCGCGACAGGTTGATGGATTTCTCAATTACGGCGGAAACATCCAAATTTTGCTTGTGCAGCTGCATACGGCCGGACTCGATACGGGACAGTTCCATCAGTCTGCTGATAAGGCGCTGCAAGCGAATGGCTTCATCATAAATGATGGCGGAGTTCTGCCTGATGGTTTCCGGGTCCATGTTCTGGCTTTTAAGCAGGTTTGCCGCATAGCCGGTGATGGTGGCCACCGGGGTGACAAGCTCATGGGAAATGTTGCCCACGAAATCCTTGCGCACCCGTTCCAGCCGTTTAAGTTCGGTGATGTCATTAAAGATAGCCAGGGTGCCTTCCCCTCGTCCGATCAAACCGGCTCTTAAAGGGACCACATTGACCTCCAGGAGACGGTCGTTCATACCATGGAATTTGATCTCGCTGCGAATGGGCTGGTTATTTACGCGCACCCTGTCAATCATATCCACCAGGGTATGGTTTTGCAGCACTTCGGAGTGTTTTTGTCCCAGTTGTTCTGAACCGATGCCTAAAATCTTTGAGGCCTGGCGGTTCATATAAGTGATGCGGCCGTACTGACTGACGGTGAAAATGCCGTTAACCGTAGTGTCGAGAACCAGGGCCAGGCGATTGCGCACCGAGGAGATCTCAATCAAGTTGTTCTCCAGTTTTTCAGCCATCTCGTTTATGGTCCGGGCCAGGTGATATAGTTCATCCGAAGGCAGGAGGTGGATGCGGTGCTGCAGGTTCCCCTGTGACATATCATCAACCCCGGCGGTGATGATGTCCAAAGGCTTGGATATTTGAGCGGCAATCCAAATGTTCATCAATAAGGCCACCACTCCGACAGCCACCGCCGCCAGTATCATGGTCAGGAGGAACTTGTCCATGGTGTAGTCGAGGCCGCTCCGCTTTATCACCATGTAAAGTATATATCCCATAGCGGCCATTACCGCTGCGATGAGCAGGAAATAGAACAAGGTCAGACGACGTTGAAACAGACTCGGCATTGCTACCCTCCTAATTTTAATGACACCTGGGGCCATGATATCGGTGTCATTTGTGATACCCAGGTTAATACCTTGATCAAGTGATTTTATTATTGTGCGGCTAACTGGTCGGTTCTAATCAGAGCGCCCCGTGCCTTAATCCTTAAACCAGCTTCCCCCGATGAATTCACGCAATATTGAATTGGGAGGAACGAAATTTCCCTCAGCGGGGCGGAAATAGCTCAGGAATTTCAACAGCGCGGTAGCCTCGACATACTCGCGCACAGCCGGTTTGATTTCCGCCAGCAAAGGTTCTATATAAGGTTTAAGTACAGCCAGTTCATAGACCAGTGAGGAGTTGAACATCACATCGGCGTTCTCCTGGAACGGGAATATATTGCGTTCTTCTCCCCGCCGCACTGATCTCCAGCGCCCTAAGGTCTCCAGGGCGGAGTATCCCCTAACCCGATGGTCTCTTACGATACGCCTGATCAGGCGCGAATCGGTGGTCGGTATACGGTTGCTGTAATCGATATTCAGTTGCGTCAAAGCGCTCACATAGATGCGGAATTTCTGATAAGAAGGCACACTGAAAGTAAGCCCTTCATTGAGGCCGTGAATGCCTTCCACAATTATCAATTCCCCAGGCGGCAACTGCAGTTTGCTGGCCCGGCGCTGGCTTTTGCCGGTAAGAAAATCGTAGCGTGGAATTTCCACCTCTTCTCCGTCTATGAGACGGCACAGGTGCTCGTTGAACAGTTCCAACTGCAAGGCCTCGAGGGCTTCAAAATCAAACTCACCGTTTTCATCCCGGGGAGTAAGGTCACGATCCACAAAGTAATTATCCATGGAAATGGTAATCGGGCGCCTCCCATTGGCCCGCAGTTGAATCATCAGCCGGTTGGCAAAAGTGGTCTTGCCCGAAGAAGATGGCCCGGCGATGGTAACCAGCCTTATGGCGGAGTCGGAACAAATTTGGTCGGCTATGGCCGCAATCTTCTTCTCGTGCAGGGCCTCATTGATCATAATTAAATCCTTCAGACCGCCCCCCTGAATAATCTGGTTGAAAGCGGCGACATGGGGAGTGCCCATCATAACCGCCCATTTTTTGGCCTCCTGATAGACATTGAAAAGCTTGGGGAGATCAGTGAAGGGACGGGTGCCATCCGGGTTGTTAACATCAGGGGTCTGCAATATCATTCCGGGAGGGTAATTGATAATCCGGAAGCTGTCCAGGCCACTGGTATTAGGCAGCATATAGCCGTAAAAATATTCGTAATAGCCGTCCAGTTCATAAACATGTACGGTAGCCTTATCGCGATACTCCAACAGCTCCACCTTATCCAGCTGGCACTGGCGGGCGTAAATGCGCCTGGCTTCTTCGCGGCTGATCACATTTTTATTGATAGGCACATCCTGCACCACATATTCACGCATACGCTTCTGGATCTGATCTATATCCTCATCGCTTAAGGGCATATCTTCGAGTTCGCAGTACAAGCCGTTGGAAAGAGAGTGCTTGACGATTAATTCGGTATAAGGGAACAGAGCGCGGCAGGCGCGGATGAGCATAAATACCACGCTGCGGCGGTAAATCCTGGCCCCCATTTCACTGCTGGTGTCGACCAGTTCCACCTCGCAGTCACGGTCCAGGACAAAGCGGAGGTCTTCCAGCATATTATCAACAATCACCGCCACCACACGATACGGCAAGCGGTCCCGCAGGATGCCGACCAGTTCTGCGGCGGTGCTCTCAGCAGGAACTACACAGGGACCGTATCCCCTGACATTCACATTTATGTCATAGCTCTGAAAGCTTGAAATAGCCACAACGCTCCTCCTCTCCTCAAAAAAATCCGACTACCGTTCATTATAATACAATACGGTCCGGTTGTGGGCATCATCGCAGCGAACTGGAATTTACGCCCCCGGAGAGCGCGATCCGCCCGACGCCCCAAAAGTAAAAGAGAGCCTTATGCCCTCTTTTTCACGGCGTATGCGACACTCGCGACCCGTGCCTGTTTTGATTAGTATAATGTATTCTCCGGGCTAATCCGATTTTCCTCTTGATAAGATTTTCCGGCCTTACCCCGCAAGGTCCTGCAGTTCAGGTTGCGGAGGCCAATAAACCTCAAATCGGTTTAGATCGGCGTCGTTGAAATGCCACCATATTGGATCAATGTCAACAATTGGGGCAAATTCAGAGGTTGCGCTATTAACAGAGTCAGGGGGGACCTAAAAAGCCCCCCTATACCTTTTAATATTTACCGCAGCTGTGCTTCTAATTTCTCCTGCACACTCCCGCGGATAGCGTCCATTTCAGCATTCACCTCGGCATCGGTCAGAGTGCGGTCGTATGCCTGGAAGGTTAGCCGGAAGGCGAGGCTCTTGAATCCCTTGGGCACCTGCTCTCCGGCGTAGACGTCAAAGAGATGCACCTTTTCCAGAAGGCTGCTGGCCGCTTCGCGAATTACCTGCACGGTTTGGGATACGGCTATGGATTTTTCCAGGAGCACAGCCAGATCGCGCTCTACCGCTGGAAAGCGGGGAATCGCGCGGGCTTCAATACGCCGGGCAGACAGGGAATAAATTTTATCCAGGTCCAATTCCAGAGCACAGGCCCGTTCCTTGATATTGTAGGCTTCCAGCACCGCAGGATGCAGTTCTCCCAAGACTCCGATATCTTCACCTTTACAGCTTAAAAGCGCAGTGCGCCCGGGATGGTATCCAGGCACCCCCTCCGCCCTGAAGCTGGTTTGCACACAGCCCAATTCCTGCAAGAGAATCTCGGCCACGCCTTTTAGGTAGAAATAATCCATTTCCACATCATATTTGAGCCAGTTGCTCTCACTGCGGCCGCATACAATGGCCCCCAGCTTAAAGTTCTCTTGGGGCAGTTTATCATCGCCGGGATAAAAAACCTTACCGGTTTCAAACAAAGCCAGGTTGAGGTTCCTTCTAGCCAGATTGGTGCTGAGGCTTTTGAGCAGGCCGGGCAAGAGTAAGGTACGCATCACGCTCTGCTCCTCGGAAAGCGGGTTGGCTATATTGACGGTGCGGCGTAAATGACTGTCCGCGGGCAGCATTATATGATCAAAGGCGGTCGGATTGATGAAGCTGTAGTTGATGACTTCATTGAGATAGCGTGCCATAACCGCGGTAGCCTGGCGGCGGAACTGCTGGCAAGCATCCAGCCCGCCCCGGCTGGCATCTCTGGGCAGACTGCTGGGAATATTGTCATATCCATAAAGCCGGGCCACCTCTTCGACCAAGTCCGCTTCGATGGTCAGGTCCACCCGGTAGCTGGGTGCATGCACCACGAGATGGCCGTCTCTTTCATCATAGGGCAGGCCCAGCCTGTTCATATAGCCCTTAATGTCCTCAGTACTTAGATCCGTCCCCAGCAGATGGTTAACCCGGTCGGGGCGCAGCAGGATCTCTACTGGAGCAGCCTTTTGCGGGTAACAGTCGCAGATGCCCCAGACCACTTCGCCATCG
Source organism: Syntrophomonas sp. UBA4807 (assembly GCA_002402575.1). GTDB lineage: Bacteria > Bacillota > Syntrophomonadia > Syntrophomonadales > Syntrophomonadaceae > DTU019. The sequence continues at coordinate 21,344 of DHGD01000007.1, forward strand.
GCCAGTTCCTGCAAGAGCTGGGCAGCGCGGTTCACGGCGTAAATGACCCCGTTGATGTCCAGGCTCTTTTCGAAGCGCATCGATGATTCGCTGCGCATGGCCAGCTTCTGGGCGGTCTTGCGGATATTGGTCCCTAAGAAGTTAGCTGACTCCAAGAGCACATCGCGGGTATCTTCATTTATCTCGGTGTTCATGCCGCCCATTATCCCGGCTAAAGCCACTGGTCTATTCCCGTCGGTAATGACCAGCATATTGCTGTCTAAAATTCTCGCCACCTCGTCCAGGGTGGTGAAAGGTTCCCCTTCCCTGGCGCGGCGCACTACGATGCGGGGATTTTCCCCCAACAGCCGGTAATCGAACGCATGCAGGGGCTGATTGGTTTCCAGCATTACATAATTGGTGACATCGACTATATTGTTGATGGGGCGGATACCCGCATTGCTGAGAGCCTCCTGCATCCACCGCGGGGAGGGCTTGACGGAGCAGTTCTTTACCACCCGGGCCGCATAGCGGGGACACAGATCAGGGTCTTGAATCTCCACCGCAATATAATCCTCAATTCGCTCCGCGTTCTCATACAGGTTGACTTCCGGGATTTTGACCGGTTTGCCGGTCAAGGCCGAGACCTCCCGGGCCAGGTTGATCATCCCCAGACAGTCGCCCCGGTTGGGGGTCAGGTCCAGATCCATTATCATATCGCCGCCGATATCTTCCAGGCCTTCCACCAGGATTCCCGCCATGGAGAGGCGGTGGGCGAGTACCTCGGGTTTTTCCTCTATATCCACATATTGTTTCAGCCAGTTTAATGATACTCCCATCCTGTCACCTCCTAAAATTGACGCAGAAATCTCTGATCATTATCAAAGAACAAACGCAGGTCGTTGATGCCGTATTTCAACATGGCGATACGCTCAACCCCCATGCCGAAAGCGAATCCGGTGACCTTTTCGGGGTCATAACCTCCATAAGCGAGCACATTGGGGTGCACCATTCCTGATCCTAATATCTCCAGCCAGCCGGTGTGGGAGCATACCCGGCAGCCCGACCCGCCGCACATTACGCAGGATATATCCATCTCCGCGCTCGGTTCGGTGAAGGGGAAGAAGCTGGGACGAAAGCGCACCCGTACATTGTAGCCGAACATCTCCTGGGCGAACAGCATCAGGGTGCCTTTGAGGTCGGCAAAGGTGATGTGTCGGTCTATTAACAAACCTTCCACCTGCTGAAACATGGGGGAATGGGTGGCGTCATCGTCTTTGCGGTAGACCTTGCCCGGCACCACTATTTTCACCGGCAGCCGCGGGGCCATTTTCTCCATGGTGCGCACCTGTACCGGCGAGGTGTGGGTTCTGAGCAATACATCCTCATCTATATAAAAAGAATCCTGCATATCCCTGGCGGAATGGTCTTTGGGCACATTCAGGGCTTCAAAGTTATAATAATCCAATTCGATTTCCGGGCCTTCGGCTACGCTGAAGCCCATGCCGGTAAAAATCTGCACGATTTCTTCATTGATTCGAGTGAGCGGGTGCCTGCTGCCTCGTGGTAAGGGAAGACCAGGGAGAGTGACGTCTATGCTCTCCTCCGTAAGCCTCTTTTCCAACAGCGAACTTTGCAACTCCGCAGCCCGCAGCTGAATCAGCTCTTCCAGACGGGCTTTGACTTCATTGGCCCGTTTACCGACTATAGCCCGTTCATCAGGCCCCAAGTTCTTTAAGCCTCTTAATAATAAGGTTATATCCCCTTTGCGGCCCAGCATCCTGACCTTGAGCTCATTCAAAGCCTCCAGGTCCGCTGCCGCGCCAAGGGCTGCCTGGGCCTCTTGAGAGAGTTGTTCTAGTCTTGCCAGCATCTTCTATCGCCTCCTCCAGAAAATAAAAAAGCCTCGTCCCTAAGGGACGAAAGCATGTTCCGCGGTACCACCCATATTAGTCAGTCGATATTCCTGACTCACTCTTGCTGCCATTAACGGGGCGCCCCGGTAAAGCCTACTTTAAAATTTCAGCCCACAACTCCCAGGTGAATTGGCCTGCCTATACCCCAAATCCGGCTCTCAGTCGCTGGCCGGACCTCCCTGTCGGGAACGCAACAGGCTACTTGTCCTGTTCCTCGTATATATATATTAGTATTATTGGGTAACCATCATCTTATACAAGAGGTAATATATAATGCAGCCGGACACCTCGAAAAGGCGCCACAGATCGTCAGCCTGCGTCATCACTAACCCTTCACCCCTCTTTGTTAAAAGCTAGGGCCCAACTAAAAAGATTATATCATAACAGTTGCGGTTAGACAAAAGAATCACGATAAAAACGGCAGTGCCAACTGTGTCCCAGTATTATCCCGCAGGCCACCGCCGCGTTGAGCGAATCCACTTCCGGCTGGCAGGGAATGGTCACGGTAGCATCACATCGGGCCGCAACCCGGGGGCTCAATCCCCGGGCCTCGCTGCCGATCACTACCGCCACCGAGCCATTTAAGTCAGCCTCATAAACCGGGACCGCTTTGTCTGCTGCGGTAGCCATTAGACGATAGCCCTTAACCTTTAATTCTTCCAATTTGTCCGGGGTGACATCCTCCAGCACCGGCACCTTCAGTATTCCGCCCATGCTACTGCGCACCACTTTGGGATTGAACGGATCCGCGCTGCCTTTGGTCAACAGCACGGCGTCAACCCCGAAAGCCCAACAGGTGCGGATTATGGTGCCCATATTGCCAGGGTCGCTGACCTGGTCCAGCACCACCAGCAAACCGCCCGGTTTGGCTAATTTTTCCAGATTATAAACGGGCTTGGGCATTACCGCCAGTATGCCCTGAGGGCTTTCGGTATCGCTCAGCTGCTTCATAACCCGCGCATCAGTTGCATACCAGGGCAGGTCAGTATTTCTAGCAATCAAGTCCTGATACTGCTCCAGACGCTCTTGCTGAATAAGCAAATACACCGGCGGCTGCCCGCTGTTTAGAACTTCCCCTACCAGATTCCGTCCTTCCAGTACATACATCCCTGTCAAGTCGCGGTACTTCTTTTGTTTTAACCGGGCAATCTCTTTTACTATGGGATTGTCCTTTGATATCAGCTCTTTCATGCAACCACCTTGCCCCCACCAACATGAGTGTCTGGGGACGGTTCCTTGCCGCTGCCGGGATTATTGAGGAGTGCCTGCCCNNGCCTTGGCGACCTCGGTCAATTTGGTGAAGCCCTGCGGATCGCTGATGGCCATCTCGGATAAGATTTTGCGATTGATGTCCACTCCGGCCACTTTGAGGCCGTGCACCAGGCGGCTGTAAGACATACCGTTGTTGCGGGCGGCGGCGTTGATGCGCGCTATCCACAGGCGGCGGAAATCTCTCTTTTTGAGGCGGCGATGGATATAAGCGTACTGCCCGGACTTCATCACCTGTTCATTGGCCACCCGGTAGAGCTTGGATTTGCTGCCGCGATATCCTTTGGCCAGCTTCAGAATCTTTTTATGTCTTCTATGTGATACAACACCACGTTTTATTCTCGGCATATTTAGCTACCTCCCGTTTATTGCTGAATCAGCTTGGCTATGCGGCTGGTTTCAGATTTGCTCACCAGGCCGGCTTTGCGCAGGCCGCGTTTTCTTTTAGGGCTCTTGTCGCCCAGCAAGTGGCTGGCATAAGCTTTGGAACGCTTTATCTTACCACTACCGGTCATTTTGAATCGCTTGGCGGCTCCCCGGTGGGTCTTCATTTTCGGCATTTATGCTTCCTCCTTTTTTTCGATATCCGCTTTGGGTACAAATATGGTAGTCATATTTCTCCCCTCCACTTTGGGGCTTTTCTCTACGGTGGATATATCCGCTAAATCTTCAGCAAGTTTAATACAGAGTCGCTCGCCTAGCTCCGGGTGAGTGATTTGTCTTCCCTTGAACATGATGGTCAGCTTGACCTTGTCGCCACCCAAAAGAAACTTGCGGGCATTTTTGGCCTTGGTCTGAAAATCATGATCCTCGATGTTAGGCCTCATCTTGACTTCTTTCACGGCAATGATTTTCTGCTTTTTACGCGCTTCCTTATCGCGCTTGTTCTGTTCGAATTTGAATTTGCCGTAATCCATGAAACGGCATACCGGTGGTTTGGCCGAAGGCGCTACTTCAACCAGGTCCTGGTTTTTAGAAAGCGACATCTCCAAAGCTTCGCGAATGGGCACGATACCCAGCTGCTCCCCGGTTTCGCTGATAAGCCTAACCTCTTTGGCCCGGATTTCCTCGTTAACTCTCCAATCCTTACTGATAATTAATTCACCTCCATAAAAATTTAAAAGCGAACCGCAAGGCTCGCTTCTTATACTACAGGTACAGGCTCGGTTGCCCCAACACCTGTAAGAACTGGTATAATACCTTACGAACCGCAGCAGTAAGGTGAGAAGCAAAGCTCCTGCTTGATACGCTGAAAATTATAACATAACCGGATATGCCCGGCAAGGAACTATCTGATAAATTCTTTCTTAATTCTCTTAAGTCATATACAGTGCCGCGGCCGCTCCCGGTCAGCTATCTGATAATTTTTTGCAAAATCTCCCCGGTAATGGTCTGGATAAACTCGGCCACCCCCTGACTGCCCAGGTCACCTTCCTTGCGATGCCGTACCGATACGGTCCCGGCCTCGACCTCTTTGTCTCCTACCACCAGGAGGTAAGGTATTTTCTGCAACTGGCCTTCGCGGATCTTGTAGCCGGTTTTTTCGCTGCGCAGATCGGCTTCAGCCCTAATACCAGCTGCCTTTAGCCGGGCTAAAACCTCTTTGGCATAGTCGTGATGGCGGTCGGTGATGGGCAGGACCCTAGCCTGTACCGGGCTCAGCCAGGCCGGGAAAGCCCCGGCAAAATGCTCGGTGATGATGCCGATAAAGCGTTCGATGCTGCCATAGATGACGCGGTGGATCATAACCGGGCGGTGCTTTTCCCCATCCTCGCCAATGTAGGATATGTCAAAGCGCTCCGGCATCTGGAAGTCAAGCTGAATGGTGCCGCACTGCCAGGTTCTGTCCAGCGAATCTCTGAGATGAAAGTCGATTTTGGGCCCATAGAAGGCGCCATCCCCGGGATTAATTTTGTAATTCATACCCTTTTCTATCAAAGCCTGTTCCAGGGCGTTGGTAGCGGCCTCCCAGGCCTCATCCGAGCCCATGGAATTCTCCGGCCGGGTAGACAATTCCACATGGTAAGGGAAGCCGAACAGGCTGTAAAAACGGTCAATTAGGTTGATTACCCCTTTGATTTCATCAATAATCTGCTCCGGCAGCATAAAGATGTGGGCGTCGTCCTGAGTAAAGGCGCGTACCCGCATCAAGCCGTGCAATACCCCGGATAATTCATGGCGGTGTACCAGTCCCATCTCTCCCATACGCAGAGGCAGTTCCTTATAGCTGTGCAGGTTTTGTTTGTAGGCCAACAATCCGCCCGGACAGTTCATGGGTTTGACCGCATAATCCTCTTCATCTATCTTGGTAAAGTACATGTTTTCTTTATAATGGTCCCAGTGACCGGAGCGGTGCCACAATTCCTCATTGAGAATAATAGGAGTGCGGATTTCCTGATAGCCGGCCAGAACATGCTCCTGCCGCCAGAAGTACTCCAGCTCATTGCGAATTATCATGCCTTTGGGCAGAAACAGCGGAAATCCAGGGCCTTCATCGACGATGACAAACAAGCCCAGTTCCCGGCCCAACTTGCGGTGGTCACGCTTCTTAGCCTCTTCCAGCTTATACAGGTAATCATCCAATTGGGCTTTCTTGGGAAATGAGGTGGCATATATGCGCTGCAGCATAGCGTTGGCTTCACTGCCGCGCCAGTAAGCACCAGCCAGGCTCATAAGTTTGACCGCCTTGATTTTTCCGGTGGAAGGCACATGCGGTCCGGCGCACAGATCGACGAATTCGCCCTGCTGATAGAGGCTTATCTGCACGTCCTCGGGCAGATCTTCGATCAATTCCACCTTGTATTTTTCGCCCCGTTCTTTGAAAAAGCGGATGGCCTCATCACGGGGCAGCTCTTTGCGAATGATGGGATAATCGGCCTTGATGATATTGTTCATCTCCGCCTCGATTAGGGCGAAATCCTCGGGAGTGAAGGTATGGGGGCCTGCAAAATCATAATAGAAGCCCTTGTCGATGGCAGGTCCGATGGCCAATTGTGTGTCCGGCCATAAGCGTTTAACTGCCTGGGCCATGACATGGGAGGAACTGTGCCGATACACGTCCTGTCCGGAGGGGTCTTCGAATCCGATCAGTTCCAAAACCCCGTCCCGTTCCAGGGGCAGGTTCAGATCGGTCAATTTGCCGTTGAATCGGGCCGCCAGAGCCTCTTTGGCTAATTTCTTGCTGATTCCTTCAGTTGCCTGCAAAAGGGTGGTGCCTTCGGGAAACTGCCTTTCATCGCCGTTTTTGAGTTTAACTGATACCATCTCAAATACCTCCTGCCTGCAATCTGTCAGCTTGGAAAAAGCAACACGATGGTAACCTGGATTAATCCCAGCAAAAAGCCCAGGATACCACCCAGAATCTCAATAAATCTCAGTTCGGTATGCGCCACGCCTCGGATTAACATTTCCAGCTCGTTCAGGTCAAATGCGTTGATCTTTTCCTCTACCAGGCGTTTCACACTGATCTGTGCGCCGACCGATTCCCGTCCGCTTTTAATGGCCTTGCGGATGATATGATCCGCTTCCTGGCGTACAATTTTTTCGAGGTTGTCCTCAATCAAGCGATACAGCCTTTCCGGGATCACCCGCGGCAGGGTCTGACGCAGCCTTCGCTTCAACGTCTGCACGACTTCGGTCAGTACGCGGTGGCGCATTTCCGGGGTGTCTACGCTGTCAAACAACTCGTCTATGGATAACAGTCTTGCTTCAATCAGTTCACCGATGCTGCTGGCGATCTCTTGCTGCCGCTTGGGCAGCAAGCCCTGCAGTTGAAAAAAAACCAGTTTAACTGGTTGCCGGGGCCAGAATAGCATCTTGATAGCGAAAACATTGGTGATATATCCGATGAAGGCGCCAATCAAAGGTATGGTCAATAACTGCAAGACAAATAGGCCACCTTACTGTTTTAAACAAATATAGCAGATTTCGCAGGCGGTCGCAATAAAGAGGGATTTAGAGAGGCGAGCAGATAGTCTTAAGGCTAGCGGCAATCAGGTGCGGCGCAGACCAGCCTCATTACCGGCAAACTTCCCGCAGCGTTCGCATCCCGGGCAAGTCACGATTCGTTCCTGAAACACATTGCGGATCATTGTAACCGATTCTTTGATAATAACAGCATTTCCCTCATGTATGATTATACGTTTGGGGGCGATAGTTACCAGTATGCTTACCAGGACATCATCCAGGTCTATCTCCTCCATTAGCATATCTTCCAGGTAGTATTCCATATAGCTCTCATCGATTTTGGTGCCGTCACTATCCCACAGATAGAACACCCCGTTGCTGCCCATCAACAGGTTAACTTCCTGTACCTTGGCAGGCTGGGTATCCACGAAATAGCGCAACAGATTGACGAACTCGTTATATTCCTTTTCATTGCGCAGTTCTTCTATTGCCACTTCCACCGCGAATTTTATCTCAGTCATATAGTCCTGCATCCAGAAGGTAATAAAGCCGTCCATCACCAGTTGCGGGGCCTCTTGGATGTAAGCCATAACGCGGCTGGCAATACGGCTCTTGCGGCCGAAATTCATAAGCATATTAAGGCTTTCACTGGAATGGCAGCTTTTGATGAATTCCTCCGCTTTGGCCAGCAAGCGCTCTTTATCCTGCGATGACATGGAACGGCAGGTGCGCTGAATCTCGTGCCACAACAGGCGGGACTCCCAATCATTAACGATATGTTCCGCAATAGCCTCTGCCAACTGATGCTTGCATATGTAGAGAATATCGTCGCTTTGGAATACGCTCTGAGGCTGATCAGTCACGTGCAGTTTGAAAACCATACTGTCCATTTCCTCATCCAAGGGTTGGCAGATCATCTCCACCTCGTAACCCCGCTGTTTTATCCACTGCAGCCGCTCATTGATCAATTCTCCCAGGCGGTTCTTCTCCCGCATGGTGATTACCTGCAATTCGTAAACCATAAATGGCCTCCTGCTTAAATGTTGTCTAATTATATGTTTGCCAAAAATTCATTATTCAGTAGCAGGTCCGAAGTTTCATTGTGTAAATGCTGGCTATGAGTGCATAAAGAGGGGAATTTTAAGAGCGGAAATACGCAGGGCATTGATATGCGGCACGCGGACACTGAAGACCTACACGGGACAAAAAGGGAAAACGACCCGCGGCGGCAACTCATTTTGGCACAACCGAGCCAACCGTGTCGCCTTGTTCGGAATAGAAAAAACACCGGCTGTTACGCCGGTGCCACAAGATTATACATCTCCGCTTGTCACTGCCGTGGTGACATCTTTCAGGTCGCCTAAAAGGCTTACCCGGGGCTTTTCGTAAACGGGTTTCACTTATCACAACCTCCTTAAAATACCGATACTGGTATATCTCCAGTGGTTTGCTGCAGACTGCCGCGGACGTTGAGCAAAGGTTTTTCATAGGTAAGTTTAATTGTATCCGACCTCCTGTTACTACTCTTGAGAAGGATTGATTCCCGCAGTAACCGCCTGTATATCCTGATAAATAATCAGTCGGGGTTTTTCATAGGTTCTCTGCATCCATTCACCTCCCCAATTTTACTATTGCCATAATTATAGCATATTGCCCAGAGTTGATAAGAAAAGAGAAATAAAGCCGGCAATCTAAGGCGCCTTTTCTTTATAACAACCTTTCCTGAAAGCCTTAATTCCCACCGGGTAAAGAGTTCTTGATGGTGAGCGGTCTTTTCCAAGGATGTTGATTTTAGCCTGCAATCGTTATATAATTTATTAGCGATGGGCCGTTAACTCAGTGGGAGAGTGCTTCCTTGACGCGGAAGAAGCCATAAGTTCGAATCTTATACGGCCCACCATAAAAGCAAGCAATACCGGGGTTTTGAAGCCCCGGTATTTTTGTGTTGAATAATGCCTCCCGCAGCAACGGCTTGATTGGCGGCGGCAGCGTACGCGGAATACCGTCCTTTCATAAGAACGCGTCCGCTTCCTTGATGAGGGGAAATCTGATAAAAAACCGGGTCCCGCTGGAGGCGGTTTCAAAATCAATTTGGGCATGGTGGCGCGTGGCGATGCTGTAACAGACTGCCAGACCGAGGCCGGTGCCCTCCTCTTTGGTGGTGACAAAAGGCGTGCCCAGTTTTTCTACAATATCAAGATTGATCCCGGGGCCTTCGTCACTTATATAAAGAATAGCCTGTTCACCCGACGCGGCGGAGCCGATGGTCAGGGTGCCTCCAGGCTCCATTGCGTCCAGACCATTGCGGGCAATATTAAGGATCAGCTGGCGAATCTCATTCTCGTCTGCCAGGCAGGGGGGAGGGCTTGACAATTCCAGTTTCAAGTTCATATCCCTTTTGATGGCGGTGGAACTAATCATGGGAAGCAGTGATTGAACGATTTCATCCAATTGCCTGGGCTGCAGGTTGATCTTCTTGTCTTTGGCCATGCCCAGGTACTCGCTTAATATGGCGTTAGCGCGATCCAATTCCTCAATCATGAGGTCAAAATAAGCCCGGTCCTCCTGGTATTTTTCCTTTTCACACAGAATTTGCAGAAAGCCTCTCACCGCAGTCATGGGGTTCCTTATTTCGTGGCCGATGCTGGCGGCCATCTCCCCGATCAGGTTTAAGCGGTCCAGCCTGGCCATCTCGGCCTCCATCTTTTTTTCCATAGTAATGTCTTTCATTATTGATAGCAGACATAAATCCCCATTCAGATTTAACACCACCGTGGAAGCGCATACTGTGGCCATATCTCCTGATTTGTTCCTGAAGCTGTATTCGAGGTTGTGGATTTCCCTTTTTTCTTCTAATGCAGACAAGGTGAGCGCTACAGGATCAAGTTCCTGCTCCCAGATATCTAGCTCAGCTGGGGTTTTGCCAATGATCTCCCCGCTGGTATAGCCGCTGAAATCAATAAACTTCTGGTTGATATTCAGAATCCTGCCGTCCTGCATATTCTGGATGACCATCATATCGGGATTGTTATTAAAAATCTTGAAGAAGCGCTCCTCAGATTGGCGCAGCTCATCCTCGGCCAGCTTGCGTTCGGTGATGTCATGCAGGTAAATGGTAAGCCCCGCCGGCGAGGGATAAGCCCGGGCTTCCACCCAGCGGTCGGCGTATCCGCCCCAGGCTGCAAAATACACCGGGATGTCATAACGCATAGCCAGGCTGTATTCATAATAGAATTCCGAACCCACTGACTCAGGGAATACCTCCCAGTATACCTTGCCCAGAATCTCTTCACGGGTAACGCCGAACATCTGCTCGGCGGCGCCGTTCCAATAGGTCACCCTCCAATCCCGGTCTATTGTGAAGAAAGCGTCAGTGATGCTCTCCAAAATTTTCGTGTAGTTTTGATTAGATTCATCCAGTTCCCGGGTGCGTTCCTGTACCAAGGATTCCAGATGCTGTTCGTTCTTTCTCAAGTCCCGGTTTGCCTGCAAACGGCTCAGCGCAAGGGAGATATAATCGGCCACCGTTTTCATCAGGGCCAGTTCCTCATCGGTGAAACGCGGCCGGGAACAGATTCCAAAAGATATGCTTCCTAAGACCGTTTCCCCCATCATGAGCGGGTGGCAGACATAAGCCTGCACCCCGTAAGACCTCGCCAGGTCAGTCAGAAAATCGCTGGTCACGGCAATATCTTCATCCACGATGCGGCCCCCGTCCCAAGCGGCGCACCCGCATAAAGCTGCCCCGTATTCCATCCACTCGATTTTTACCGCCTCTTCACGGGGAATTCCCGCCCAGGCGTTGAGGTGCAGACAGTCCATCTCCCGGTCCACCAGGTAATTGAAAAAGAGATCACATTCCAGGTATTCCATGGTGTCTTTGCATAGGTCTTCGATTATGCCCCGCGGGTCATCGTCCGCCAGCAGCCGTCTTGCCACGGCAGTCAAGAGCCGCTCACGCCGATTGGCCTTCAATAATTCGGCTTCGACTTTTTGCCGGCTGTGTATTCTGATATCTTCCATGCTCACCTCAATATACATAACGCTTTGTAATGCACACCGCCTGAGCAGCTCTGCGCTTCTAAGCAGGCCACGGTAATTCCAGCGCCAGACTGTTGTTTAAAGCGGGGGTGGTTTAAGCTATACAAACTGTGCTTACCCATCTAA
>DHGD01000007.1:32585-36325 GCA_002402575.1 Syntrophomonas sp. UBA4807
AGGAGCCTGCGGTATTATGGCCGGCTAGTCGCTGGAACAGATTTGCATTGCTGTTTATTTCCATGTAGAGCGCCATTTTCCCTTCAATCTCATCGGGGGGAAAATATCTAAATAAATCAACAAAATTCGTTGCTGCCCCCAGAGCCCTTAATCGCCCAAATGCCATAATCCGGCATATCAAAAGCAGGTGATTCTTGCTTGTGCCATGATTCCCTAAAATGCGATAAATATCGTTGGCTCATACTGTCAAAAAAAGTGGCATATGATTTATAAATTAACTTTGGCATGGAGGCTGGTATGCTGGCATGGTTCAAACAACGGTTAAGAGCTTTAATGTTCCTGACTGTTTTTATCGGAGGGCTTTCTTATGGCAGCTACACCGCAGCCCTGCATCCCAACCTCACCACCTGGGAGAGGGAAGGCCTTTTGATCCGCAATGTACCGGTGGAGGAAAAGGTGGTGGCATTAACCTTTGACGACGGTCCCGACCCGGTCAGCACTCCGGTGTTGCTCGAAATCCTGGGCAAGCACCAAGCTCAGGCGACTTTTTTTGTTTTGGGGGAGAGGGCGCAAAAATATCCCCAAATTATTCTTCAGATGACTTCATCCGGGCATGAAGTCGCCAACCACAGCTATACCCACTCCGATTTTAACAAGCTTAATAAAGAACAGATCCGGGAGGAAATACGCCAAACCAATCGGATTATCGCCCAACTCAGCGGTCAGACCCCGGTATTGTTCCGACCGCCAGGCGGTTTTCTGTCTTGCGAAATGGTGGATCTTGTGGCTGGCGAGGGTATGCTGGTGGCCTATTGGACCTGGCAGCAGGACAGTAAGGACTGGCGCCGCGGTAAACCGGCCACGGCTATAGCCAGCCACATCGTGGCGAATATACAGCCGGGACAGATAATAATCATGCATGACGCGGGCGAAAATGGCCTGCAAACCGCCAAAGCGGTGGATATTCTGCTCAGTCAGCTGCAGCAGGACGGCTATCGTTTTGTCACTATGGGGGAACTGATAAGACTCGGGGGATCGCACTGAATTGATTAGGCCGGGAGGGAAGAAATCTGCCCAGATTATTTGGTTTTTATACCATGAATTCCAGAACCAGGATTGCGCTGGTAACCGTATTGGTGATGCTGCTGCTGGCAACCAGCACGATTTACGTGCAGGCCTTTCTGAGGCCGAAGCCGGTACAGGAGGTCAATACCGACAAGAAAATCGTAGCCCTGACTTTCGATGTTAGCTGGGGGTATGAAACCGCGCCCCAGGTACTGGACATACTCAAAGCCAACCAGGTAGTGTGCACATTTTTTCTCTCCGGTCCCTGGGCTACGGAATATCCTGAAATCGTGCAACGCATTCAGGCCGATGGCCACGAAATCGCCAGCCACGGCCACCGCCACATTAATCTCACCATATTCAGCAAGAGCGAGGTTAAGGAAGAAATCATGAAAGCCCATCTGGCCATTCAGACAGTCAGCGGCGAATCTCCTCGCCTTATCCGTACGCCCAACGGCGACTATAATGACAATGTTATGGAAGCTATTCAGGAATGCCATTATAAAGCCATACAATGGGGCACCGACTCGCTGGACTGGATGAATCCGGGAGTACCAGTAATAGTGGAGCGCGTCAATAGGCGCGTCCATCCCGGCGACATCATACTCATGCATGCCAGCGACACCTGTAAACAGACTGCCCAGGCCCTGCCTGAGGTTATCAGCATTATCCGCGGCCAGGGTTACGAAATCGTTACGGTCTCGGAGCTGTTAGAACAGGCCGCCCCATAGTTGCTCCGCTCTTGGCTCTGCCATGATGATTCACGCCCCAGAATAAGAAGAAGCCATTTAAGGGCTCTTAAATGGCTTCTTCTTATTCTCTGTCATCCCTGTCGTCCTCAATGTGCTCCAGCCCAATGGAACGCAGGATCTCGTCTATGAGTTTTTTATCCAATTACCTTTTCACCTCCTTAGCGCTATTTTGTATACCATCCTTTTATATTATATCGTGCCGGCAGGAAAAATGCTGACGCTTTATGTAAACTTCTTTTAAAGTTTTCATCAATTTTTGAATTACTCGCCTTCATCGGTGGCGCTGGAGGCCTGAGTCAGCCCGTCATCCTCTGAGCTGAGCCGCTGGCGCGTCCTTTTTTCTATCAATGCCGGATTGGGCAGCGGTTTGGAGTTTGCCACGCCCAGGGCCGCAAAGCGGCGGGCGGTTGCAATAACGCGGCTCTCCATCGAGCCGACAGTTTGATTGTAGGCCTCCACGCTTTTCTCCAGAGCTTTACGCAGCTCATCAAAGTGTTTGGCCATCACCCGGATACGCTCATAGAGGGTTTGACCCAAAGCGCTGATCTCGCGGGCGTTGTCTGCTATGGCTTCATGTTTCCAGCCGAATGCCACCGCTTTAAGCAAGGCGATTAAGGTGGTGGGGGTGGCTAATATGACCTGCTGGTTGGAGCCGTACTCAATAAGTCCTGGGTCAAATTCCAAGGCGGCGCTAAAAAAAGCCTCTCCAGGAATAAACAATACCGTAAACTCTGGAGTGGGCTGGAATTGTTCCCAATAACTTTTATTGCCCAGTTGGCTGATGTGCGTGCGTAATTGTCTGGCATGATCGGCCAGGCGGCTTTTCTTCACATCAAGCTCCTCGGTCTCCTGAGCGTCAAGGTAAGCCTGCAAGGGGGTTTTGGAGTCCACCACCACATTGCGGCCTCCGGGGAGCTTGACGATCATGTCGGGACGTAAGCGGGAATCCGGAGCTTCGGCGCTCTGCTGCTCGACGAAGTCACAGTAATTCACCATCCCGGCTATCTCCACCACGCGGCGTAATTGCATCTCTCCCCAGCGTCCCCGTACTTCGGGGCGGCGCAGAGCCTTAACCAGATTGGCGGTCTCACTCTGTAATTGTGCCTGAGTGCGGGTCATGTTACTCACTTCGGCCATCAGCCCGGCATAGGCGCTGGTGCGTTCCTTTTCCAATTGGTAAACCTTTTTATCCACTTCTTTCAAAGTATTAATAACCGGATCAACCAGGGACTGGATAGCTTTATGCCTCATGTCCAAGTCCTGGCGGGCGCCCTCCTGGTATTTGCTCAGGGAAGTGGCGGCCAGTTCCAGAAATGAGCGGTTGTTCCGGCGCAACGCTTCAGCGGATAACGAGGCGAAGGCATCGCTTAATTGATCGCGAGCTTGATCCAACAAATCTCTCTCTGCGGCCAGGCGCTCCTCATTGTCTCGCAGTCGTTGCTCCAGCCCAGCCTGGTCGATGCGCAATTGGTTTAGCTCTAACTGCAAGGCGTTAATTATGCTTTCTTTTTGGCTCAGGTCAGATTCCAGTTTAGTGATGCGCAGGCATTTCTCCTCAGCGGCGGAGCGTCTCTGCTGCTGGACCTGCAATTCGCCGCTGAGGTCAGTGATTTTCCGGACCAGCACGGCTTCCCGCTGGCGCAAATCCAGCACATGCTGTTCCTTGAGCTGCAGATTATTGTGATACATGGTCTGCTCGCGTTCGCTGTTCTGCTTATATATAAGCCGCTCCGACTCCAGCCGCCCCCGCATCACCATACCCATCCCTATTCCGCCAGCTATCATTCCAGCCGCCGCCGCCAGAAGCGCCGTCCAATCACTCATGGTTTTTCAGCCTCTCTTTCCCGTTTTTTACGCATCTCAGTATAGTTCAAGAACAGCCGCACTTTAGTCCCAGGTTTTAATTCCCGCTACATAATGGAG
>DHGD01000007.1:36344-37213 GCA_002402575.1 Syntrophomonas sp. UBA4807
GCCATTGCCAGGTTCATCCTGGCAGTATGTTTTTTCTTTGCACCAGGAGCCAGCCTGGTGACCGGCTGGCCGGCCACTATGTGCGGTGTCCTGGGTACGGTTGAACTGGCCGCGGCCATCCTTAGATACTCCCCATTGATGGAATTGATAGACTGGTGGCAAAGCCAAAAACAGTCCTAATAAGCCTAAGTTGTTGACGCTAGATCCCCGGTAATAAAAAAGTCCGGGCTACCCCGGACTTTTTCTAAGCTTCACTTCAGGCTTCGATTATTCCAGCTTCTCCAACATATCCAGGACCATGTCGAAGAAGTAACTGATATCTTCACGCTCATTGATTCCGGCTTTGAAGCCTACTTCAGGGAATCGGCCGGCACTGTTGATTTTAACATCAACGGTGTAATTGGCATGTTCCATATCGGACTCCAGGTTATCCGCTTCCATATCTTCCCATTCTTCTTCTATATTCAGTTCTTCTTCATTGAGCAGCTTAGCATAGGCCTTGGCGTCGATCTCATCGCCATGATCAATGATTTGGGTCACTATCCATAGTATATCTGCAATGTTTATTTCCAGCTCTTCCGCTAACTGAATTATTTCATTGGCAACCGGAGTAATTTTCAATAAATCGGATAAGTTCACTGGATCGCCTTTACCCCATCTCTTACTCACAGCCTCACCTCCGCATCTTGCTGCATTCCCCTAAACTACGTGCGTCCAACGGTTGTTCCGTTCCTCTTGCGCGCTAGTTTGACATTATCTGCCGTGTTTTCTGCTTTCTATTTATTTGATTATATGTGAAGTGTACGAAAAAAAACAGTGCAATAAAAAGGAAATATTGTTCTTATGTGTTGTCAGCCAAAAGCTGCCAT
>DHGD01000007.1:37264-46689 GCA_002402575.1 Syntrophomonas sp. UBA4807
TAATCCGGGCAGTAAATTCCCAGCGCCGGCGGTATATTTAAAAAGTCTTATCCCCTGTTGCCATGCCCAACCTGTCCCCGGCGCCCAAAGATGCCGTGTATTTATTTCCGCTTTATTATATGCCGCCTGGCCAACTTTATGTAAATTCGCCTGTCAAAACCGGGCGATGGCCCGTTCAAACCGTCAGGCCCACTGCATGGATTTCAGTATGCTGCGGAGAAAGTTCGATAATGGTTAATGATCCCGGCGGCACGGTGTCCTGCCAGGGATCGGTGCTGTGTTGCAGGCTGCATAGCACGGCCTTGATCACCCCGCCGTGGGTAACCACCGCCACCGTACCGGAATGTCGGGCCTCAATATCCTTGATGGCCTGCAGACTGCGCTCAGACAGGTCGGTAAAAGACTCCCCCTGCGGAATGCAGAATTCCTCAAAGTTGTTAAACCACTTCTCGAAATCCTCCCGGCAGCCCTCCCAGATTTCATTAAAAGTGAGGCCTTCCCAAATGCCGAAACAGAATTCGCGCAACCTGGTATCGGGAATGGGTCGTATATTAAATGGCCTGGCCACAATATCAGCTGTCGCGGCGGCACGTGACAAATCGCTGCAGTATATCGCTTGCAAGGCTTCGTTTTCTAGCAGATAATCCGCCAGCCGGGCAGCTTGCTCCCGGCCGCGGTCGTTCAACGGTATATCGGTCTGGCCTTGATATCTCTGACTGGCATTCCAGGGGGTTTCCCCGTGTCTGATCAGTATCAACCTCATATTGAAACTCCTTTGCTTAATGAAGCAGGAACGCCGCGGCGATTATGAACACGGTTTCAGTGCACTCACACAGTGCTCCAAAGACATCCCCGGTGACGCCTCCCAATTGCCGCACAATCCAGGCCGCAGCCGTCATCCCTGCCATAACCGCTATCAAGGCCGTGAGCACAGCCGTCCAGGCAAAGGCCAGCCAGGCGCCGGCTATGAGCACCAGGGCCGCGGCCCCCAGCTGAGGCCATCCCGCCTGCCCTCCGAACGCCGCTCCCAGACCGCCTGCGGACCGGGCATAGGGGTAGCGGCAGATAGCATACACCATTATAAAGCGCCCCGCCGCAGGCGCCACCAGGAGTACCCAAACCGTATCCAGCGGGGCTAGATGATCCAGAAAGGCCAGCTTGAGAAGCACTGCCATTACCAGGACGACTGCTCCCATGGCGCCTACCCGGCTGTCTTTCATAATCTCCAGTTTGCGCTCTCGCTCCCGCCCTGAAAACAGTCCATCGGCTGAATCGATAAGGCCGTCCAGGTGTAAAGCTCCGGTGACAGCCACCCAGGCCAACAAAACCAAGGTCTCCGCGGCCAGCCCGGGCTCCAGCATCTCCGCCCCTTTGCTGACCAGCAGGAGGATTGTGCCAATAATAAAACCCACCAGGGGATAAAAATACAGCGAAGTGGAGAATTCTCTATCGTCTGCGATACGATTGCCATACACCGGGAAAATGGTAAGAAAGCTGATAGCCAGCAGCAGACTGCGCATTCCGTTCCTCCTGTTAAGCAGCAATATATCTCATGTCATATCATCCTGGCGGCAAATATCCCGCATCCTTCGGTTTTCCTCAGGCTGTTCCGCCGGGTTGGTCTTTTTTTCCCCAATAGGTTTTATATACACAGTGTCGCCGGGAGTTGTCATAGCGTCCCCGGGGTACATTAACCATTAGACCCGAACTGGGAGGATGAAAGATGGATTCAAAAAATCTCGATGCATTTGACCGTGGCATTCGAATAGCACTGGGTTTGTTCCTGATCGGTCTGGTGGTTTTACAGCCTTTGCCCTTAAATACCACCTTGATGCTGGTATTCGCGGTGATGGGATTAGGTATGATGGCTGAAGCCCTCAACCAGGGATATTAAAATTGATTACCGGCAACCTGTCATTATTAGCAGAACAAGCCTCCCCTATTTTCGGCTACAACAGCTTGCCGAGGATAAAACCCAAGGTCAGCGCCACCACGCTTATTATCAGTAGCTTGACGGTTTCCTCCCGCGATATCTTTATGGTCTCACGGGTTTTGATCTCCCATGGGCTTTTCCTTTTGAGGCGGTGAGTTATCTCCACTTCGCTGCCCAGTTCCGTCTTGAGGCGATAACAGCGGTCATCGATATAGGCTTGGGCCAATTGAGCGTCACTTCCCCACAACTCCAGGCATTTGGTGAATAGGTACTCGCATTGCGTATCCACAAAATCGGTGCAGCGATCAAGGGTTTCAAACCACTGCTGGTTATGCAGAGCCTCTACCGGCACCGACCTGAGCAATTCATAGGCTCCCTCGCGGATTGTTTCCATGACATGGTCTACAAAATCGGCTATGGCCTCAGTTCCGCCGGACTCCAGATATACCTGGCCGCGGGCGGCAGCCGCCTCTATCCTTAAAGCAATGCCGCGTCGCTTCTTGGCAAAAATGGCTTTGATATTGATTTGGGGTTGATTTCTCATGATAGACACCTGAAATCACCTCACTTATTTAGATTATTCTCTTTTCTGCCCCAGTTTCCTTCATTGAACGCCGGGTATTGTCGGCAGGCTTTTTGAAGGAATTAAGAAGGCGGGGCTAACCAGGACCTGGCAATTTAGTTCATATTATTGAGGGTAAAATGATAAGATATTATCAGCCTGCTGAATGCGGGCTGATATCATCAGATGCGGGAGATTATTATATGTGGAAATTTTTATACTGGCTGCTGCCTTTGCTGGCATTGAGCGGATACTTTAAATTCAGTGGCAATGAGATCGGTTTGTTTTTCACTGCTGCCGCAGCGATCATCCCCTTGGCGGGGCTGATGGGTGAGGCTACCGAAAACCTGGCCTGCTATACCGGGGAGAGGATCGGCGGCCTGCTAAACGCCACCTTCGGTAATGCCACCGAGTTGTTGATCACCATATTCGCTCTTAAAGCGGGATTGTTCACGGTGGTAAAAGCCTCCCTGGCCGGGAGCATCCTGGGCAATATCCTGCTGGTGTTGGGATTTGCCATAACAGCCGGAAGTTTCCAAAACGGGGTGCAAAAGTTTGACCGGGTGCATATCAATAATCAAACCAGCCTGATGTTCCTGTCAGTGATCGCGCTGATTATACCGGCAGTTTTCCTGTTTGGAGAGACCGGTCCCAAATTGGAGCATTACAGCCTGGTGGTGGCAAGCATACTGTTGCTCATCTATGTGGCCGGACTGGTGTTCAGTTTCCGCCACAACAGCAACAACCGTGCCTGCGCGGTTGTTGAGAATGCTCATTGGAGCCGCAACCACGCCCTGGGGATGCTGTTTTTAAGCACCGTACTGATAGCCTTAGAGAGCGAATTCCTGGTAGGCGCCATCGAATCGGTGACGGCATTGCTGGGCTGGTCGGAATTCTTCATCGGCATCATCATCATCCCCTTAATCGGCAACGCCGCCGAGCATTTTACCGCGGTAATAATGGCCTGGCGCAACAAAATCGATCTGGCTTTTGAAATCGCGGTGGGATCAAGCACACAGATTGCCCTTCTGGTGACCCCCCTCTTGGTTTTCATCGGCCTCTTCATGGGGAGGCAGATGAGCATAATATTCGACTATTACGAGATAGTAGCGGTAGGACTGGCAGTTCTGATCGCTCAGTTTATAAGCCTGGATGGCGAATCCAACTGGCTGGAAGGCTCCCTGCTGTTAGCTGCTTATGCCATCATCGCCTTCGGTTTCTATTTCGTATAACCGGTAAAAGGCCGGGGAAGGAATGCCGTCATAAAGCTTGAAATGCAAATAAAGCGCTAATATGAATACCGTGTGGAAACGCCGTGAGTTGATCTAGGTATCATCTCAGTTCAGCTACAATTTTGCTTTGACGTTTGTAACCAGCAGTTTCATAGTGCTATACATGATGTCTGCCGGGTAATAGGAAAGTCCGCCCTTGAAATATCGCTTAAAAACCTTTTGGCTGATCTGCTCCTCGTCCACACCGGCGTGCAAGTCCTCTTTGATCCAGGCGAAGGCTTCTTCAGCGGCTTTAGTGGTCTGCCGCAGGTACTGGCGCACTGCTTCACCCTGGATGATATCGCCGTGGGCCATGCCCAGGACCTTAAGCGGCAGGTTCTGGAAGCGCTTCAGGGTAGCCATATAGAAGTCATAGTTTTGGAAAAATACCGGGGATATCTCGCCGGGAGCGCTCTGATAACCGGCTGCGTCAGAGGCTAATAAGACGCCGTCACTCTCCAGGAACACCGCCACGGAGCAGGCACTGTGACCGGGGGCGTCCAGTATATCGAGCTTGAGGTTATCCCCTAAAAGCAGCCGGTCGCCTTCCCCTACCACCACGTCGACCGCAATCGGGCCTGATTCCGGGATTTCAGGCAGCCTGTCAATAAAGCCTGCCTTTAGATATGACTCACTTACGGCATGGTCACTGTTGAAAGCGCTGGCCATGGCCTTTTCCTTGGACAATATCTTCCGCGCGCCGCTGCTTGCCACCACCAATGCGGAAGGGAACAGCTTTTTCAGTATAGGCAGGCCGCATACATGATCGAAATGGGAGTGCAGGATTACAATATATTTGACATCCGGTTTGTCCTTAAAAGCCTCCCATTGCCCGGCAAATATGTGGGCGCCTGCGCTGGTACCGCACTCGATCAAAGCTGCTTCTTCGTCTCCCGCGAGGTAGTAATTGAAATAACCGTTGCCGAACAACCTGACATTTTGGGTTAGCTGCTGCATTCTATAACCTCCTTACCTTCAGTTAACTCTAACAGCGGCGTTCTATTATTAAACACTTGAGATGCCGGGGCTTAAATGAGGCCACCCAGTGACACTCCAGGAAATATTGTCGCAGAACAAGTTGCCGCGCCAATAACAATTCGGCGTAACGGTATTTCTCGGCTCAACCCCGCGCATCTGCTATGGTGCGGCGAGCCGGTGCAACCAGTTCTAGGCCGCAGCCAACGTCCCTGCAAATACTATTAGTTGGCGAAGCTATTGCCGAAAGTGTTGTAATGCACTTTGTTGTACGGGAGTTTGCTGTCATCGTTGGGTGCCTTCTGCTCGGCCGGATAACCGACGGCCACGATGGCCAGCACCTGAAGCTGATCAGGCAGACGGAGCAGTTGTTTTATGTAATTGGAGGAGGTCTGGTGGTCGTCGTGCCACCTCTCCCGGACCTGAATCCAGCATGACCCCAGCCCCATCGAGACCGCCTGCAGATGCAAAAGCAGAGTGCAAATGGATGAGTCTTCCACCCATACATCGCATTTGCCGGGGTCAGCGGCAACCACAATACCCAGGGGAGCCTCGGCCAAAAAAGAAGCGCCATGCTCTTTGCACAAAGCCAATTTAGCCAGCAGTTCCTTATCCTCCACCAGGACAAATTCCCAAGGGCGCCGGGCTCGTGAGGACGGTGCCAGCAAGGCCGCCCTGACTAATTGCTCGATCTGCTCCGCTTCCAATTTCTTGTCCTGGAATTTGCGGATGCTGCGTCTTTTCCTGAGTAAATCCAGCATA
Source organism: Syntrophomonas sp. UBA4807 (assembly GCA_002402575.1). Taxonomy (GTDB): domain Bacteria; phylum Bacillota; class Syntrophomonadia; order Syntrophomonadales; family Syntrophomonadaceae; genus DTU019. The sequence goes on from DHGD01000007.1 coordinate 42,768, forward strand.
ACAGTATTCTCCTCCTCCGCTGTAATATTTACATTGACTTTATTTAATAATTGACCGGCCACCGGGCTTCGGCCTGCTTCATTTCAGCCAGCAGGAGTTCGCAGATGGCTGAATTGCCCGCCACCAGAGAAACGCCGCGATGGCGCGGCAGATATACCACCCGGCCTCCGGCTTCCTCGACCAAAAGTGCCCCGGCGGCCACGTCCCATACGCTCAGATTAAGTTCCCAGTACCCGTCAAGCGTTCCCAGGGCTACATTGCAAAGGTCAAAAGCAGCCGATCCCATTCGCCGTATTCCTCTGGTCCGGGGGCTAAAATGGACAAAATAATTCAGGTTATTGTCGGCATGGGTGGCATGGTCGTAAGGAAACCCAGTAGCCAGTACAGATTGTCCCAATTCGGTCTTGCGCCCTACGGTTATGGGTATGCCATTCATAAAGGCCCCCTCGCCACGCACGGCGGTGAACATCTGCTCCAGCAGCGGGACGTACACCACACCCATAATAGTTTCGCCCCGATATTGCAGGGCGATTGATATGGAGAAAATGGGCAGACCTTGCGCATAATTGGTGGTTCCGTCCAGAGGGTCAATTACCCACAAATACTCCGAAGAACCTATCTGCCTGGGTTGTTCCTCAGATAATATGGCATGCTGGGGATAAGCATGCCGGATGGCGGTAATCAAATACTGCTCAGAATAATGGTCTACCTCGGTAACCAAATCGATGCCGGAAGATTTCGTTCCCACTCCCAGGTTCTTGCTCCTCAAGTTGGCTTTCTGTATCTCGCCAACCGTTCTGGCCAAGCTGCAAGTCATTTCCAGGGCCTTCTCGATATTAACTGAGTTGATTGGTGTCACCTGTTTAATTTACTCCTTCCCGGATGCCTGACACCTGCCTTCGGTATACCGGTTCCTGCTTATCATCTATGCGTCAAGCAGGACCGTTCAGAACCAGCGTCGGTGTTCAGTCATGATACAGTGACCGGTCACAACAGCGATACCCTGCTCCATGGCCTGTTTTTCCCCATTCTGGCAATACAGACCAGGCTGCAGCCAGATAGCAGGCACCTGAAGGCGCACCGCCTCTTCAAACAGAGCTGCCAGCTCGTCCTCGCGGCGGAATACGCTGACTAAATCTATAGGTATGGATACAGAGGTGAGGTTGGGATAACATATCTCACCCAGTACCGTGTCAGCTTCGGGGTTGACCGGAATGATGCGGTAGCCTTTGCCCTGCAGGTACTTGGCGATGCGGTGACTGGGCCGGTTGGGATCCGGGGAAAGACCTATAACGGCTATGTTCTTACATTTCTTTAATAAATCCTGACACAGGTTGGACCCTATTTTATCAAACATATGCAACGGCTTTCTCCCCCTTGGTCTCATTTTACCCGAATGGCATAATATTGCACAATTAACACCTTGCGGGGGTATAAGCGACCATTTTACGATATATCTTTCTAGATGTGGAACTTTGTGCTCCCGCTTCAGGGCCGCCAGTCGGCGGAATAAGTTTTGCCCTCAGTATATCCAATAAAACTGGTATCATCAATTTGAATCTGGAAAAAGCCATAAAGCCTGGCTGCAGAACGGCATATCAATAATGGTGCCGCCTTCATTAACAGCTTAAGCCGCGGCCGGCCTACATTAGCCCCGGATTAGGATCGCGTTCCCCGCCCGCTTCGAGCAGCATATTTAAAGCATACTGGTCAGCCTCAAAACCAGCCCGCAGTTTGCCATAGTCCCCAATGTGCAGGTAGTAATCCAAGACATGCTTCATATATGAAACCATTAACCGTAAGCCTTTATCTGACAGGTTTAAAAGCAGATACTGCAAAAAGAACATCACCGCGGCGGGAGCGAAATGGTTTTCTTCACCGAGGGGCATACTCAGATCAATTTCCCGGTCTAACGCGTTGGTACCGTAGAATTGGGAGCGGTAGATGCGCTGCGGAGGTTCATTGGAATCGACCATTTTCTGCCCCTTCTGCAGTACATTGATACGTGCCACTGAGCCGTCTTCCAGAGGATAGTTGGCCATGGCAACGAAATGGTCATAGACATTGAGCAGCAACGCGCTGGCAGTGTTGCTGTTGCCCAGGGTGAATAAAATCTTAGCCATGAACATGGCAAAAAAACGGATTACGTCCAATTCCCGGATGTCGAACAGATAGGCGATTATCCCCACCCAGGCTCGCTCGCGGTCAAAGAAGTTAATCTCCACCCGGCACATGGTACCGCCGGATATCTGTTTAAAAGTCCCTCCCATTTTTTACTCCACCTTATCAGTCTTTATCCAGTATTATATTTACAATTATAGCAGAAAGCCCCTGTGGCCAATTACCAGCCTGGGTATCTGGCCCGCCATGTCTCATCATCCCGATAAGTCGTCAACAGGTCGCGGGCGACTGCGGCGATGACGTCTTCCAGTTCCAGTTTGGCCAGCCATTCCCGGGGCAGCCCCGCACGTCCCAGGCAGGCTCCCAAAATATTGCCGCAAATAGCTCCGGTGCTGTCACTGTCTCCGCTGTGATTTACTGCCAGAATTACTCCTTGTCTGAAGTCCAGGGGCGACTTCAGAGCGCAGTATATGGCAATAGCCATGGCTTCATCGCCAACCCAGCCCTGGCCCAGTTTCTTATAGCAAGCCTGCGCCGGGAGGTCGCTGTGGGCTAATTCAACCGCCTCATCGATGCGTCTGCACAAGTTCTCACTCTGAGGCTGTTTCCGCAACACCTCCCTGGAGTGCCGCACCGCCTCCTCCAGTTCATAGCCAGCCAAAATCCGCTGTATCAGCTGAGCCAGAAACCCGGCGGGAAGAATACCGTCTATATGGCCGTGGGTTAGTGCTGCGATCTCACAAGACAAACTGAAGGCATCAATACCCAGATCGATCATCCCTGCCGGTGCGGCCCGCATCACCGCACCGCAGCCTTTGCTGTTATTGAGCGCTTTCCGTAAGGTTCCAATCTCCGCGTCCATCAGTGCCGAAGTGCAGGTAAATCCAGGCGCCCGCTGTTTAAACAATTCGAATTGCCGGATTAAAAACCCATCGTCGCTTTGATAGCCGTAAATATTAGCGAAATGGGGGTTATCCTCACCCTGAGTGTGCAGCCAGCGCAGATAGGCATGGTGAACTATCCTGGCGATATTAACTTCCGCCGCGGCAGACTGAGCCACTCTGGCCCGCAATAACCCTTCGGCGGTGAATAATGTCATCTGGGTGTCATCGGTGATTTCGTATAATCCCTGTTTACCCGGCTGAGGTTGTTGTATGCCTTGAGGCCCGTAGCGGTGCAGTATCTGCTGATAATTGACAAACTCTACCGCCCCTCCCAGGGCATCCCCCAAAGCACCGCCCAACAGGCAGCCTTCATAATGATCAAAATCCTTGCGCATTTAATCCCCTCCCATCAGCTTAACTTTTATATAATCTAAACTATCCCCATTTTATCAAAAACAGTCCGGAAATGCGAACTGGCCTTACTTAGAGCCATTATTGCAAACTTTTTGAACATAATACTTGAGTGCGGTCCCGGCATATCCGATATACTCTAGTAGAGAGAAAATATACTGCACAAAGATTAAGCAGGAGTGACTTGTAATGACAGAGCAGGAGTTTTACCGTTCGGCAGTGTACCATGCACTTTCCGGATACATATATTGCCGATCTGTAGCCGACCAAGAAGGCAAGCTCGCCGATTTGGAGATAATTGAAGCCAATCCGTCTTTCGCGGCCATGTTTAAAGTGGATCTGAATAAAATTGCGGGGCGGCGGATTTCCGATGTTTTTAGTCCGATGCAGCGCGAAGTCAGCTTTTTGCTCAATATCATGAAACGCGCCAGCACTTCCAAACCATTGCGGCTGCGGACTTATTTCAGGCCCCACCGCCGCATCTACCGGGTGGCGATTAATATGCC
>DHGD01000170.1 GCA_002402575.1 Syntrophomonas sp. UBA4807
AGATGCGCTGCTGCACCTCGGCGGGGATATACCCGACCGCTTCCTGCACTTCCTGCAACACCGGCATGAGGTTGCCCGGGGTATCTTTATAGCGGTTCAGGATGGCGTCTACCTGATCCCACTGGGCTTGACTAAGGGCTGAGGCGGCGGGTGCGCCGCAATGACAATGCAATGTCATGATGGGGCCTCCTTTAGGCTCTTTCGATACGAGCGGCACAGACCTTGAATTCCGGAATCTTGCACACCGGGTCCAAGGCGGCTATGGTGAGAGTGTTCGCTGCCGCTTCGGCAAAATGGAAGGGGATAAAGATGGTTCCCGCCACGGCTTTGGGCGAAATTTCCGCCTTGGCGGTGATGGCGCCCCGCCGGCTGGTGACCCTCACCATATCTCCTGAGGCGATCTTGTAAGCCTCTGCGTCTGTGGGGGAAAGCTCGACACGACACTCCGGCGCTTTTTCATTCAATCCCACCGCCTTCCGGCTCATGGTGCCGGTATGATACTGGTAGAGCAACCGGCCGGTGGTGAGATAGAGGGGATAATCGGCGTCGGGCATTTCCGCCGGGTCTTGATGTTCGATGGCAAAAAAGAGACCCTTGCCGCGGGTGAATTGGCCTTTGTGCAGATACTGCGTCCCCGGATGTTCAATGGTGGGGCAGGGCCATTGCAACCCCCCTGATTCCAAACGCTCATAGGTCATACCGGCGTAGGAGGGCGTCACCGTGCGAATCTCTTCAAAGATCTCCTCGGCGTTTTTATAGTTCATGGGATATCCCATGCGGGTGCTGATCTCGCTGATAATCTGCCAGTCCGGCTTGGATTGCCCGATGGGAGGAATGGCTCGGCGCACCCGGGCCACCCGGCGTTCAGTGTTGGTGAAGGTGCCGTCTTTCTCGGCAAAGGTGCAGGCCGGCAGCACCACGTCGGCGAGTTTGGCTGTTTCGGTAAGGAAGATATCCTGAACCACCATAAATTCCAATCCCTGCATCTCCTTGATGGCATGGGTGCAATCAGGATCAGACATCGCCGGATTCTCCCCCATAATATAGAGGGACTTGATGCCACCTTCAGAAATGGCCGGGATCATCTGGGTGAGGGTCATGCCCACATAATCAGGCAACCCCGCCACTCCCCAAGCCGCTTCCATCTTGGCCCGGTTGGCCGGATCGGTGACCGCCTGATACCCCGAATAAACATTGGGCAGCGCTCCCATATCGCAGGCCCCCTGCACATTGTTCTGCCCCCGCAGCGGATTGACGCCAGCATGGGGAATGCCCACATTGCCGCAGAGCATGGCCAGATTGGACATGGTTTTGACATTGTCGGTGCCCACCGTATGCTGGGTGATGCCCATGCAAAACACGATGGATGCCGCCGGAGCCTTGGCATAGAGGCGGGCCGCGGCGATGATCTCCGCCGCCGGCACGCCGCTGATCTTCTCCACATATTCCGGAGTGTATTTGCTCACCGTCTCTTTAACCGCCTCGAAATTTTCGGTCCGTTCGGCGATATAATCGACGGCATGCAAGTTTTCGGCAATGATGACATGCATCATGCCGTTGATCACTGCAATGTCGGTTCCGGGGAATTGACGCAGCCAAAGACGGGCATAACGCACTAAATCCTGTCTCCGCGGATCAATGACAATGAGGTCTTTATTTTTCAGTTTCGCGGCTCTCTTAATATAAGTGCCAATAACCGGATGATTTTCATTTGGATTTGAACCGATTACCAAAATGCAATCCGCATCCTCCAGTTCCATGATCGAGTTGGTCATAGCCCCGGAGCCATAGGTCGTAGCCAAACCGGCCACCGTGGAGGCGTGGCAAAGGCGGGCGCAATGGTCGACGTGGTTGGTGCCGATAACCGCCCGCATGAACTTTTGCATCAAATAATTCTCTTCGTTGGTGACCCGGGCCGATGAAAAGCCCCCCATCTTCTCGGGGCCGTATTTCTCTTTCATCTCCTTGAACTTGCTAGTTACCAGATCCAGGGCCTCATCCCAGCTAGCTTCCACCAGCTCGCCGTTCTTCTTTACCAAAGGGGTTTTCAGGCGATCGGGATGGTTCACAAACCCCATGCCAAAACGGCCCTTGACGCACAGGCGCCCCTCATTGGGAATGGCCCGCACTCCCATCACCTTGACAATTTTATTGCCTTTGAGGTTGAGTTCCAACTGACAGCCCACCCCGCAATATGGACAGGTGGTACGAACTTTCCTTAGCTCCCAGGGGCGGCCCTGATAGCGGGCTTCCTTAAAGATCAAGGCACCCACCGGGCAGGCCTGGACGCATTGCCCACAGAAGACACAGTCGGAGTCAATATAAGGACTATCAGCCCTGGTGACGATCTTGTTGTGATGCCCCCGGTAGCCGATCTGGATGGCCTCATTCACCTGCCGTTCGTTGCAGATCCGGACGCAGCGGCCGCACATGATGCACTTGGAAAAATCCCGCACGATCATACTATTGTTGTCTTCGTAATAGTAGGTCGTATCCGGGGGGTTGGCAAACGTCGGCGTCGGCACCTGGTAACGGTAGGCTAGGGCCTGCAGTTCGCATTCGCCATTGGCCTCGCAGATGAGACAGTTGTGATTGCCGGAAGCNNCATCAGCTCGATGATATTCTTTCGGGCGGCAACGACTCGCTCACTCTCCGTCTGTATCACCATACCGGGAGTGGCCGCAGTGGAACAGGCAGTTACCAAAGTCCGCCAACCCTCCACTTCCACCACACAGATCCGGCAGGAGCCGGTGGGTTTCAGAAGCGGCATATGGCAAAGGGTAGGAATAGTATAGATGCCGGCGCTGCGGGCTGCCTCTAATATGGTCTGGCCCGGCGCATAATCGACCATTTTCCCATCAATTTTAAGCGTTACATTATTCATGGACAAGTATTCCTTCATAACCGGGTTGATAAAAGATGTTTTGCCGCCCCTCGTTTAGGTACGTCATTCCCTTACTGTGGTTCGTTTCAGCTGAGAAATCTCTCGTTGCGAAACCGTGGGTCTGGTTTTCCCACAACGGCAGCAAAGTACTCGATGAATCATTAACAACAGGAGACGATGATGCTTTCTAGGGATCTTCCATGGCAAACCCTCCTCAGGCAGACTATGTGCTTCCCGGCTGCCCGCCAAATTGACCGGCTGCCGCATAATACAGAGGGATAAAGGGAGAATGTTGCTTTTCAGGCAGGATGAGAAAATTATTTCCCCATGCTCTGAAAACTGAATGGCCTTCTAACCCAACCTGAAAAGGCCAGGACTTGGCCAGGAAGACCTAAGGATGTGATGCTAGGAGGGAATACGAGATAGGAAAGTCTTTCGGCCTAGCCCTGCGCAGTGCTCACCCGTTCCGGGTGGAGTTCACTGGTGTGAACTCACGTAAAGCCGAAATGATACATAGTGAATCCTAATGAAAAAGTATTATGAATAGTACATTATTTCACATCGCCATTATAGAAGACCGCACTGCCTCTGTCAACCATTCCCCCTTATATCATTATTGACATAGGTTGATTTAAAAAATACTCTGTGGACAGTCAGGTTATAAAAAAGCTCTTGGAAATTGCAACAGGCAAGGTGAAAGTATAAGGAAAACAATGGGGACAGGATATCCCCATCCCCATTATGATGGCATCAGATGATGGTTGCTTGGCAACCGTGTTACATCTTACACACCCCGTGGGTGCAC
>DHGD01000123.1 GCA_002402575.1 Syntrophomonas sp. UBA4807
TCTATTTTTTCCTTATCAATTGGCCCGCGTTCCACCATCAAACCCTCCTGTTAATGATTGCTAGGCAAGAGCACGCCCGGGTCAGTTTAAACTGCGGCATAAACAATGTTAAATAAAACTATCTCCCTGACGCTGCTTGAAAACAAAAGAACCGTCCCGCCGTGCGCCCTGCTAGAACAATCCTACGATCTCGCCGCTTTCCTTGATATCGATGTTTTCCGCAGCCGGGGTTTTCCCCAAGCCGGGCATGGTCATAATATTGCCGGCAATGGCTACAATGAATCCTGCCCCGGCAGAAAGGCGCACTTCGCGCACATTCACGTCGAAGCCTTGCGGACGTCCTTTGAGGTCGGCATTATCAGCCAGCGAATACTGGGTTTTGGCTATGCAAATGGGCAGTTCGCCATATCCCAGCTGCTCCAGGTTCTTTATGATCCGATCCGCTTCACCGCTGTAGATAACCCCGTCAGCACCGTATATTTCCTGGCAGATGGTTTTGATTTTCTCCTTTATGGGGAGCTGCAAGGGATATAGGAAGCGAAAATCGTTGCCCCCTTCGGCGGCGGCGATTACCTTGTTGGCCAGTTCTTCACCTCCGGCGCCGCCTTCAGCCCAGACTGTGGAAAGGGCGCAGTCAACTCCCATGTTACGGCAGCGATTGATCACATAATCTATCTCTTCACTGGTATCGGTGGGGAATTCATTTAAGGCCACCACCGGGGTCACGCCAAATCTCTTAACGTTTTCCAGTTGCTTCTCCAGGTTGGCATAACCGATTTCCAAAGCCTGGAGATTGGGTTTGTGCAGATCTGCTTTGGCTGCCCCACCGTGATTTTTCAAAGCCCTTACGGTGGCTACAACCACCACCGCATCAGGCGCCATCGCTCCGTAGCGGCACACTATATCGAAGAATTTTTCGGCCCCCAGATCGGCGCCAAAGCCGGCTTCGGTCACCATGTAGTCACCCAGTTTCATTCCCATGCGGGTGGCGATAATACTGTTAGCTCCGTGGGCAATGTTGGCGAATGGCCCGCCATGGATGAATGCCGGGGTGCCCTCCAGGGTCTGTACCAGATTGGGTTTGATAGCGTCCTTCATCAACAGCGTCATGGAACCGGCCGCTTTGAGGTCATTCGCGGTTACCGGTTTGCCGTCATAAGTATAAGCTACCACTATGCGTTTGAAGCGTTCCTTGAGATCCATGAGATCGGTGGCCAGGCATAATGCCGCCATCACTTCGGAAGCCACGCTGATATCAAATCCCGATTCCCGAGGCACGCCGTTGATCTTGCCCCCTAATCCCAGCACAATGTTGCGCAGGGCGCGCTCGTTCAAATCCATGGCGCGGCGCAAGACGACCTGGCGCGGATCGATGCCCAGCGCGTTGCCTTGGTGCAGGTGGTTGTCCAGCAAGGCAGCCAATAGATTGTGGGCGGTGGTTACCGCATGGATATCGCCTGTAAAATGCAGGTTGATGTCTTCCATAGGCACTACCTGGCTGTACCCTCCCCCGGCAGCGCCGCCCTTGATGCCGAAACTGGGTCCCAGCGAAGGCTCTCTCAGACCAATGATGGCCTTTTTACCGACTCTATTCAAAGCCTGTCCCAACCCTACCGTGGTAGTGGTTTTGCCTTCACCGGCCGGGGTGGGGGTGATGGCAGTCACCAAAACCAGTTTGCCTGACGGCCTGTTTTTAAGGCGCTCCCAGACATGCAAGGCCACTTTGGCTTTATACTTGCCGTAAAATTCAATATCGTCATCTTGGAGCCCAAGTGACGCGGCAACATCAATTATGGGTCTCATCGGTGTTTCCTGTGCAATTTCGATATCGCTTTTCATGGTGGTCCCTCCATCATGCAGTTTTTTAGTCAATATGTATGATTTTATCACAATTTGGTAAAGAAGCTATGTTTCGTCTTGGATAACGTATGCGATTTGGCTGCCTGGTAGCAAAATCGAGCAGTTGATTCACCCCTTTTTTCAGCCAAACACGTGATGGCATAAAAAGAGGGCAGCGAGGAATCCGGTGATGTCAGCGCTGAGACCGATCAAAACCGAGTAGCGGTAGCGGGTGATGCCGACAGAACCAAAATAAACAGTGAGCACAAAAAAGGTGGTATCGGTGGTGCCCTGCATGACCGAGGCCAGGCGGCCGATAAAGGAATCTGGTCCGTATACCCGCATCAGTTCAGTAGCCATGCCTAATACCCCGCTCCCTGAAAGCGGGCGCATTACTGCCAGAGGCACGATTTCAGCCGGGGCTCCGATTAAATCGGTGACCGGCTTGATCAAGTCAGCCAGGACCTGCATGGCGCCGGAAGCCCTGAACACTGAAATAGCAACCATCATCCCCACCAGAAAGGGGATGATTCGTACTGCGGTGTGGAAGCCTTCCTCGGCGCCTTCTACGAATTTCTCGTATACCGGGACTTTTTTTATAAAGCCATATATAGGAATGATGAGCAGGAGCAAAGGTATGGCCCACTGCGATATGCTGTTTAAGGCATTAACCAGCACGGCTATTCCCTCCGCTGGCGATTGCGCCGCCGGAACAAGTAATCCAGGGTCACCCCTACCGTCATGGAGGCAGCCGTGGCCAGAATACACGGCCCCACGATTTCAGTGGGATTAACGGAATTAAATGATGCCCTGACCCCAATGATGGTAGCCGGCAATAGGGTTATGCAGGAAGTATTCAAGGCCAGAAACGTGCACATGGCATCAGAAGCCACTCCAGGATGGGGATTGAGTTCCTGCAGCCCCTGCATGGCTTTCATGCCGAAGGGCGTGGCGGCGTTGCCAAGCCCCAGGACGTTGGCGGAGAGATTTAAAATAATGGCGCCCATGGCAGGGTGATGGGGCGGAACGCTGGGGAACAGGCGGATCATCAGCGGCCTCAGTAAACGGGCCAGAGCCTTGATCAGCCCTCCCGACTCGGCGATTTTCATAATCCCCAGCCACAATGCCATGATGCCCACCAGATTCATGCACACCTCTACCGCATCATGGGCCGCCTTCAACGCAGCCTCGGTTACCACTTCGATATTGCCGTGCCAGGCTGCCACTATAATCCCTGAAGTCAAAAGGACCAACCATATTAAATTAAGCACGGACATCCCCCTCAATACTTCCTAAAAAAGGGTTATGTCCAGCGGCGGGAAAATAGAACGAGAGCCTGGCGGCGGCATTGAAGATGGGAGTGTGATACAAGTTTGGGGTGGGCCATTAGCGTTAAAAGGGACGTCAGACGGCACCATGGTCATGGCTGCAAAAGGAGCCTCCCGGTACAGAAATGACACAGTTAAAACGTCCCTCTGTTTCCCTTTGTGCTATTATTGTATGGTATCAGTCGGTTTTTGCTCGCAGTTCCGGTTCTGGAAAGCGTTCTGAATTTTATCCACGAATTGCGGCAACAGGTCCAGGGCTCTCTCGGCAACGTGATTGCCGCTGGTGGAGAGCAGCCGGACGTCATTGGCGCGAACCACCAGAAAGCCGAGGGGCTTCACTGACACTCCGGCGCCGCTGCCCCCAGCAAAAGGTTTTTCATGATTGTGCTGCTGACTGCTTTCCATTTCATAATCGCCGCCGCCCGCCGCGAATCCGCAGGCCACCTGGGATATGGGGATGATGACACTGCCGTCATTGGCTTCAACAGCGTCGCCTACCACGGTGTTGACGTCAACCATCTCTTTGATACTCTGCATGGCGGTTTTCATCAAGCCTTCAATGGGATGGCTCTGATTGCCCTGTTGTTGATACTGACGCCCTTCTTCCATTTTTATTCCCCTTTCGTTTAAGCCTCATCCAATTTGCTATATAGATATAATGCACCAGTCGGATTTTGAATATGCAGTCAAGCTGGGAAGTGCATCTGAGTGCGTAAAAATCAGGATTTACTTCCAGTTTGCAGGCCTTTATGATAATAATGCGCTTAAATTGGCTGATGGCAGCGCCTTTTATACCCCACACCGCACCGCTGCCCACGGCAGTGAGCATGGCGTCATCCAAGCCCAGCCAGGTGCGCCACATAACTCTCTGCGCTACCAGTTGCCTGAGAAATTGGCGCGCCAGAAATTTTTTGACCCGCGATGAATTGCCGCCACCCGCCTTAAGAATGGCGCGTCCGAGTTCATCGGCCTTAAAATAATGATGATTATTGAATTGGCGCAGTTTGGATTTAACATTTAGGTCTACGGAAAGCGGCTGAGCCTCAAAAACGACCCGTACCGTAACCGTGCAGGGGAGCTGCATGAAGGCGGCCAACCCGGCTAAAACCGCCGCTATGAGAATAGCGTACCACATGGGCGATCTCCCGTTTTACCATATTATTACCGGGTTGGGACACTTTATGCAATTCAGCGGGCGGATTGCCGAAGGGTTGCCAGATAAGCTTCCATTTGGGTTATTACTTCCAGCATAAGTTCTTCTACAGCGATGTTCTGTCTCCCCAGATGATAAGTGGGACACATCAGGTTGTAGTCCAGGATCTTCTTGTTAATGGCTTCAAGCCGCATCCGTTCTTCAAAATACACAGACTCTTTGCGCTTTTCAAAGCGCTCCACCGCCTGGCGATTGTGCTTGGAACTATGAAACATGGCCGCGTAGCTGCGGAATCTTGCCAGTTCCTGCTGGTGTTTGGCGAAATCGGCGTCGATCTCTTTGCCCAGTTCGATCCAGTAGGGCGCGCAGTCATTTTCCTTGAGAATTTTGAATATCATTCGCAGTTCCGGCGGCTCATAGGGATTTTCCTCAAAGCGCAGCGGTTTGCCATGACCGTCGAGGTTGTTGAAATCGCCTCGTTCCTGAGCTTTGAGAATCTGATTTTCCACCAGGTCGGCGGTGCTGCTCATATATCTGGCTAATTTGCGAGCCTGCTGGGATTTTATCTTAACTTGTTCTTCCATGGATTGGTCTTTATCAGACATTGAGCTCCTCCTCTAAGACAGGCAGATCTTTAAGACTGGTCAAGCCGAATACTTTCAGAAACTCCGGGGTGGTCTGGTATAACAACGGTTTTCCCGCCACCGGTTTGTGGCCGGCTTCCTCAATCAGGTTTTTTTCCAGCAGCATGGTTATAATGCGGTCGATTTTCACCCCGCGCACCGCCTCGATTTCGGCGCGGGTGACAGGTTGCTGATAGGCGATCACCGCCAGGGTTTCCAGCGCCGCGCCAGATAAACGTTTGCGCAGCGGAGGGCGCATCCCGGCCAGGAAACCGGCATATTCCGGACGGGTACACATCAGGTAGCCATTGTCGGTGTCTACGATCTGCAGGCCTCGTTTTTCTTGATTATACTGTAAAAGCAATTCTCTCATAATGGGTTTCAAATCCAATAGTCCCACATCCAGGATCTCCACCAGTTCCTCCAGGGGGATCGGCTCGGCGCGGGTAAACAGAATGGCTTCAGCCGCCGCTTTAACCTCATCACGCATTAACATTTTTATTCCCTGCCCGCAGATAAATTCTTATTTCGGCCCGATGATCACTCTGAACGGCTTTCACCTGATGCTGCCTCAACAATTCCAGCAAGGCCAGAAAATAGCCCAGCAACTCCCTGCGGTTGGAAGCCGCGTCCAATAATTCGCGGAAGTCCATGCCGGCACGCTTATTCTGCCTCAGCCGAAGCATCAACTGGCTCATCATGGCATTGACGTCCACATCCCCGCTCGGTATGTCCAGCTGCTGCTGGCTGTGCTTGAGCTGTTGGCGCAAAGACTTGTAAGCCGCAACCAGAGATTTGATATCAGCTACCAGTTCCTCCTGGCGCGAGGCCGCTTCAGGTTGGCGGTAAAAGACCCGGGCCGTATCTCCTTTTTCCATGGCGGCCAGATAGTTAGCCACTTGGCGGTAGCGCTTGTATGACAATAGCCTCCGCACCAGTTCATCGCGGGGATCAATGCCGATATCCTCTGGGTCCCGGCTTTCCAGCGGGCTTTTCGGAAGCAGCATGCGGCTTTTAAGCTGCATAAGGTATGATGCCATAATCAGAAAATCCCCTAAACGGTCCAGATCCCAGTCCCCGGTGTCGCTCAGATAAGCCATGTACTGGTCGGTGATCCTGGCGATGGGAATGTCATAAATATCCAGCTGGTTCTCTTCAATCAAATAGAGCAAGAGATCCAAAGGCCCATGAAACGCCTCCAGGGCAACTACATAGGACATCGAGCCATCCCCTTTTAGAAAAATACCAAGGTATAGAGCAAGTTATACAAAAAACCTGCTATGGGCAGGAATATCTTAGACGCAATACCGGTGACAATCAGCAGCAAGAGAATAACGGTGCCATATTGCTCTAGTGAATACATCATGCTGGCGCCGCTGTCGGGCAACAGCCCGGCCAATATCTTGGAGCCGTCCAGAGGCGGCAGAGGAATAAGATTGAAGGCCGCCAGGATGATGTTAATGGTTACCAAGGGATGGAACAGCTGCAGGGCGATGCCGCCCCATTCGCTGCCATGAAAAGGGGTTAAAAGGCGCATTGCTATCATACCGGCAAGCGCCAGAAGCAGGTTCATGCCCGGGCCAGCCAGGGATACCAGCATCATGCCTTGCTTTAAGGAAATCTGCTTAAAATTATAGGGATTGACCTGCACCGGTTTGGCCCATCCGAAGTGGAAGATAAGCAGCATGGCAAAACCGATCCAGTCGATGTGCGGCAGGGGGTTTACCGTCAGGCGCCCCTGCAGCCGCGGGGTGTCGTCTCCTAAAGCATAGGCCACTCTCCCGTGGGCGTACTCGTGAAAAGTGATGGCGATGAGGATGGCGGGCAGAAATATTAGAATGTCAATCAGGGAATTCATCGGTAAAGCGTTCCTCCTTCAGCCATTTCTGGACTGTTTCCAATTCTTCATGGCTGTTCTTGATTATGCCGTCCAGTTTCAGTTTATACAATTCGGAAAGGATCTCCGTGAAAACCGGCCCCGGGGAAATGCCCAGGTTTATTAAAGCCTGACCATTCAGCGCGACTGCAACCCGCTCCTTTTGATCCAGATAAAAGACCATTTTCCCCCAGGTGGTTTCGTCTTTGATACACAGCAGCAGGTATATAATGCCTTCCCAAGTCCAGTTTTTCAGGTCGCCGTCAATATCGCTAGGCCGCACCTCCGGATTATCCCGGTAGGATGACGCCAATGCCGGCGCCAGGAATGATTCTTCGATAGAGCGCAAAGCAGCCTTTTTCAAAGGATACCGAGACACCGCCAGCAGTGCCGCCTCACGGCTCAAGACGGACAGAAAAGCCATAAGGTACACCAGCCAGCCTTGTACTGCGGTGATTTGGTAACGTTCCTGAAACCACCCCAACAGCACCCTGATGCGGCGTATATTGTTCCACTCCAGACGGTCCAAATTGATTTCCGGGAGAATATAAGCCCACACCCCGATATCACGCATGCGTTGCAGTGCCGGCAAAGGGTCCCGCTCGTTCAGTATCAGGATCAATTCATTAAGGATGCGCCCATAAGATAGGTGCCCCAACATGCGGCGTTCGATGGCATCCCGGGCGAAGCGCAGGGTGTCTGCTTCCATGGTAAAGTGATAGCGCTGTTCGAAGCGGATGGCGCGTATGATTCGGGTAGGGTCTTCCACAAAGCTGAGGTTATAGAGGATGCGGATCAAACCCTCTTCTATATCGCGACGCCCCCCGAAGAAATCGATTAATTCGCCGAAACATTGGGGATTAAGCGCAATGGCCAATGTATTGATGGTGAAATCCCGCCGGTACAGATCTTCTTTTATCGAAGAACGTTGTACCTGCGGTAATGCTGCTGGGAACTCATAATACTCCGCTCGGGCAGTAGCGACATCGATTTTAAATCCGTCCGCCATTACCAAGACTGCGGTCTTGAAGCGCTGATGTACCCTTACCCGGGCCGGCAAAGCCTCTCCCAGCAAGCGGGCAAATTCCGGTCCATCCCCTTCCACCACCAGATCGACATCGAAATTGGGCACCCTTAAGAACAGGTCCCGCACCAGTCCTCCCACCAGATAGACCTGACAGCCGGAGGTCTCCGCCACCTGTCCGACGCGTTCCAAAATATTCATTATCTGTCCGGGCAGCTGTTCCCGCATCAGCTCAATACAATTTGATCCACTGTTATGGTTCTGGTCGTAAAGCACCTCATGGTCCTCGGGATAGTCGTCTCCGTGAAGGGTACGCAACACATCAGTACGGGAAACTATCCCCACGATAGCGTCTTCACCTTCGATGATGGGAACCCGGCCGATATCGTGGGCAATCATCGCCTTCTGGATTTCGCTCACCGGAGTGTCAGGATTAGCGGTGATTACCCGGGCGCTCATAAAGCCCTTGACCGGAGCGTGGCCCAGATTGTGCTGCCTCGCTTTGTCAACGTCGCGGCGTGAGATTAAGCCTACCATTTTCTTACCGTCCATAACCGGCATACCGGTATGTCCGTAACGAAGCATGGTCTTACCGGCCTCTTCCATGCTAACCTGCACAGAAACGGTTTTTACCGGAGAGGACATAATATCCCGGGCCACCAGCGGGGCCCGGGTTTTTTCCTTGATAGTTTCCAAGAGCAGGGGCGCGATCTGGCCGTCATCTGCGCCCTTAATGCTTGCCGAAGCAGCCTTACTGTGGCCACGGCCTTTAAAAACCGCCAGGATCTCGTTAACCGGTATATTTACGGTACGGCTGCGCCCAATAATATTAATTTTCCCGGCCTGGCTGGCGATCACGAACACGGCGTCGCAGTTTTCGATCGTTAAGAGACGCTCGGTCACCGTCACCAGGCTCACGTACTCCTGGCTGTGGCAGCTGGCGATCACGATATCGTAGTCCTTGATATGGTAACGCATGGTGCCGTTAAGCAATTCCTGCATGAGGCGGCGCTGATTGCGCGACAGGGGCTGATCGATAAAATTGGCCACCACGCTGAGGTTGGCGCCCTGTTCCAGCAGAAATGCCGCTGCTCTCACATCCCGGGCGGTAGTCGAGGTGAACAGCAGGCTGCCGGTGTCCTCATAAATACCCAGGGCCAGGATGGTGGCATCGAAAGCATTGAGGTTCAGTCCCCGAGCCAGGATTTCTTCCACCAATATGGTGGTGGTCGATCCTATCAGATGAATTTCATGGCGCTCCCCCTGGAGGTCATCGGGCATGGGAGGATGATGGTCGAATACATCGCAAGACACGCCCGGCTGACTGGCCAGAGCCCGCAGTTGATCAAGGCGTTTGGGGTTGGCGGTATCCACCACGATCATCTTGTCAACTTCAGCCGGTTTTATCTCCTGCGGCTGACTGATGCCGATGAGGTCTTTATACAAGCCCATGAAGCGTTTGACATTGGGCGATTGAGTACCGGAAAACACCTTTACCGCCTGGGGGTAGAGCAGGTTGGCGGCCACCATGGCGGCCAGGCCGTCGAAATCCAAGGCGGTATGTGAAACAATGATCTGCATTCCA
>DHGD01000143.1 GCA_002402575.1 Syntrophomonas sp. UBA4807
TAATGGCACATTGCTGTCGCGAGGTATCCATTTGAGAACTATATTTGTGGTTGACGATGAAGAGAATATCCGCCATATCATCAGCACCTACCTGATGCGCGACGGTTTTCAGGTCGAATCCTTCGCCTCTGTGGAGGAAACCATGGCTCGCCTGCAAAGCACTTATCCGGATATGTTCATTCTTGACATAATGCTCCCCGGGAGAGACGGCCTTGACTTCTGCCGGGAGGTGAGAAGCCGCAGCGGCGTACCGGTAATCTTTATATCCTCACGGGACGAAGAGGTGGACCGTATACTGGGGCTGGAGATCGGCGGGGACGACTACCTGGCCAAGCCTTTCAGCCCGCGTGAACTGGTGGCCCGGGTGCGTTCCCTGTTCAGGCGTTCGTCCCTGGCGTCACCCACCGCCTACACGCTGAGCATAGACAACCTTACCATTTTCCCCACCGACCGGCGCATACTGGTGAACGGGCAGGAGATGATGCTGACTCCCAAAGAGTATGAAATGCTGCTTTTGCTGATAGAACAGCCGCAGCGCACCTTCACCCGGCAGGAACTTCTGGACCGGGTATGGGGCTTTGATTATGTGGGCGGGGCTAGGGCGGTCGACGATCTGATTAAAAGACTGCGCAAGAAATTGCGTGAAAACGGAGCAGAGACAAATATCAAGACCATCTGGGGTTACGGGTATCGCCTCCATGATTAGATTTCACAGCATAACCAGCCGCATACTGGCCACTTATTTCGTGGTGGTATTATGCAGCATTATTATAACTGCCCTGGCTTTCCACTCCATTCTCTACAATGATTTGGAACGCCGCGCGGTGATGGGCCTGAGCCGGCAAAGCAAAGATATTGCCGCAGGCCTGGCCCGGCACAACCCCAACCTGGACCTGTCATTGGAGCGGACAGATCAGCAGCAGATAGCAGTCTTTTTTCCCGGTCCTCCCATTGTCAGCCAATATTTAATTGCCAACCCGGAGCGGGTCATCATTTACAGCAGCAGCGCTCAATTCGCGGCCGGGGACAATTTAACCGAGGTTTTGCCCAAATGGGACAATAACGCCACGCCTGACCACGTGCCTTTTCGAGTGTTTCGCAGCGGTACCTTTATTGCCGTAGAGGAGAATATCGTGTCCAGGGATGACGTCATCGTGGGCAGCGTGGTGTCCTACGCTGAAATCAGCGCTCTTAAGACCCTCAACCGAGATATAGTGGCCCTGCTTTTTAAGAGCCTGGTTATAGCTCTGGCGGTGGCCATACCGGTTGCCCTGCTGTTGAGCCGCCAATTGATCAAGCCCATCAATTCGCTGCGTGAATATGCCCGGGCCATCGCGCAGCGCCGCTTCGAGGTGCGCCTGAAGACCAATTCCGCTGATGAACTGGCTGAATTAGCCCAGACCTTTAACGAGATGGCAGTGCAGTTGGAGCGCTATGATGCCGGTTTCAGGCATTTCTTCCAGAGCACTTCGCATGAATTGAAAACCCCCTTGATGAGCATACAGGGCTATGCCGAAGGAATAAGGGACGGGATTTTCACCGGCTCACAGGCCGAACAGGGCCTCGAGGTGATCTCCCGCGAATGCCAGCGTTTAAAAGGTATCGTGGAAGAAATGATAAATATCACGCGCTATCAGTTTACGGAAGGCAAAGACCGTCTGGAACAATGCGCAGTAAAACAGGTGATGTCGGATACCATTGAATCGCTTAACGGATATGCGGCGGAAAACGGAGTAGCCGTCAGCGCCGATCTGCAAGAAATTGAAATTATCTCTAACTCTGAACAGCTGCGGCGCCTTTTCAGCAATGTCTTGGCCAATGGCATCCGCCACGCCGCCAGCCAGGTTGAGGTAAAGGCTCGTATACTTCCTGATAAATGGGTTAAAATAAGCGTTGCTGATGACGGACCGGGTTTCACCCCACAGGACCTGGAGCATGCCTTTGATTATTTTTATAAAGGGCCGCAAGGTCACACCGGCCTGGGATTATCCATTGCCAAAATCATCGTGGAAGCTCAGCACGGTGAGATCAAAATCATGAACCGTCGTGAAGGCGGCGCCTTAGTACAAATCACCCTGCCGTTCAGCGCCTCAGCCTGACCTGTTTAATTCACCTGGCTGCCAACGGGTGGTTTAAGTGGTGGGTTATTTAAAATTGCATAATCCAACGAATCACAAAAAATAGCCGGTTTCAGCAACTAGCCTTGAATTTTATCCTAAAGCATGATAAAGAAGTAATAGGGCCGGTTCGAACAGTATGAGGATTAGAAATAAATCACCTTCCTTTAGCGTGCTTGGCATACCGCTACTCCCTCGCAGTGATTTGCCGAAGATACGATTGCGGGGGGATTTTTGCGAGTAATATCCTACCAAGATGTATTGAGGTCACATATTTCACACCCGCAATTAAATAAATCAAATATATAGGCCGGTGGTTACTGATATACCCGCATAAATTGTCTATCATTCAAAGGCCGGAGTCGTTCCTGAAATTGATCCCGCAGCGCAGCACTGTGCATGAATTTACACACTCGTCAAAATAAATGCACAGTGAGCAGAAGGCGGTGATTTTATCCAATGCCGCTATATAGGGATTTTGCTGCTGTTATAATGCAAGTTTTACCAACTCAATAATTGGTACGAACATTGCAATAATAACAAGTATTCAATATAATCCTTTCTTGCAGGCGTTGGTTCGGGTATGACCTCAATTAACTTGCACCCGAACCAGGCCTGATTTTTTGGTATATTATGCTGACGATTTCAAATTCCCGCGGCATTGAATCAACGGCGATGAATCTGACGTTGGATTTTACTATGGTTGACGCTGAAGAAAGGGCCGCTTATACTTTATGGAGGCTAACAGGCTGGCAGTTTACTAAAATATGTGGTTTATATTAACCAGGTCTGAGCAGCGGCGATAGAAAGTGAAAACATGGACAAAAACAAGCGCAAAGAGATGCTGTCGGAATATAAACAGATTAAAACCCATATGGGGGTAATAAAGATAACCAACCTGGTCAATGGCAAGGTGTTCATCACCGCATATCCCAACTTAAAGAACAAATGGATGAACATACAAAGCGCGTTGACTGCAGGAATATACTCCAATGCCCAGCTTATCAAGGATTGGCAGGGAATGGGCCAGGAGGCCTTCAGCTATGAGGTTCTGGAGGAAAAGGAAACTGAAGGTGTGAACGATGTGCGCTGGGAACTGAAGCAAATGGAGAGGGCCTGGCTCGAGAAAATTCAGCCTTACGGCGACCGGGGCTACAACAAACCGCCCGGCAAGTGATAGACGGTTATTTTTCAGTGCTATGAGCTTAATAGCCGTTTAGTGTTGTCCAATGCCTTAAGAACATCAATTGGTCAAGAATAAGGGCGTCTAGGCGCCCTTTTGGCGTATTCCCGTTATTACAGGGTGTGGTTTGGGGAACATATTGGTATAGAATAGTAGATGATGCCTACCGAGATGACAGTTAGATCGTGAAGGCGACGGAACAAATTGGTATAGAATAGTAGATGATTGGGGCGAGTTATCGATTTACGGAGGGAAGGCAATTGAACCAGATTAATCTCATGAAGCTGGGCTGGAATGACTATTTTCAGAGCCAGGCTGACCTTTACCCGGAATTGCGTCCCGGCCGGGTGATGTCACAGTCCAAAGACTTGTATCGGGTGGCGTCTTATTTTTTGACGCCGCTTGTATTATGTTGGTCAATTGAGTACTATTAGGCAAAGTGAATAATCGCAACGGGGAGCCGGCAGGCCGGCTGAGAAAGACCACAGGTCTGACCCGTACACCTGATCTGGGTAATGCCAGCGTAGGAATTTGCTCGATATTTTATTGTCGCATGGCCTTTTGCTCTACAGGAGTATTAAGGCCAAATTTATTTTATATATGGGGGGTGCTCGCAAAGCGAGCCGACTATTGCTGGAACATAATTGGGAACGGGATCAACTTGAAGTCTCATCAAACAACAGCCGACCATTGGCGGTATCGGCCCCCGGCCAAGAATCACGGTTTGATGCTAACGACACGCAATGAAAGGGGTGCGTAAAATGGCTGTAGCCAACCTTAGTCTGCAGATTCTGCCCGTAGTAGAAGAAGAAAATATCTATCCCATTGTAGACCAGGTTATAAGCATGATCCAGGACAGTGGCTTGAATTATGTGATTGGACCGATGGAAACCACCGTGGAAGGGGAACTGGATACTTTGCTCGGTCTGGTCAAAACTGCCTTAAAGATGTGCATCCAGGCTGGAGCGCCGCGTGCGCTGGCGGTGGCAAAAATCGATTATAAGCCGCTGGGAGTAACCATTGATGAAAAGATCGGCAAATATCGTTAATAATACGGTGCCTTACGCTGCAGCCGTGCTGTTCCTGGCAATATGGGAAACAGGTGTGAGGTGGGGGCAGGTGCCGCCGTATATTCTGCCCAGCCCTAGCCAGATCATAATTACTATGATTTCCATGTTCCCCACCCTGCTGAATCATGCCGGCCGTACCCTTGAAGAGGCCCTTATCGGCTTCGCGGCTGCGGTTGTGATAGCGTTCTGCAGCGCCTTTGTGCTCAATTACTCTAAGGTATTGTACCAGGCGGTGCATCCCCTGCTGATTGTTTCGCAGACTATTCCCATTATTACGCTGGCCCCTTTATTCGTAATCTGGTTCGGCTGGGGGATTTTGCCTAAGGTCTTGGTGGTGATTCTGGTGTGCTTTTTCCCTATTGTGATCAGCTTTTTGGAAGGGTTGCGCGGGGTTGACCAGGACCTGATCAACCTGTTTAAGTCTATGGGCGCTAAGCGTACCACCATTTTCAGAATGGTGGAAATGCCTGCCGCCTTGCCGGCCTTTTTTGCCGGTTTGAAGATCTCGGCCTCATACAGTATCATGGCAGCGGTAATAGGTGAATGGCTGGGAGCCCAACAGGGTCTGGGCTACTTCATGACCATAACTCAGAAATCGTTTCGGGTGGACCGGGTATTGGCAGCGGTGGTATTGATAGCTTTGCTTAGCTTGCTGCTGGTCAAGGCGGTTGACGTGCTGGAGTGGATTTTGACTCCCTGGAACCGCGGTCTGCAGAGTTGGGATATCGACTAGCGCAGTTTGGCGGGCGTGAAGTATCTCGGTAATAGTCTTGTAATTACCGGTCTACCACGGTTAAATTAATGTGTCTACATAAAGACTAGGAGGACAGGAAAATGAAAAAAAAGATAATCGTGACCCTTATTGTAACTATGCTGGCGTTTAGCCTCTCAGGGTGCTCCGGCACCAAACCGCAGCCGCGGGCAGCAGCGCAGCAAGTGACGGTAATTTTAGACTGGTTTCCCAACACCAACCATAGCGGGGTGTATGTCGCGCAAGATCAGGGCTTTTATGCGCAGGAAGGGCTGGATGTGGAAATTGTCCAGCCGCCTGAAGGGGGCAATCCTCAACTGCTGGCAGCAGGACAAGGGGATTTCGCCTTTAGTTACCAGGAGGAGGTCACCATAGCACGCACCCAGGATATACCGGTAGTGGCCGTGGCGGCGGTGATACAGCACAACACTTCTGGGTTTGCTTCTCCCCGCAGTAAGAATATCATTACCCCCAAAGATTTTGAAAATAAAATGTACGGGGGTTGGGGCTCACCGGCTGAAGAAGCCGTGTTGAAGGCCTTGATGGCCCAATATGGGGCTGATTTCAGCAAGGTCAAAATGGTTAATGTCGGCTCTGCGGACTTTTTTGCCAGCATGGAGAAAGGCATTGATTTTGCTTGGATATTTGCTGGCTGGACCGGACTGGAAGCCAAAGCCAAGGGAATGGATTTGAATTTCATCGATTTGGCCAAAGAAGATAAGGCATTTGATTATTATACCCCGGTTATTATTGCCAGTGAGAGTAAGATTGCTCAAAACCCGGAAATGGTTAAAAAATTCATGCGGGCTACCAGCAAGGGCTACGACTATGCCATTAAGAATCCGGGCCAGGCGGGCGATATTCTCCTCAAAAACGTGCCCGAACTGGATAAGGAATTGGTAGCGGCCAGCCAGGCTTATCTGGCTGGACAGTATCAGGCTGATGCCTGGCGCTGGGGGGAGATGAAAACGGAAGTGTGGAAGAACTATGCTGATTTTATGCTGGCCAATCAATTGATCGAAAAACCACTGCAAGTTGAAAAGGCTTTTAGCAATGATTTCTTGCCCGAATAGGAGGAGTAGTTGGTGGCTGGGATCCAAGTATGCAACGTCAGCAAAACTCTGCAAGATATTTTCACCCTGGATGACATATCATTAACTGTAAGCTGCTCAGAGTTTGCCGTTATCCTGGGCCCCAGCGGCTGCGGTAAAAGCACCTTGTTGAATATTATCTCCGGGCTGATCACCCCGGATAAGGGCACCGTTGAGTTGGGCGGGGAAGATTGGACCGGGCGCACCGGGCGGATTAGTTATATGCAGCAAAAAGACCTGCTCTTGCCGCATAAGAACATCCTCGACAATGTCAGCATTCCGCTGCTTTTAAAGGGGATGGAAAAAAAGGAGGCCTACAGCGAGGCACGGAAACACCTTAATAGTTTTGGCTTGGAAGGTTTTGAACGGCATTATCCGCGGCAGCTTTCAGGAGGCATGCGCCAGAGGGCAGCGCTTTTACGCACCTACCTTTTTACCAGCGACATCATGCTATTAGATGAGCCTTTTGCCGGTTTGGACGCTATCACTCGGGGCAGAATGCAGCTGTGGCTGAAAGAGCTGTGGAAAACCTACCAGCCTTCGGTGTTATTCGTGACGCATGATATAGATGAGGCACTGCTGCTGGCTGATATCATTTATGTTTTTTCCGCCCGACCAGCCAGGGTTTT
>DHGD01000059.1 GCA_002402575.1 Syntrophomonas sp. UBA4807
AAGCCTGCGCCAGCCAGACCTTATATCCGGGACTGAAGATCGAATTCATGGCGGCATTGCGGACAGGTCACCCTGAGTTTTCCTTTGCCAGTGGGAACGCGCATCCGGGTCCGGCAGTTCTCGCATTCTATTACACGGTGGTCCACCAGTTGCAGAATTTTTTCCTTATCCAGACCGATTACCACATCTTCGCCGATGAGAAAAGCAGGCACTCCTTTAATATTGCGCTTAATCAGTTCATTGCGGGCTTGGTGGTCGATATCTATGTTTTTTTCTACATAGCTGATGTGGTTACGGGAAAGAAACTCTTTCGCCACATTGCAGTACGGTCAGGTTTTAGTGGTAAACATTATCACTTTCTTCATAATTGATCCGCTCCTCGCTTGATTGTGACAATCTGGCTGTCATTGCCGGTGCTATCAGTTGCGCATACGCAATGCTACGCACTGTTGACGGGAATGAATAGTAGACTGAAGCTGATTCTTTTATATACAATTATAGGAAAGAGTTTGTGAAGGAGCAAAATAATAATAATATGAGTAGATCAACCCCGTCATCGCTGACCGAACAATTATCACCTTTTATCGTCATGGAGGTTCTGGAAAAGGCTCAGAGCATGATGTCTCAGGGTGAAGATATAGTTCATCTGGAAGTGGGGGAACCCGATTTCCCTACTCCCGAGCCAATCAAAGAGGCCTTGTTGCGCGCCATTCAAGACAACGATACCCATTACACCCACAGCCTGGGCAAAATCAGCTTGAGAGAAGCCATATGCGAACATTACTGGAGCAACTACCGGGTTGCCATCTCTCCCGATCAGGTTCTGGTTACCTCTGGCACCTCTCCAGGGATGTTGATCATGTTTTCAGTACTCCTGGAGAGGGGAGAGGAAATAATCCTGCCTGACCCTTATTATGCCTGCTACCCCAACTTTATCAATTATGTGGGCGGCAAGCCGGTTTTTATCCCGGTGGCGGAAGAAGATGGATTCAAATACCGGCCGGAGGCCATAAAGCAGCACCTGAGCCCCTCCACGCGGGCGGTATTGCTCAATTCCCCGGGCAATCCCACCGGAACGGTATTCAGCGCTGCTGACCTTAAGGACCTGGCCCAACTCGACACCATTATCATCGCTGACGAGATTTATAACGGGCTGATATATGAGGGTGAGGAACACACGATTCTGGAATATACCGACCAGGCCTTTGTGGTCAACGGTTTTTCCAAGCTTTATGCCATGACCGGATGGCGCCTGGGTTATGTGATAGCACCCCGCCAGTACATTCGCGCCATGCAGATAATGCAGCAGAATTTCTTCATATGCGCATCTTCCTTCGCCCAGGAGGGAGGAATTGCGGCGTTGCGTGACTGCGGCTCCGATGTGCAGAGGATGCTGGAGATATACAATGAGCGGCGGCTTTATTTGTTGAGCCGCCTGAAAGAAATGGACATAGCAACTGTACATGATCCGCTGGGGGCTTTTTATGCACTGGCCAACGTGAAGGAATACACCTCGGACTCCTACCGGTTCGCTTTTGACATCCTCGAACAGGCCAAAGTCGCGGTTACTCCGGGTATTGACTTCGGTCCCAATTGTGAGGGCTATATCCGCTTTTCTTATGCCAACTCCCTGCAAAACATTAAAGAAGGCCTGACCCGGCTGGATGATTTTCTAAAAACCTTGCGGTAGGATTTTAATGTGTGGGAATAAAGCGGAGCCGCAGGCTTATTTCTAAGCCTGCGGCCCATTTCACCTAATTAGTGCTTTTGCCTACGCCTTTTTCTTGGCCATCATGGTGGTCTGGTACTCGATTACCTGTTGACCGCGCTGATTATAAGTCTTGTTCTTGTAGATGAAAAGATTCATTTCCGGGTTCTTGGTAGGGCGGAAATCAACCACTTCCGCGTCTGCGGTCAAGGTGTCGCCGAACAGCACCGGGGTAGTGATTTTAACATTGTCAATTCCGATGTAAGCATAGATTTCATATCCCACATCGGCTAATAAATAAGCGATTGTGTCAGCATGATGCACCAGCCCATCAGCTACCGTGAAAATAATCGGACCCGCCAGGGAGCGTTCTTTAAACCAGGTGTTCTTGGCGTATTCCGAGTTGCTATGTACCGCCATATTGAACCAGGTGAGCTGATGCAGAATCGAAAAATCTCCCACATCAAGGGTGCGGCTTACCCTACATGGAATTTTGGTACCGGGTGCCAGTGTGCCGTTACTCATTATTACTTCCCCTCCTTAATTAATACTGCCTATTCTATCCCCCGGGGGATACGGAACCACACTATTTACTCCTCATCTCTTAATCCACATAACTATAGCGGTGTCAGCAACCACCTCCCCAGGTCAGATTATCTCTCCATTATTGTCGTCGGGATCCCGCTTCACGGGGCCAGGATCTGCTTGTTAGTTTCCGCTATAATTAAACGGATGCACAGCCAGCTGCGGCCATCATCGCTGTCACATAAGTTACCGTTCTGTATTAACCGGATAAGCATATATTATTTCGCGTGGATTTCAGATATAGTCAGTACCCCGAATTAACCCACAACAGTCGTCAAACACTGCCCCGGCCGGTTAACTCGATTGCCGATGAAGGTTATGGCTTATACTCTATGTAATACAAGCAATTGCAGCTGCTCACCCAATCTATTGCCAGACATAGACCCAGTAAAACGCAAACAAATGTGCTAGGTGAGTTACAAATAGCTTAACATACCCCTCCGCTTTAGTAAATTTTAATAAAATCCAAAAACGCGGCTTATTCCGCCCATGCTTTGAGGATAGCACCGTCTTGGGCCAGTATCAAAAAAGACCGGCCCACAATCGAGGCCGGCCTTGATACACTGCCTAATAGACGGTTACTTTAACGGTTTTTTTGCCGTATTTCAATGCCTGCTGATGGGTATCGAAGAAGAGGTCGATTCTGTTGCCCTTGATCGCGTTACCCTGGTCAGCGGCGATAGCTTCACCATAACCTTCAACATAAAGTCTGCTTCCCATCGGGATGACATTGGGATCAACGGCCACAATGCCCCTCCGCAAAGGGAGACCGATATACGAAGGTTTGCCATAGTAAGGCTTGTTGCATTCGTAACAGCCATCATATGCGGTGGCTACCATGGTAAGCACTTTGCCGCTTTGACTGCCCCTGGATACTGTTGAACCTGATGTCCCGACATTGCTGCTTGTGGTTTTGGGGACAGGATTGGTTTTGACCTGCGTGGTTTTTGCAGGCTCACTGCTCTCGGCCGCCTTTACCTCGGGGCTGCTTGCAGCAGGAGCATTTAAGGTGGTTTTGGTGTCAGCAGTTGCAACGGTTGCTGTAACAGCATTTTGGTCTACCGCTGTCTCTTCCCCGGTGTTCATATCCTGAACTTGTACTACCTCAGCTCTGAAGGGTTCCGGGGTGAGTATGGAGGACTGCACTGCCTGGTTGTTCATACCTGTCAGCGATCCCCCGACAAACAACGACATCACTAAAATAGGGATAATAAGCTTTCTATCAAACATCTTACCGACTCCTTTCTAAACTGTTGTGGGACGATCCACAACCGGGTCGTCTAATGAGCAGTTTAGCAGGTAGTACTGTTTCAGTTTAAAAGAAAGCCCTCCATTGATCAAACCCGCTGAGAGCGCTGTAGATTGGTTAAGTCAGCTTACGAAAGCATGTCCTTTGAGCCATCATCCGATTCGGCCATCTAGTTGGATATCCTGCCAGATGGAATATTTTGCTCACATGTATGCCATCTTAGCTAAAATCTTCATCAATTCCTATATTCAGGGCACTGTATTGATCAGCCCCCGCCGCCAATCGGTTCGGAATCTCTGTAGACGCCGGGCTTTTTGCATTTATCGCCTTCTTTTTCCGGGCAGTCATTATCTTGATTATCCTTAACAATCGACTGGATTTTGCTCAGTTTTTCTTTGCCTGTCATTTTATTCCTCCTTAGCAGCCAGTTTATTTTTTTTAGTATCTTTAATAGCGCAGGTTTCTATACGAATTTAGCAATCAAGGTACCTCGTCGTCGCAATAAACTGCCAGAGCTATGGCGCCGTGTCGGCATCAGATTATAAATTACATTTTCAGCATTTTTTGGGCTTTTGACGTCAATATCTGCTTTTGGGTGTGGTATTCCTTCCAGGGATCCATCCCTGAGCGCAGACGCGGGCTGAGGTTGGAAATGTTCCAATGCGCCCCCCCAGTCAGCATGAAGAGTTCCGCCCAGGAGCAAGGAACCGAAACCCCCAGACCCGGGCGCGCTCTGGCGGAAAAGGCGACAGCGGTGGTGGCGCCCCGGCTGTTGCGAATATAATCCACAAATATCTTGCCTATACGGTTGCGCGGACCGCTTAAGGAAGCGAAGCGATCAGGCATAACCATGGCCAGATGCTGCGAGACGGCCCTGGCGAAATCCCTCACCGTATCCCAATCATGGCGTTCAGACAGAGGCACCACAATGTGCAGACCTTTGCCGCCGCTAGTCTTTAAGAAGCTGCGCAGACCCAGTTCTTCCAGCAAGGTGCGGGTAAGTTCAGCAGCTTCCTGCATGGCGGGCCAACCCACTCCCTCTCCGGGATCCAGGTCTAAAATCATGCGGTCCGGCTGGTCGATCTTCTTGGCAGTGGCGTTCCAGGTATGAAATTCGATGACATTCATCTGCACCGCGCCGATCAAGGCTTTCACCGAATTCACCTCCATCATGGCCTGATGTCCAGAATCCAGCTCCGGGTCAAGGCGTTTCAATTCGGGGATGTACATAGTATCGGCATGCTTTTGGAAAAACAACTGTCCGTTCACCCCCGATGGCGCGCGCAAGAAGGATACCGGGCGGTTTTTCAGGTGGGGAAGCATATAACTGGATACCAGTTGATAATAATCCACCAGATCCTGCTTTCTCAATCCGGTGCCGGGGTCAATGATACGTTCTGGATTAGTGATTTTGTACTCCACGGTACTGCTACCGGCAGTGTTGGGCTTATTCTCAAGCGGAGCTTTGGCTCCTTTGGTCCCGGAACGGGGCAACGGCCCGGCCGCCTCCCGGGTGATCGTTTTAGCCCCCAGGTCTTGCCGTAATCCTCGAAATACAGGTTGCCGCAGCCTGCCTGCGGAGGTCCATGCCGCGAAAGAAATCTCGGCCACCAGCTGTGGCGAAACCCAATTTCCCTTAACATCTTTGGGTTTATCGTGCAGTGCGCTCTGCTCCGTTGCCAGGCGGGAAAGCTTGTCTTTTAGCATCTGCATGGTCTTATGATCAAAACCGGTCCCGGTCTTTCCGGCGTAGCGCAACCGCCCCTGTTCATCATAAAATCCCAATATAAGGGAACCGATAGCCCGCCCGGGATCTTTGGACTCGGTATAGCCCACCACCACAAATTCCTGCCGATGGCCGCACTTCAGCTTTATCCAGTTGGCAGACCGGCTGGATACATACGGCGAATCGCGTCGTTTGCCGATTATGCCCTCCAGGCCCATCTTACAGGCACTTTCAAATATTTCTCTGCCCTCGCCTTCAAATTCCTCGCTGAATTGGATCTGCGGGCTGTTAGACAGGGCCAGGACTTTTCTTAACAACTCGCGTCGCTCATACAGGGCGGATTGGCGGAGGTCGAAGCCATTATAGAAGGGCAGATCAAAAACAAAATAGCGGATTTCCTCCACCCGGGAGGAATCAAAGGCATTTTGCAGGGCGGCAAAGTCAGGGGCGCCGTCTTTTCCCAGCAAAACGATCTCCCCGTCCAGCCATCCAGGTTCGATCTTGAGTCCTTTTAGCGCCGCTGCCAGGCCTGGCAGCTTATCAGTCCAAGCGTTGCCATTACGGGTAAACAAATCCACCCGGCCGCCATCAAAGCGAGCCAGAATGCGATAGCCGTCAAACTTTATCTCCCAACTCCAATTATTATCAACCGGTATTCTATCCGCCAAAGTCGCCAATTGCGGCGCAAGGGCGGATGGAACCGGGCTGGTTTTGGCTCCCGCAGGTATTAGCGGGGCTTCGCTTTTTGCCAGAACACTTCCGGGCAGCCTGTCGGCCACATCTACCCCGGCGTTCGTCTCAGCGAAGTGGTCCTTTTCTTTTATGAGCAGCCAGTTTTCTTGTTTTTCCCCGGTGTTTCCCTGCATACGCACCAGGGCCCACGCGCCGCGAAGCTTTTCACCGCTCAGGCGGAATTTCAAATGACCGGCCTTTAGGCCCGCAAACGGATCTCCCAAGGGTTCCCAAACACCCCGGTCCCAGATTATCATGCTCCCAGCTCCATACTGCCCGGAGGGAATGATGCCTTCAAACTGGGTATAATCCAGAGGATGGTCCTCAGTGCGCACCGCCAGACGTTTTAGCGCGGGATCTAGACTGGGGCCTTTGGGTACCGCCCAGCTCTTTAAAACCCCGTCCAGTTCCAGGCGAAAGTCATAATGGCGGCTGCGGGCATCGTGTTTTTGAATGACAAATATCAGCGTCGAGCCTGCCCCGGCACCAGGGCCATGCGGCTCCGGGGTCACACTAAAATCCCTTTTCCGCTTATAAGGAAGCAAGCGGTCGTTAGATTTGCGCATAATTATCTCCCTGCTTTCAGGATTATTGTGCCCAATGCACTTTCTATACCCCGTTGCGGCGCAGACTGAGCGATGTCCTCGCTCACTTAATGGGTTTTGATTACTGT
>DHGD01000158.1 GCA_002402575.1 Syntrophomonas sp. UBA4807
CTCTTGAGGTTGGGATTGTTTGCGCTGGTCCACAAATTGGCGCAGCAAGCCGAATTCTACGCGGCCGCCTTCATCGAACCAAAATTGCTGTTCGCCAGCCCGCTCGGGTCCTGCCTGCAGCAGCCACAGCCGCAATAATGCCATGACGGCGGGGGCGTCCGCACGGTCTGAGCGCAGACGGTCCAGTATGTCCAGACTGGTAGAGNNAGCAGCGCTTATACAGAACATGGTAAGCTGCCGCCGCCATGGAGTTATGTTCCAGCATGGCGTAAGCCGGAGCCACCTTGTCAAGTATCCGGGACCATCGTTTGTACAATCGGTGGTCGGTGGTCAGGAATGTAAAATCGCCTTTGCGCTCACTTTCCCGATAGGCATCCAGCAAAATGGCCATGCTGTCAGCAACCAGCCCGGCTTCAAAGATGGCCTCCGCCGTTTCCAGGGCTTGCAGCATATGATAAGACCCGGGGCTGTCAGCGTTGTCTTGCTGGCAAATGGCGCTCATTTGCAGGGCGCGCAGCAGACACTGGTTTTTGTCGCCGTACAAACCGGTCATACTGCCCATTGTGAAACGATCCGGGTTGATGCCGAACAACTCTTCCCGCCGGGATTGCCGTGGGGTTTTCAACAGTTGGCGCAGGTTGCGGTTGGCGGTCCTGGACATCAAGTATTGGCAGCCTTGGGGACCGATGCTGTTAGCGATGGCGTCATACCATGGGGTCAGTTCCTCGCGGTAAAGACTCACCAGGAAATGCAATTCCGCCGGACGGGGCCGGTAAACGAGTATATACCAGGGAAGAAATTGAAGAAAACCCTTGAGCATATCTTCCGGCGAAGCGATCAGCCACTTTATGACGGGCATTTTGTTGAGATTATGAAATAAGGCCACATATAAGTCATGGCTGCGGCCGCAAAAGAACCAGGCTCTGACCAGCAGTTCCACCTCTTCAGGCCGGTTTAACACTACATCAGCCGGATTGAGCCGGGAATCACGGATAGCCTGACGATCTGTCAATTCCTGCCGCCACAGCTGAAAAAGGTCTTTGGCGATATTCTCATTGAAATCAGGCGTCATATCATTGCCCCCCCGGCAGACCATACAGGGCGAGGTTGATTAGGCTGCAGGACTCACGGGCTTTGACCGGGGATGATTCAGTAAGGTAAATATAGTAGTAGATAGATTTCTGCTTGTTAGTGAATATGCCCCCCAAGCGGTCCTCTGCCACTACTTCCACCCGGTCTTGTTTGGCTTTGTGAATGGTCAGATATCTGATGCTTTGCAGCCGGGTGACGAAACTGAAGCAGCTTAATCGGTCAAAATGGGCCTTTAAGCCAGGCTCTTTATAGGGATTATTGTCTTCAAACAGCATGACCACCTGGCCGTCACGGGGATGGGGCAGTTCCGGCAATTTCTCAGCTGCCCCGGCCATCTCATCAATGATTTGATAGAATAAACGACCCTCAGCCTCCCTTTCTGAGCATGCTCTGAGAAAGGGCTGGTAGGGAGGCGGGAAGTACTGCCACTGAAGCGGACGCTGGCGGGCCAATATCAGCAATTCCGGTTCTCTTGCCAGCAAGGAAACTACATCCCCTATGGTGTATTCAAACTCAGGCAGATAAGTGGAATACTGCTCGTACAACACCGGGCCGTATCGGTGGCGGAACAACTGGTAGGAGGAAACCGAACGGGTCTCAAGCTGGGTTATGTATTCCATAAGCTTATGATATTCTTCCTGGGTAAGCCCCTCTTGCCGGGACAGTTTCTTTATTATAGCCCGCATGTAAAAATCCTCGATACTTTTTTACTATTTTACCTCAAACCTGCACGGAAATCCGTATTTATATCCCGGCCGGGGGGAGGGTTCGCACTGTGCGGGAAAATGAGACAATAGCGGGCAGGAGGTGGCGCCGCTGGGCTTATTTGCCATATGTTAAGACAACAGGCTGATGCCGTTTTCTATAAAATACTGTGATAGAATAGTAACAAGAGGTGATGCTTATGCAGGTTACAGACGTCATGACCAAAGCAATTATCAGTATCGAAAGCCGCAAAACCATCAATGACGCCCTGGAATTAATGGTGGAGAACAACATCCGCCGCCTGCCGGTGCTGGCTCAAGGCAGTCTGATCGGCATGATTGTACAGCATGATATCGAAAAAGCCCTGCGTTCGCCGGAAGTGGTCTGTGATACCCCGGTCGACTGGGTTATGACCAAGAAGGTGATCACTGTTTCAGCTGACGCCGATTTGTCTGAAGCCATCGAGTTGTTGCTAAAAAACAAAATCAGCGGTATGCCGGTGGTTCAGGATGGCCGCGTGGTGGGCATATTAAGTGAGACTGACATACTGCGGCTGTGCCAACAGTTGCTGGCAGAGCTTGAAAGATAACCCGGTTGTACCGTTAATCCGAATTGGGGTTGAAGATGAAGCAGCCTTTTAACCTTTGCATATTCCCGTTTTTGACCTTATTGGCTTTTATGTTTATATTAATAACCAATTATGCTGTCGTCACTTCCCCCCAAGGGGCTGCCAGTATTTACCTAAAAAGCGCGCTGTCGGGAAATATCGGCTATGGCAATCCTCAAAAGGCCCATAACAGTATTTCCTTCGCGGGATTGGAACCGGGAGACATAATACTGGGGGCTTATCCTGACTGTGCTTATGGATATTATTCGCATGCCGCCTTATATATCGGAGCTGGAGAAATTATTGAAGGTTATGCTGACCTGGGAATAACCGTGCGCTCAATTGAACATTTCCGTGAATATCCCAAGATTTGCCTGCTGCGGGTTGAAGCCGATCAAGCCGTAAAACTTGCGGCGGTGGATTATGCACGGCTGCAAGTGAATGAACTTTTTTATCCGGTAGCCTTTAAGTCTGGAGAAAGGGCCTGGAATTGCAGCAAGATCATGTGGAAGGCATATCAGCGTCAAGGCCTGGATTTTGACAATACCCGAGATTTATGGGTGCCCCCGGATGTCTTTTATAACAGCCCCCATGTCACGGTGATCAGGGAATGGGGGCAGCTATGACGACATTACGCCTGTTGTGGATTCACCTTTTTGCCTGGATTTCGGTATGGTTGCTGAGCTATTGGCCGGGCTGGGAGTATCTGGCTGCGGTTCTGTACCTCGTAGTGTTGAGCCGGGAAGCCGGGACGCTGCGGGGAGTTGCCTGGGGGAAACGCCTTTCTGCTGCCTTGCTGTGGCAGTTTCCGGGTTGGATCATGATGCTGGCTCTGCTGACAGGCTGGAATCCGTGCGGTATTTGCGATTATGCCATTTTTGGCCTGATCTTCTGGACGACCCCGGTTTTACCCTGGCTGGTCTTGCTGCCGGTCGGTAATTTGGCCTGCCCCTGGCATTATTATGGCATGATGGCCGCAGTACCCTTACTCGGTTTGTGGATATGGATTTTCAGCGGCAAAATAAATCCGCCGGCAGTATTCAAACACAGTAGGTTTGGCAGTGCCAAGGACTGTGCTTAATATCTGCCAGCGGTTTTTAAAGAAACCGGCAGTTTTTCTATCAATAAGACTTATCCTTCTTTCAGGGGCTTATTGATCTGTGGTAACTACCGGTTTCTAATCATATTGTGCGCCGAATGGACGAACATATACTGTAAAATAATGGAAATATTTTTAAGAAAGAAGGGAATGATATGCCTGAGCAGGAACTGGTGCTGGTGGAAAAAAGCCAGGGCATAGCCTGGATAACCATGAACCGCCCCGAGGCCTTGAACGCTTTGACCCCGGAGATGATCAACGAGGTTAAAGAAGCGGTACTAGACGCAGACCGCGCTGCGGATATCGGCGTCACAGTCATAACCGGCACGGGAAGGGCCTGGTGTACCGGTTTGGATTTGAAAGCCTTGGGAAAGATTAATTTTGTGGGCGGAGCGGTCGGAACAGAAATAG
>DHGD01000148.1:0-1333 GCA_002402575.1 Syntrophomonas sp. UBA4807
ATCGCATTCAAAGAGACCATGAACCGCCTGGGCATTGATATGCCGCGCAGCAAACCTGCCTACAGCATTGCCGAAGCCGAGCAGATAGCCCAGGAGCTGGGCTACCCGGTGGTAATACGCCCTGCCTACACTATGGGTGGCACCGGCGGGGGGCTGGTCTATAATGTGGAAGAATTGCGCATCGTAGCCAACCGCGGCATAGCCGCCAGTTTAGTGGGACAGATCTTGGTAGAGGAGTCGGTGTTGGGCTGGGAGGAACTGGAGCTGGAAGTGGTGCGTGATGCCAAAAATCAGCTTATCACCGTATGCTTTATTGAAAATATTGATGCCATGGGGGTTCATACCGGCGATTCCTTCTGCACCGCGCCTATGCTGACCATCGCCCCTGAATTGCAGAAGCGCCTTCAACAGTATGCTTACGCGGTGGTGGAAGCAATCGAGGTGGTGGGCGGCACCAATGTACAGTTCGCCCATGACCCCAAAACAGACCGGGTGGTCATCATAGAAATCAACCCCCGCACCTCGCGCTCTTCAGCCCTGGCATCTAAGGCCACCGGCTTTCCTATCGCCCTGGTATCCACCATGCTGGCCGCAGGACTTACCCTGGATGAGATACCATATTGGCGGGAAGGCACTCTGGATAAATATACCCCCTCAGGTGAATATGTTGTTATTAAATTCGCCCGCTGGGCTTTCGAAAAGTTCCCGGGCTCACTTGATAAACTGGGCACCCAAATGCGGGCTGTGGGCGAAGTGATGAGTATTGGCAAGAACTACAAGGAAGCTCTGCAAAAAGCTATCCGTTCCCTGGAAATAGGACGCTACGGGCTGGGATTCGCCCGCAATTTCAACCAGATGGCTTTGGAGGACCTATTGTCCATGCTGGCTGAGCCATCCAGCGAACGCCAGTTTATTATGTACGAAGCTCTGCGCAAAGGGGCTGACATCGGCTTGCTGCACCGCCTTACTCATATCAAAGCCTGGTTTATTGAGCAAATGCGCGAACTGGTAATGCTGGAAGAAGATATTTTAAAATGCAAGAACGGCAACCTGCCTGACGAACTACTCGAACAGGCTAAAAAAGATGGCTTTTCCGACCGTTACCTGGCAGAACTGTTGGCAATACCCGAAGCCGAGATCCGCAGACGCCGCACCGCCATAGGCGTGGTGGAAGGCTGGGAAGCGGTTCCGGTAAGCGGGGTGGAAAATGCCGCCTATTATTTCTCCACCTACAACCAGGCAGACCAGACTACAGTTACAGACCGTCCCAAGGTAATGATACTAGGCGGAGGTCCCAACCGTATCGGTCAGGGCATCGAGTTTGACTACTGCT
>DHGD01000148.1:1380-2783 GCA_002402575.1 Syntrophomonas sp. UBA4807
TGTATTTTGAGCCGCTGACAGTAGAAGATGTGTTGAGCATTTATGACAAGGAAAAACCGCTCGGGGTAATAGTTCAATTCGGCGGCCAGACTCCGCTCAATATCGCCGCTGAGCTGTCTCAGGCAGGGGTAAGGATTCTGGGCACCACGCCGGAGACCATCGACCTGGCCGAAGATCGCGACCGCTTCTGTAAGATTATGGAAAAACTGGACATCCCCATGCCAGAATCGGGTATGGCCGTAAACATTGACGAAGCTCTGGCCATAGCCAACCGTATCGGTTATCCGCTTATGGTGAGGCCGTCCTATGTATTGGGCGGACGGGGTATGGAAGTGGTATATGACGAAGAAATGCTGCTGCGATATGTAACCGCGGCAGTAGGAGTAACCCCGGAGCGGCCTATTCTTATCGACCGCTTCCTGAGTAATGCCATTGAAGCTGAGGCCGACGCAATTGCTGATGGCGAAGACGCCTTCGTCCCCACGGTGATGGAACACATCGAATTGGCCGGAATCCATTCCGGCGACTCGGCCTGCGTCATCCCCCCCATCAGTATAGCCGCCGAACATATTGCCACCATTGAGGACTATACCCGCAAAATCGCCAAAGAGCTTAATGTGGTAGGTTTGATGAACATGCAGTACGCCATCGCGGACGACCGGGTATATGTGCTGGAAGCCAATCCGCGCGCCTCGCGTACTGTTCCCCTGGTCTCCAAAGTGTGCAACATATCCATGGCGCGCATTGCAACTGAGATCATAATGGCTCATTATGCCGGGCAGAAGTACTCCGTCAACGAACTTAAAACCCGCCATATACCGCATTTCGGGGTCAAAGAGGCGGTTTTCCCCTTTAATATGTTCCCCGAGGTCGATCCCCTGTTGGGACCGGAGATGCGCTCCACCGGTGAAGTGCTGGGCATTGCCGATTCATTCGGATTGGCCTACTACAAGGCCCAGGAAGCCACTCAATCGAGTTTGCCCTTATCGGGGACGGTGTTGTTCAGCGTAACCGATCAGGATAAACCAGCCGCCCTGGAAACCGCTCGGGAATTCGCCCGCATGGGATTTAAAATCCGGGCTACTTCCGGGACCTGTAAGTACCTGCTGGAAAACGGTGTAGAGTGCACTGGCATCAACAAGCAGTATGAAGGCCGGCCCCACATAGTTGACGCCATAACCAACGGGGAGCTGCAACTGATTATAAACACCCCCTCGGGCAAGCGCAGCCAAACCGATGATTCTTATATCCGCAAATCAGCCATCAAGAACCGGGTGACTTATATAACCACTATGGCAGCAGCTATGGCCAGTGCCAAAGGGATAGCCGCTTATAAAGAAAAGAATGCTAATGAAGCAAAACTCAAGTCCCTGCAAGAGTACCATGCCGATATAAAGTGACAC
>DHGD01000148.1:2829-3888 GCA_002402575.1 Syntrophomonas sp. UBA4807
TATTTTTCGCCGACAGCAAATCGGTCCTCTCACATAAACGCATAGCCATAGTCCCGGCGTTCAATAACTCGGCCCCGAAACAATTTGGGGCCGAGCACTAGTAGGTATAAAAGAGCGGAAGGGGAAGCGGATGGTTGCATAGGAAGGCATAAACTCCTAGAATAATCACGATGAAAAGCACCCCGGCCAGGTTCCCCCTTTTTCCTGGCCGGTTTTTCAACCATTGATAGCTCATCAGTTGCCCGACCGCCACTGCCACTGCAAAAATGGAGATATCCAGAACCAGGAAGCCTGGGAACTAAAGCCCCTGGCACCCGGTACGGGACTGAACCACGGTGTTCAAGCCACGGGCTGGTGGTAGAGCACCTATATCTTGTCAAATGGGGGTTTTTCACCTTATGACCATCGCAACTTTATTTGTCACCGCATTTATGGTAGGACTTTCCGGGGCTATGATGCCTGGCCCGCTCCTGTCCGCTACCATCGCTTCCAGCGCACGCCGGGGCTGGCGGGCCGGACCGTTGATCGTTTTGGGCCACGCCATACTGGAATTGCTGCTGATTATCGCCCTGATGGCAGGGTTGTCAGCCTTCCTGACCAGGCTAGAAGTTACCAGGGGCATCGCCCTTATAGGAGGTTTGTTCTTGATATACCTGGGCTGGAATATGAGCCGTGACGCCCGGAAGGGGAGAATTCATCTTAAAAGCGGCGCTTCGGCGGACAAGTCATCAAGTGACATGCACCCCGTTCTGACAGGTATATTGCTCAGCCTCACCAACCCCTACTGGTCTATATGGTGGGCTACCGTCGGCCTGGGCTACCTGGTCCTGGCCTTCCCCTCCGGGAATCTGGGGGTGGGGTCATTTTACAGCGGCCACATATTATCAGACCTGCTGTGGTACACACTGATCTCGGTGTCAGTCGCGGGTGGGCAGAAGTTTATCAAAGAGAGCTATTACAACGCCGTCATCTTCCTGTGCGGTTTGTTTCTGGTAGGCATGGGGGGGTATTTTATGTACTCCGCCTTCATTAGCTAGAAAGGTCACAAAAAGGCCCGCA
>DHGD01000148.1:3942-4258 GCA_002402575.1 Syntrophomonas sp. UBA4807
CAGTTGGCAACCGCCTGGGGCGGTCGTATCTTCTATCCGCCTGCAGTAATACCCAACCGGGCCTCACCTTGAATGTGATTTTTATAGTAATGTCAGCTATAATATAAGATAAAGTTGACATTAGGAGGCGTGAAAAGATGCTGCGTAAAGCTGTTCTGGCGGCTATAAGGTCAAGGCAAGGACAATGGGTATCAGGAGAGGCCTTAAGTCAGGAACTGGGCGTCAGCCGGACATCAGTGTGGAAGATTATAAAGTCATTGCAAGGCGAAGGTTATGTTATTGAAACCTCCCCTAAAAAGGGTTACCTCTTATCCGA
>DHGD01000090.1:0-6388 GCA_002402575.1 Syntrophomonas sp. UBA4807
CCTCTGCAGGGAAAGGTGCGGCTATCCAAAATGCTCTGCCATTCCCTGCGGTTGTATAGTACCCGAATCACATGGACGGTCAGCACCGTTTCATCAATGACGTAGAACACGACATAGTTTTCAACAAACAACCAGCGAACGCCGATGGAGGCGTATGGCTGATCATCCACAACACGGTTTCTTGCTGGCATCGTTGATAGCTTGCTGATTTGTTCCTTGATGGACTTGTATAACCGCAGCGCCAAAGCCGGTTCTTTGAGCGTTTCTGTGATATACGAGAGAACGTCATACAGATCGCGTTCGGCGGCATTTTCGATTTCTATATTATACTTCGTCAAAGCCAAACTTCCTCTCGATTTCTGCGAATACATCTTCTGCGGGACGGCTCTTCCCGGCTTTCAGGTCAGAAATTCCTTCATTTAGCAGGCGGTGCAGCTCTTGCTTTCCGCAGAGCCGCTCGTATTCGGCATTGGAGAGGATGACGAGATCGCCCTTGCCGTTTTTCGTAATGAAAACAGGTTCCTGATAAGTATGGCAGAATTCGGAAATTTCGTTATATTTATTTCGCAGGTCAGAGCTTGGCCTGATCGTGGCCATGAGAACACCTCCTCTATTATGCGCAAATTATATCAAAATATTGATAGATTATCAAACGTTATCAAAAGATGGCTTCCTGCTCCACTTGGTGGTGATGGATACCTACACTCAGATCGTGAAACGGTTAAAAGCCGCGGCTGCCAAAATCGAAAAATCTTAGGAACACAATTTCTAACAAAACTACTAAC
Source organism: Syntrophomonas sp. UBA4807 (assembly GCA_002402575.1). Lineage (GTDB taxonomy): Bacteria > Bacillota > Syntrophomonadia > Syntrophomonadales > Syntrophomonadaceae > DTU019. Next base: position 786 of record DHGD01000090.1, read on the forward strand.
AAAGCCAAAAAATCAGCCAGAAAAATAAACAAGACGGGATTCTGAATTCCCGTCTTTTAGGTCTTTATAAATGGTCGGAGTGACTGGATTTGAACCAGCGGCCTCTACGTCCCCAACGTAGCGCTCATACCAAACTGAGCTACACCCCGACGCAAAAATCATTTTATAACAGATGTTTATATAAGTCAAGTTTAACCCGTTTTGGGGTATTGCTGAGTGTGTTGTCCGCTATTAGTCTCGGTAGCTGCTGCAATTTAGCCATTTCCTTAAAATTTGATACCAAAATATGATGGCAATCTCTTAACAGCATCCCCAGTTGCCGTTATCCAGTTCATACTTAGCATGCAGGGCCCGCACCGCTTTAGCTATGAGGTCTTCATCTATCAGACAGGACACCTTGATCTCTGAAGTACTTATCATATGAATATTGATATGTTCTTCAGCCAGGGCTTCGAACATCTTGGCCGCCACTCCCGGGTGGCTCTGCATACCCGCACCTACCACTGAAACCTTGGCCACATCGGCATCATAAGACAACCCTGAAGCCCCCAGTTCGCGGACCACATCCTCCACCACCGGAAGCGCTTTGGCAAGATCGGGTTTTTCTATAGTAAAAGCTATGTCATTGCGGTTTTCCCGCATGGCGCTCTGTATTACCATATCGACATTGATGCCTTCATCAGCCAGTTTATTGAAGAGCAGGCTGGCTACCCCGGGTCGGTCAGGGACATCAAAAATAGCGATCCGGGCTACATTGGTATCATGGGCTACACCGCTGACTATTCTCTGTTTTTCCATGCTGCTTCCCTCCGTGATAATTGTTCCGGGATCGGTTTTGAAACTGTTGCGCACCTCTACGTCCACATGGTACTGCATGGCGCATTCCACCGCCCGAGGCTGCATCACCACCGCACCCAGGCTGGCCAGTTCCAGCATTTCTTCATAACTGATGGTTGCCATCTTATGGGCTGCAGGGACCAAACGCGGGTCAGCCGTGAAAACCCCGTCAACATCAGTAAATATTATACAGCGGTCCGCCAAAAGGCTGGCGGCCAGGGCCACAGCAGTGGTATCAGAGCCGCCCCGCCCCAGGGTGGTTATGTCGCCTTGCGGGGAAAGACCTTGAAAGCCTGCGATTACGACAACATTTTCCTGTTCCAGTTCCTGCAGAATGCGGTCATTGGCTATACTGATTATCCTGGCTTTGCTGTGGGTATCGTCGCTCCTGATGCCGGCCTGCCATCCGGTCAGGGATACGGCCGGGGTGCCTTGGCTGTTTAGAGTCATAGCTAGGAGGGCGGCAGATTGCTGCTCTCCAGTGGCCAGCAGCATGTCCATTTCCCGGTGCCATTTTTGTTCTCCGGTAGCAGAGGCCAGGTCGATAAGATCGTCAGTGGTATCACCCATAGCTGAAACCACTACTACCACCTGATTGCCTTCCTCGCGCATGGCGGCCACCCTTTCAGCAATGCTCTTGATCTTGTCAATCGAGGCCACCGAACTCCCTCCAAATTTGACAACCAACAAACCCAATTCTTTCACTCCCTAATCTGTGTGGTATGGAAAAGCATTTAATAATTTTAAACGTCGTATTCTTCTATCCTGACCCCGTCGTGGTCAATTGTGGTATACAGACAGCAACTCTTGATGTTTTTAGCCGCGAAGGCCTCTTGCATAGCCTTGCCAATGGCAGTTAGGTTGCCCTCCTTGGCCAGGGCCAATACCGAAGGTCCGGCTCCGCTTAAACATGTCCCCAGGGCTCCGTTTGCCCTGGCAGCTTGCAAAACTTGAGCAAGACCAGGAATAAGCGGCTGTCGTACCTCTTGTACAATGGCATCGTCCATGGCCACGGCCAGATGGCGGTAATCACCATTGGCAAGGCTCTGCAGCACAAAACAGGCCTGCTGAGTGTGCTGCACACAGTCCTGCCAGCTCACTTCCCGCGGCAAAACCGCGCGGGCTTCCCGAGTAGGCAGCACGAAATCGGGCACCACAATCACTGCTTTTAAACCCTGGTGCACGGGCACCTTATGATAATAGACGTTTTTGCCCAAAACCATGACGGTAGTTAACCCGCCTGATGCTGCCGCTGTTATGTTGTCGGCATGTCCTTCGATAGCCAGCGCCCAATTGAGCAATTGAGCTTCACAAAAAGGGGTTCCGCACAGGTGATTGGCTAAATACATTCCGGCTATGATCACCGCAGCACTGCTGCCCAGTCCTTTCCCGACCGGAATGTCGCTCTCGGTCTGCAGTTCCAATGCAGGCATATTAATCCCGGCCTGCTCGAAAACCACTTGCATAGAGCGAGTGATAAGGTCGCCTGCGGAACTCACCCTAAAATCCGAAAAAGGCTTAGCCGGGCGCGCCTTGACTGTAAAGTAAAGCTGCCAGGCCAGTCCCAGCGTATCAAAGCCGGTGCCCAGATTGGCACTGCTGGCCGGTACCCGTACTGTCACCATATCGGGCTAAACCTCCATACGGTCGGTGCCTTCCAGCCGTATCACATTATCGATTCGGCTGACTATGCTCATGCCTTGCAGGACCGCCAGGGAATCGCGCAGGTTCTGTTCCTGCACCCGGTGGGTAATAAGTATTAATTCCGCGCATTGGCCGCTGTTGGTCTTCTGAATCACCGAAGCGATGCTGACATTGTTGTTTCCAAACACCCCGGCAATACCTGCTAATACGCCGGGGCGGTCAGTAACCGTCATGCGGATGTAGAATTCCGCGCTGAGTTGGTTGATATTCAGTATGGTCCTGTCGTCATAACAGGTGCAGCCGATGCGCGCGCTTATACCGTGCTGTATATTGCGGGTAATGTCGATTACATCCCCCAAGACTGCGCTGGCAGTGGGAAACTGGCCGGCGCCGCGTCCGTAATGCATGACTTCGCCAACCGCATCACCGTAAACAAACACCGCATTAAAAACATCGTCTACTGCCGCCAGCGGATGGGTGACAGGCAGGAATGCGGGGTGGACCCGGATCTCCAATTGCTCCCGCTCATTCTCTTTGGCCACCGCCAGAAGTTTGACCACATAGCCCAGTTCTCTGGCATAGCGAATATCTGCCGGAGTTATGGCAGTTATCCCCTCCACATAAACATCGCTGAAAGTTATACGGGTGTTAAAGGCGATAGAAGACAGGATAGCGATCTTGCGGGCGGCATCCAGCCCCTCCACATCGGCGGTAGGGTCAGCTTCAGCATAGCCCAGGGCTTGGGCTTCTGCCAGGATCTCTTCATATGGACGGCCTTCTCGTGACATCTTGGTGAGTATATAATTGGTGGTGCCGTTTAAAATGCCGATGACTTCTTTAATACGATTGGCGGCCAGTGATTGCTTGAGGGGATAGATGATAGGAATACCTCCGGCAACGCTGGCTTCGAAATAGAAATCCACTTTGCAGGCGGCGGCAGTCTCGAACAGGATCTGACCATGTTCGGCAATCAGGTCCTTGTTGGCGGTTACCACATGCTTGCCTTTGCGCATGGCCTGAAGAATATAGTCCAGAGCGGGCTGTATGCCGCCGATCAGTTCTACCACAATCTGAATCTGCTCATCATCCAATATTTCATCTATATGTGCGGCCATGCTGCCGGTATCCAGGCCTGACTGCAGGCATTTTTCGGCATCTCTTTCCAGCACCCGCTTAATCTTGATTTCTTCTCCGGCGCGCCGGGCGATGGTGTGCTGATTCTGCGCCAGCAATTTTACCACTCCGGAACCGACTGTTCCACAACCAAGTAATCCCAAATAAACCATCTCGCACCTCCTGTTTAACCTCTGCCTACGATCTCAGCGCGGACCACGCCTTTCAGCTCTGAAAGATGCCTTATGAGCTCATTCACCGATATGCTCAATTCTTCTGTGCTTATGGAAATGGTCACCAGTGCGGCCCCATTAAGGGGGAGGTTTTGATTGATGGTAAGCACATTGCCGTGGTAAGCGGCGATACAATTCAGCACCCCTGATAGAATACCTGAAATATGGCGCAGAAGCAATGAAATATTGATTATCTCCAGGCTCTTGGCGTCGAAAAAAGTATTGACCCCGTCCTTGTATTTATAAAAGGTACTGCGGGCCAGGCCCAGTTTTTCCACAGCCTCCGAAACCGACCCGGCGCCCCCGTTGGCCAGCATATCCTTGACCTGTGCGGTTTTGAGAATTGATTCAGGCAGGATATCTTCCCGCACCAGATAATAACGCTTAGTCATAGTAAGCTTCCCCTGTCCTCTAGAGGCAGATAATTGGCTTTATATAACGGACATTATACCACTACCGCGCTGATTCGACAATTATTGGACAAATTTTATATATCGTTCATAGGACAGGGGTTTAATAACAAAATGGCGGTATGTGAGGTTTAGACATCAAAAATGTGGCGAAAATGGGGACGGGGATACTGGCGCCTCTTGTTGTCAACAACCCCGTCCCCTTGACACCCCCCGTCCCCTTGACACCTTGACACCCNNCAACAAAAAAACCGGCCCTCAGGCCGGTTGATTTTTTTTGCTGATATACATTCACACGATAATGCAGATCAAGCCTCCGCTGCCTTCGTTGACAATGCGCTGCAGGGTATCCTGCAGTTTGAGCTGAGCGTTTTCGGGCATACGGTGCAGTTTGTTCTGTATCCCTTCTCTTACCAGATCATGCAGGGATTTTCCAAAGATGTTGGATTCCCAGATCTTAGCGGGATCTTCTTCAAACTCATCCAGTATGTAGCGCACCAGCTCTTCACACTGTTTCTCGGTTCCGATGATGGGGGTTATCTCCGTGGTTATGTCGGCACGGATAATGTGCAGCGAGGGGGCTTTGGCTTTGAGCCTGACCCCGAAACGGCTTCCCTGACGGATCAGTTCGGGCTCTTCCAGAAGCATCTCCTCCAGCCGCGGCGTCACCACCCCGTAGCCGGATTCCTGCACCTCAACCAATGCGGAGGATACTTTGTCGTATTCCTTCTTGGCGACACTGAGGTCTTTCATTAAGCGCATGATATCCTGGGTGCCTTCTACGGTGAAGCCGCTGACNNTCGCTTAAAGAGCGGTAGAATAATTCCTCCGGCACAGATACATCCACAGCCGCGGTGCCGGTGCCCAGGTTCATTTCCTCCAGGCTCACATAGCTGACGTTTTCCACGTTGGAAAGTTTTTCGATGGCCTGATCGATGTCGCGGACCTTGCGGATCTCGTTCAAGATATCGCGAATCGAGGTCTCCAGGCCGTCCCTGAGCCAAAANNCCGGGAAGCTTGATGTTGACTTCATGAACCGGGAATTCATAGAGAGCTTCTTCCAACAGGCCATAAATCTGTTCCATGGACATACGGGCCACGTCTATAGGCGTAGCGCTTACGCCGTATTTTTCCCCGAGTTCTTCTGCCAGGCGCAAGGCTTCAGTGCTGTAGGGGTTTACCGAATTGAGTATGATTATGAAAGGTTTATTGAGGTCCTTGAGTTCCTGAATGACCCTTTCCTCCGCCGGGACATAATAGGAGCGCGGGATGTCACTGATGGAGCCGTCAGTGGTCACCACAATCCCGATGGTGGAATGATCTACAATGACCTTCCTGGTCCCTATTTCGGCCGCTTCTTCGAAGG
>DHGD01000090.1:6395-6831 GCA_002402575.1 Syntrophomonas sp. UBA4807
TATCCCACGCAATCCACCAGCCGAGCCTTGAAGCTCACGCCGTTCTGCGTGGTGATTTCTATAGCTTCGTTGGGCACAAATTTGGGTTCGGTGGTGGTGATGGTTTTTCCAGCACCACTCTGGGGAAGTTCATCTACAGCCCTTTCCCGATCATAAACGTCTTTGATATTGGGGATAATCATTAGCTCCATGAAACGCTTAATAAAGGTTGACTTACCTGATCTTACAGGGCCTACGACTCCCAAATAGATATCGCCGCCGGTTCTTTCAGCAATATCGTTCAAGATATTGTTACTATCCACTTCTCTTTTTCCCTCCCTTGTTTCAGACTTTAAAAGGCATCCTCCCTCCGATGCAAGACACCCCTTAATATCCCTTGCGCTATAACAGTACAAATATATTTATCAATATTCGGTAATATAACCAGAAAAGAAAA
>DHGD01000090.1:6932-9645 GCA_002402575.1 Syntrophomonas sp. UBA4807
GACTCTTGGTACAATATATTATAGCAGGCGCGGGTTATGGGCATTTCAATACCTAGTTCATCAGCCAGTCGGTCGACCACCCGGGTGGTGTGTACGCCTTCCACCACCATGCCCACTTCCTGCAAGGTGTCATTCACACTGCAGCCGCGGCCTATTAAAATGCCGGCCTTGCGGTTGCGGGAATAATTGCTGCAGCAGGTCACGGCCAGATCCCCGATGCCGCTCAACCCGGTAAAGGTGTGGTAAGCGCCGCCCATCTTGACGCCGAAACGGATTATTTCCATCAGTCCCCGGGTCATCAGGGCGGCTACAGTATTGTCACCATAGCCTAAGCCCACTACCATTCCCGCCCCCAGAGCAATAATGTTCTTCAATGCCCCGCCCAGTTCGACTCCGGCCAGATCAGGATTGGTATAAACCCTGAGATATTTTGACATGTAGGCATCCTGGACATAAAATGCGGTTTCTTCCCGGGCAGAAGCCACGGTTACCGCGGTGGGAACCTGGCGGGCCACCTCTTCAGCATGACTAGGTCCGGAGAGAACCGCATAATAAGGCAGTATATCTTTACCCAGCACATCAGCCGCGGTTTCGCTCAACCTCTTTCCTGTTGCTATTTCAATGCCTTTGGCGGTATTGACCAGAACTGTGCCGGACTTATAATGCGGCTGCAATCGCTGCAGTACCTCCCGCACCGCCTGGGCTGGGACCGCCGCAACTATCAGCTGGGCGTGCTTTACAGCAGCTTCCAGATCGGGAATTAGCTTGATTTCCGCAGGTATGGACAAACCGGGCAGATAGCGGCGGTTTTCCCTGTCCCGGCTAATGGCTGCCAATTCGTCAGCTTGGCCCCAAATAGTGACCGCAAACCCATTTTGGTTTAATAACAGGGCTTGGGCGGTTCCCCAACTGCCGGCCCCCAGTACGCAAACATGTTTCATTATATCTCCCCGAATTTGTGTTGTTAAACCGCCCTGTCGGTGATACGGGCTTCCTGGCCCGAAATCAATCTCTTAATGTTGGAGCGGTGTCTGAATAATACGACTGCGGCCAAGAAAAAGCTCATTATAGTATATGAGATNNGGTTCTCTCAAAATCAAGCAAATAAGGGGGAACAAGGCTGCAGCCAGAACGGATCCCAGCGAAACATAACGGGTCAGGACTACCGCCAGGATCATGGTTGCCAGGAGAAGCAGAAATATTTGCGGCATCAAGAACAGGATCACTCCGGCAGCGGTCGCCACCCCTTTGCCGCCTTTAAATGATAAGAACACCGAATAGCAATGACCTGTAACAACCATCGCCCCACAAGCTGCAGCTACCACCGGTCCTCCCCAGGTCAGTCCGATCCAGGCTGCCGCCAGGCCTTTCAAGATATCGCCCAACAGAGCCAGGATGGCCACTGAAATATTTGTTGAGCGCAGCACGTTGGTAGCCCCGATATTTCCGCTGCCTTTTTNNGGATATATCCACTTTCCCCAGATATTTGCCAAAAAAATAGGAAAACGGAATGGCTCCAAGCAGATAGCTTAATAAGAGTAAGCCCCAATAATTCATGGATTCTCCCCTTTCATTAAACTTTTCCCCTATTGAAACTTGGAGGTGTTCTTGCGCACCAACAGGCGCAACGGCGAGCCTTCAAAACCAAAATTCTGCCGCAGCGCATTCTCCAGATAACGCAGATAGGAGAAATGCACTCCTTCGGGATCGCTGCAGAACAGAACAAACGTCGGCGGCGCGGTGCTCACCTGTGTGGTGTAGAAGATTTTCGCCCGCTTGCTGCCGCCGGGTAATGGATTGAGTAAGGTGGCTTCGTTGATTACCCGGTTCAGTTCGGCGGTGGTGATGCGCCGGTTATGTTGTTCTACCACAAAATCGGCCAGTTCTATTATTTTAAAGATGCGCTGCCGTGTCAGGGCGGAGACATAAAGGATGGGGGCGTAGGCCAAAAACTTGAGTTCTTCCCGAATATCCTTATCATAGCGGTTCATGGTATGCTCATCTTTTTTAACCGTATCCCACTTATTGACCACCACGATATTAGCTTTGTTTTGCTCGTGAACGTAGCCGGCGATGCGCTGATCCTGTTCAGTCACCTTTTCCGCCGCATCCAGCATTATTAGGACCACGTCAGCTCTTTCCACGCTCTTTAAGGTGCGGATCACGCTGTACTTCTCGGTGGCTTCCCTGATGCGGGACTTCTTGCGGATACCGGCGGTATCTATTAAAATATAGCGTTTGCCGGCGAATTCAAACGGGGTGTCGATTGAATCCCGGGTAGTCCCAGGTATTTCGCTCACAATCACTCGCTCTTCGCCTAAAAGAGCGTTGACCAGGGATGATTTACCCACATTAGGACGACCCACAATAGCTATTTTTACTGCTTCAGAATCTTCCTCATATTCTGCATCCGGGCCGAATTGTTCAATAACCGCATCCAGCAGGTCATTGGTGTTCATGCCATGCATAGCCGAAATGGGGATGGGATCACCCAAGCCCAGACTGTAGAAATCTACCCAATCCAGTTGCCGGTCAAAATTCTCAACTTTATTGGCCGCCAGGATCACTGGTTTTCCTGAGCGCCGCAGCATATCAGCCACCTGTTCATCTTCGGAAGTGATACCCTGCCGGGCATCGAGCACGAAAACTATCACATCGGCTTCGTCAATGGCGATTTCTGCCTGCAGTTGCACTCCGCGAGCTATGGTGCCGG
>DHGD01000078.1:0-4187 GCA_002402575.1 Syntrophomonas sp. UBA4807
ATTATGACGGGTGATAAAATACTGGTGTTGGGTGTCAGTGGTATGTTGGGGCATAAACTGTTTGGCTTTCTTGCGGCTGACGATCGTTTTCAGGTATCAGGTAGTGCTCGAACCCCTGCTGGCTGGTTAAAACATTTTCCATTCCATATTCAGCAAAAAATTCATTTTAATATAGAAATTGAAGATGTGTCTAGTATAACTGGGCTGATTGAGCGATTTCGCCCTGACTGGGTTATCAATTGCATTGGAATTGTTAAGCCAGACACAATCAATGAAGGGCAATTGGCCTCCATCTATGGAAATGCCTGGTTTCCGCATAAACTTGCGCAAATTTGCGCGAAGTATGGAGCGCGTTTGCTGCACATTAGCACCGATTGCGTTTTTAGTGGTTTAACTGGCAGTTATGTAGAGACCGACACCCCCGATGCTGCAGATTTATATGGCCGGTGTAAGCTGCTTGGCGAAGTCGATTATCCCCATTGCCTTACTATCAGAACTTCTATAATCGGCCATGAACTGGTATCAAAACGTGGTCTGGTGGAATGGTTTTTAGCTCAATCAGGACCCGTCTTGGGATACACCCACCATATCTTTACAGGGTTCCCCACTGTGGAACTAGCCCGCATAATTGCTGATTACATTCTTATCCATCCAGAGTTAGAGGGTATTTACCATCTTTCTTCGCACTCTATAACCAAATATGAACTGCTGAAACTGGTTGCCGTTAAATACGGCAAAAGCATTGCAATAGAGCCTTATGACAAGACCTTTTGCGACCGAAGCTTGGATTCCAGCCGTTTGCGTAGTCTAATTCATTATGACCCGCCTTCGTGGCCCGAGCTGATGGAAGCCATGCACCGCGATTATATAACTTATCCCTATGGTAACAGATTGGAGGAATTAAGTGACTAGCTTTAAAGATAAGGTGGTTTTGATCAGCGGGGGTACTGGCTCATTGGGCAAAGTACTGACCCGTCGTCTATTATCGCTGCCGGAGGGCATACCTCGTAAAATCATAATATTTTCCCGTGATGAAGCTAAGCAGCATTTTATGCGCATGGAATATCAACAGAAGCAAGGTTTGACAGATGAGATTATCTATCAGGATTTCGGCCGAATAGTTGAATTCAGGATAGGTGACATACGAAATTATGCCTCAGTGTGCGCTGCTCTGGATGGTGTGGACATTGTGATCAATGCAGCCGCTCTCAAGCAGGTTCCATCCTGCGAGTACTTTCCGTTTGAGGCGGTTCAGACCAATATCGGTGGCGCCCAAAACATTGTGCGGGCCATCAAACAGAATAAATATCCGGTTGCGTTGGTGGTAGGAGTTTCGACCGACAAAGCCTGCAAACCAATTAATGTTATGGGTATGACTAAAGCAATTCAGGAGCGGGTATTTATCAATGCCAACATCAACTGCCCCAACACCCGCTTCGTGTGCGTCCGCTATGGCAACGTACTGGCTTCGCGCGGATCGGTCATCCCCCTTTTCCATCAACAGATTCATAACGGCGGCCCGGTAACTATTACTACGCTGGATATGACCCGATTCCTGCTGTCGTTAGATAAAGCGGTCGATACCATTTTCAGCGCCGCGGAATTTGCGTATCGAGGCGAAGTTTATATACCGAGAGTTCCGTCAGCCCGGATGATTGATATAGCAAGAGTTTTAATTGGTGATAGAAAGATAGAAATAACCGTGACTGGTATCAGACCCGGCGAAAAGGTCCATGAAATATTGATTTCAGATGAGGAAGCATGGCATACCTGTATCAGGGGCGACTATTATGTCATCAAACCGATGCTGCCCGAGTTGCTGCCAACGAATGCAAGTGAAAATTTATTGAACCATCAGTATAGCTCCGGAGACAATATCCTTGATATTGATTCCATCCGGCAGTTATTACAGCAGCATAACCTGACTGTAGAAGATCACTTGGATTATGACGGAGAATTCCTGCGTTAAGATGTTGAATCTCGCTTACAATAGCCTGTAAACCTTATAAATTGAAGGTGGAGTATTAAATGAGCATTTCGGTAGAATTAAGCCTCAATAAGGGGCTGTTGTGGCATGAAGATTTTATTCTGCACCTGGCCAGTGTGGTCAGACCGCGTGTATATGTGGAATTGGGCATCTTTCAATGTTCACTATTTAATCGCATGATTGATTTTGCCGATCATTTGATAGGTTTAGACATAAACCCTGAGGCTGAAAGATATATGGTCAAGTCTGGCAAGACCCGCTTTGTCAACATGACCACCCAAGAATTTGCAAAACATCTGCAGGGCGAAGGACTAATGATCGATATGCTCTTTATCGATGCCGACCACTCTTATGAGGCTGTTATTCAGGATTTTTATGCCTACCTGCCGTACGTTTCACCCCATGGCCTGATTCTGCTGCATGATGTGCACCCCGGAAGCGTGGAATTGGCGGAACCTTCCTGGTGCGGAACTGCCTATTTGGCAGCCCGGGAATTGTCGAGAATGCGAGAAGAATTCGAAATGGTGACTATTCCAGTCTCACCTGGCCTGGCCATTTGCAGAAAGCGGAGAGAGCAGTTGGCATGGCATGAAGCCCCGCCCCAATCTAAATATAAAATAGTGGCGATCTGCCAGGTCTATAATGAACTGATAAAAGGCAACTTGGAACGATTTTTCAAGTATCTCTTGCCTCTGGTAAATGCCATCGTCATCTATGATGACGGCAGTACAGACGGCAGTTATGAATATTCCACGGCCCAGACTCCCTATGTAATACGGGGCTTGCACAACGATTTCGAGAATGAAATCAGCCACAAGCAGCTCATGTTGGATCATGCCTTAAAACTGCGGCCCGATTTCATTCTGTGGCTGGATGCCGATGAGGTGCTAACTGCCAGCGCAGCCCAGCATTTGCAGAGCGTTTGTAAAATGTGTATTGAACAAGATATAGACGGGATCGTCATGCATGAAGTAAACATCTGGCGCAGCCATAGCTGGCGAAGATTGGACAGTCTCTATGATGCCGGATGGTTTGTGCGTTTGTGGCGGGTGACGCCCGGGATGGCTTATGAGGACCCCAAGCCAGGCTTACATCAACGCCCTTACCCGGCTACGGTTCAGCGCCTGCATTGGAGCAATGATATTGAGGTCCTGCATTACGGTTTTTCTTCGGAACAGCGCCTAGCTCACAAATACTTGGTATATCAGTCCCACGGTCAGCAAGGCTACGAAATGCTGGATCGGCTTATCAGTGAGGAACTACTGAGTCTAGAGAAAATCCCCGCCGGTTTTTTCCCGGAAGGACTATGGATAGATGATGACGAACCGGTGCCGATGAGCTTTCCTGAATCCCTGGCTTATGTTGAAAAATACCGGGAAGAAGTATTTAGGCCGCTTTTTTCGATAGTATGCTTGATTTACCAAAGTGTAACCTGGCTAAAGTTCGTTTATAAGCAGGTGCTCAAATACACTGATATGAGCCGCAAAGAGTTTTTCTTTGTTGCCAATGATGCTACCGAGGAGGTCTTAAGCTATCTTCGTGAAAATGACCTCCCCCATTTCGAGTTCAATAACAGTCCGCAGCAACGTAGTGAATGGTATGTTAACAACGTGTATCGGGCCTATAATTTTGCCGCCAGCAAGGCCCGGGGAGATTTTGTGGTTTTTATCAATTCTGATATGGCCTTCAGCCCCGGCTGGTTCGACAACTTGTGGAAATATTATGATGGTCACAACTGTGTCTGCTCACGTTTGGTCGAATCCGGCAAATTACCCAGTGGATTATATGGAGTTGAAACTGATCTGGGCCGCACCTGCGATTCTTTTCAAGAAGAGGCCTTCCAGGCGCTAGCCACTTCGTTGTCTGAAGCCAGGCTGGAAAATGGAGGCCTGTTCATGCCTCTGTTGATACGCAAACAGCATTTTGAAATGGTGGGCGGCTACCCTCCAGGGCAGGTGGTAACCGGAAGTGATTTTTATAACCCGGTGATAGCTCGGCGAGGTGAGCCCTGTATCTCCGGTGACACAGTTCTTATGTGGAAACTGGCTAACCAGGGCATAGTTCATCAAACTGCCTTCGACAGTATAGTTTACCATTTCCAATGGGGGGAAAAAGACAGTTCGCCCAACGAATCAAGCCAAGACTGAAAGGGAACCATTCAATGAGCTGCACAGCCACTTTGATCATTACCACCTTCAAG
>DHGD01000078.1:4240-8036 GCA_002402575.1 Syntrophomonas sp. UBA4807
GAAACTATCTGCAATTACTATCAACAGCACTTGAATTTGCGCTACATCTTCACTGGGCATAGAAATCTGAGCGGTCGCATAAAATGGCGGGTGCCTGGCTTTGCCATCAATATTGGCGCTAAGATGGCAAAAGGAGATATATTGATCATCTCTTGCGCTGAGATGTTCCATCTCAACGACAGTGTGGCCCAGTTGATCTCACCGCTTATGTTCAATCCTAAACTGTTGGGAATACCAGTAGCCCGAGACGATCAGGATGGCACCTTTTTGAATAACCTGATCGCCAGCAACGGAGAGTTTGATTGGAATATGTTTTATAACTACTATCCCGAGCTGAATAACCGTCTGCCCTTTTTTCTTGCTCTGAGCCGTAACGAGTTTTTTGTCATCGGCGGTTATGATGAGGATTTCAGCGGCATAGGATATGATGATAATGACCTGATGTCGAGGCTGTTGAACAATGGCTGTCAATACTACCAAACCGCTGCCGCCACCATTCACCTTTATCATGAGCGTATCTGGTTTGACAAAATCGATTCGCCTGAGGTTATTTATAACCGGACGCTTTTTTGCCAGCGCCAGGGACAGGTGGTACGCAACCAAGGCCGTGAATGGGGACAAATGCCAACTTTGTGATGGCGTGTGGTCAGATGCAGAAGGCCTATAGATATTTATAACCGAGAAGATCTGGCTGATGTTTCTTATAGAACCAAGGCGGTCAGCTGGCAATCTGGCTATTAATACCACCGAAGAAAAAACCACGGGAAATCCCGTGGTTGCCATTTCTTTCTGGTCGGGGCGACAGGATTTGAACCTGCGGCCTTCTGATCCCAAATCAGACGCGCTACCAAGCTGCGCCACGCCCCGAACTCCTATATATTATCATCCCCGGTTGGAAAGTGTCAATTTCACTGTTACGGGGTAAATGCTTAACAACTTATCCCGGCCGGCCAGGTCAGCTTCCTGAATGAAGCTATTGTTACGGGTCGGTGTCATTGTTCTTCACATCCAGTACCTTTTGCAGGGCGAAGTAAGTATTGGGACCGACTATGCCGTCAGCAGCAAGGTTGTTGGTTAGCTGGAAGCGTTTCACGGCATCCTCCATCCTTTTGCCGAAANNTCCCCCCGGGCGCCCATTCTCAATACTCTGCCGGTTATGCTCTCGCCCATGATATGAACCGGGGTGCCTATCGGCACCATATCATAAAGGACGATGACATCCTTATTATACATGCGCACACAGCCGTGGCTGGCCATGCGGCCAATGGAACGGGGATTGTTGGTGCCGTGTATGCCATAGCCGCCCCAGGGAACGGACAAACGCATCCAGCGAGCTCCAAACGGGCCGCCAGGGTTGAGGGCCTTCTGCACAATAATCCAATTGCCCGGAGGAGTGGGGGTGCTTTTTTTGCCGATGGCCACTGGATAGGTGCGGTATGTATCGGGGCTGGAATAGAAGTGCAGGCGGCGGCTTTGCAAATCGATGGTGATGACCGGGTAGCGTTCGGATAGCGTCGCCATATCGCTAGATTTCACGCCCTGATTGCCGAGTATGCACCAAATTTCGGGACCGACCACCCCATCAGGCTTTATTCCGACTTTTTCTTGCCAATACCGCAATGCCCGGTCGGTTTCGGAATTAAAGATATCGTCCACTTCCTTGTGCAAATACCCCATGTCCTGCAACGCCCGATTGAGAGCCAGCACGTCGGGGCCCTGCATGGAAGGCTGAGTTAGACGCAAAAATCGGGACATATACATTTAGGCGATCACACTCCTCATCAGCTTAATTAATACATGCTTATTTATACCGCGCCGTTCTAATGACAATTATAAAACCCGGTTTTTGGGGGAATTTGACTGACAAATATTGGAAGGTATTTGCGATCTTGTGTGGAACATAGCAGCAAGGGGGTGGTATCATTTGAACAACATTGAATCTGGTCAGGAGCAACTGGAGCTGGCTCTGGCCAAAATGAAGGGCCATGAGATTTCTGCAGCGCTGGCGATGCTCAATGAGCATATTGACGCTAAGGATGTACGATGGTTGGAGGCCGCCGGGGAATGCTGCTATCGCCTGGGGGATTTTAAGCAGG
Source organism: Syntrophomonas sp. UBA4807 (assembly GCA_002402575.1). Taxonomy (GTDB): domain Bacteria; phylum Bacillota; class Syntrophomonadia; order Syntrophomonadales; family Syntrophomonadaceae; genus DTU019. Next base: position 6,337 of record DHGD01000078.1, read on the forward strand.
CCGTGTCCTGGTGGGAGCAGGCCCGGGAAAGCAGGATGGCCAGCGGCCCGGTATTGAAATGCCTGGCGGAAATACGCAAACCGTCTTTTCAGTTCTGGATGAAACGTCTTGATGAGGCTATCGATCTAATGGAACGCAAGAACTTTCCCGCAGCCTTGGAAAGGCTGCAGGAACTGAAGCTGGAACAGGATTGTTTTGTAAGCCTCTACGAGCTATTAGGGCTGTGCTATCTGGCCAACGGGGACCGCAATCGGGCCCGGCAGGCCTGGAACAAAGGCCTGGAAATTGACAAAAGCCATCAGAACCTCCTCGGCTATATAAGCGCCACCACACCGGCAGCAGCCCAATCAAGCCTACCCCGGGTGCCGCCCGCAGTGAAGGCTAAGGCAGAAGAAAAGAAGTATTATAGCAGATCATGGCAGATACTGGCCGGAGCTGCTTGCCTGATGGCGGTGTTGGGAGTAGCGGCCTGGCATCAGAATTCGATCCCTGCCGCAAGCCAGATGGTCATGCAACCACCACCGCTAATGATGGCCGAAGCCGATATAATGCCGGCGGAAGTCCTGACGGAGATTGAAACAAAAATCGTTCAGCAGACCAACCCGGAAGTTAAGGCCGACAGTTATGAGTATGGGGAGGAAGCCATGGGCGGGGCTAATTATGATAGGTCCCAAGCCCGGCACTATTATGAGCGCGGATACAAGGCCTACCGGGAGGGCGATTTGAAGAATGCCTCCAGCAATCTGGGAATGGTGGTAGCGATGGGCAAACAGGATTATTTGCACCGGGAAGCCCAATATTACCTGGCCCGGACCGCCTTCCTGCTGAAGGACTACTCCCGGGCAGAGCGTTTATACAGCGGTTATTTGGCTCTGTTTCCCAACAGCAATTACTATGATGACTCGTTGTTCTATCTGGGCTGGGTGTATTACGAACTGGGCAAGATAGATAAAGCCCGGGAATGCTTTATACGCCTCGATGAACAAGGGGAACCGGGAGGCTATCAAACCACCCCGCTGTATATCAAAATAATGAAGGCCTAAAAAAGGGGCGAGCGTAGCCCTCAATAAACACCTCTCCCGTGCCGATATTATATCCAGGATATAACGCGGGAGAGGTGTTTTGCTGTGTATTATAGATTGCCGCTGATCATTCTGCTGGTTTTGTCACTGGGCGGCTGTGCGGCGCAGAGCTATTATCCTGATACCGAAAGATCCCGAGCTGCGGCTGCGCCCGCCGAGGTGATGCAAGGCTTGGAGACTACTGTGGATAATATATTGAGCGAACAGGAAGTTGTAAACAGCGATGTGCAGGAACTCAGGCAACTCAAAATCAGTACTCAGCAGTATTATGGCAAGGCTCCGGCAGACACGCCCTACACTGAAGCCAAAATCGAGCTGTTGACCGAAGAGGACGTGGCTTTGGCCCAAGAGGTCCTTACTCAAGAGGGTTGCTGGCAAGAAGCCAAAACCGGTGAGGAGACTTGGAGGTACGCGCTTACCAGGTATCAGAGCAAAATGGGCCTGCCCCTCAGCGGGCGCCTGGATGGGGCTACCATAAGCAAAATGCGTTTTCAATACTAAAAAATGTTGGCTTCACCGTCTTGACTTATGGATAAGTGCGGCTATACTGTATATTATAGAAAAAAGTATGCGGAAGTGGCTCAGTGGTAGAGCATCGCCTTGCCAAGGCGAGGGTCG
>DHGD01000097.1:0-247 GCA_002402575.1 Syntrophomonas sp. UBA4807
CTTATTGGAGGAGAAGGGCTGCGCCTTTGATATCGTCTTGGGGATTCCCCGCGGAGGAGTGGTTCCGGCCCGGCAGATTGCCCGCCGTTGCGGCTGCCCCATGGATGTGGTGCTGGCCAAGAAGATAGGCTCTCCCAGCCTGCCCGAATATGCGGTGGGGGCCGTCGCTCCCGATGGCGAAATACTGGTGCACGAGAGGCTGCAGAAGCTGCTGGATCTGCAGCGGGAACCGATTCAAAGAATGGCC
>DHGD01000097.1:259-11691 GCA_002402575.1 Syntrophomonas sp. UBA4807
AAACAAGCGGGCTTTGCTGGTGGATGACGGCATTGCTACCGGATTCACTATAAAAGCGGCCATACTGTATTTAAAAAGGCAGGGAGCCAGTCGCATAAGCATCGCTGCGCCAGTTTGTTCCCGCGACGCTTATCGCACACTGAGGCAGGAAGTAGACGACATTTTCATTTTGCATATACCGGAGCAGATGTATGCGGTCAGTCAATTCTACGAGGAGTTCAGCAGCGTGGAAGATCGCGAGGTAATCCGGATTTTGCAGGCTGAGGATGAAACCTGGTAAACTGCGCGGCAGAATGTTCCCGCAAACGCAGGTACCGCAAATGGGCTGCAGTAATCCCCTCCGCAATCAATTGCGCCATCTGGTAGACTACATAAAGCCGGGTGTTTTGTAAAACCAGATGATCCAGCAAACCGCCCACATTTACCACCCCAGAGACATGAAAATCGCCTACTGCGGGAAGATCTTTGTTTAGGGCCGTTCCCGGCTGCAGGCTGCCTTTCTTTACATTGATAAAACCGATGCGGTCCACTTTGCCCAAACAGGCGTCTATAGCAACTATTATGGCCTGCGGCAAATCACGCGCAATCTCGTCCAGGGTGTCAGACAGGTTGACGGCATGGGCTGGCTTCTCTAAAGTTCCATAGATGCAGGCCTTAGAAAGCAGATCACCAAGGCGGCTTCCTACCAAAGGACCCAGGCAATCACCGGTGGCACGGTCGGTGCCGATGCAAACATAGGCCGGCTCGCGGACAGCAAAGGGGTCCTGCTCCACCAGGTTGCGATATATCGCTTGATGTATCCTCTTGAAGCACATCGGATCGTCATAGTGGAAAGAAACCGTGTCTTCGCCACCGGAATTTTTTAGCTGCAAGAAAGCTCCCCTTATCTGAATTTGATTTATAGATATTTTAACCCCTGCCAATATTTTTATGCTTGATTTGGACTGACTGGAATAACTATGTAAGTAGCTGATTCCCATCAACTTGCCGGTCGGGTTATATCCGTTTGGGAACCGAAGTAACTAATTCAAGCAGCTGATAAGGGAGGGGGAGTTATTATCAAGCGGGCAGCCATCGTGGTATGGGGATATCTGGGAGCCGTTATTGGAGCCGGGTTTGCGTCAGGGCAGGAAAATGTGCAGTTCTTTGTCCGTTATGGTGAGAACGGGCTGTTCGGGGCTCTTATCAGCCTGCTTTTGTTTAGCCTGTGCGGGGCTCTGTTGATGCGACTGGCCCATCGCCATAAAGTATCCAATTACCAGGACCTCCTGGTCATAATGGGGGGAAGCGCCGCCACCCGGATTATAGATCTGGGACTGGCCTGTTTTTTATTCTTGGGCATCAGCACTATGTTCTCAGCCAGCGGGGCTCTGTTTCATGAACATCTGCATGCTCCGCGTAACCTGGGCATCGCAACGGCCTATGTCACAGTTCTTTTCGCGTTGGCAGGCGGCAAAAAGGGACTAGTTTGGTCATATAACCTATTAGTGCCCTTGAAAATAGTATTGCTCCTGGTTATAACCGCCGTAGCAGCTTTCCAGAGTCAGCAGGTTGAGCCGGGTGGAATGGCGGCTTTTGTTGATCCCCGCATAAAGATGGATTGGCTTTTGGGGGCCTTTTTGTACGTGGCATACAATTTTGCTCTGGCGATGGTGGTCTTGGTGGAATATCAACCCCTCGCCGATTCTTCAACCAGCATTGTAGGGGCAGCTTGCGGAGGGCTTTTGTTGGGCGTTTTGGTCATCTTTATGTTTTTGGGATTAAGCCGCTTTATGCCGGTGGTCCTGCATTATCAAATTCCCATGCTGTATGTGGCGGGAATGATTTCACCTGGAACCAAACTGGTTTACAGTCTGGTGTTGTGGATGGGAATAATTACCACCGCCATCGCCAATGCCTACGGAATCACACAGCGGGTGGCCCATTTCATTGGCATACGCTACAATCTCTGCCTGTTGTGTTGTCTGACCCTGGCATTGCCGGTGGCTACACAAAGCTTCTCTTCCCTGGTAGGGCATATCTACCCGGCTTTCGGGGTGTTAGGATGCAGCATTTTGGCTTTGGTCCTGTACTGGGGCGGAAAAGACATCATTGGGGAAATATACTATAATATAAAGAACTTACAACACCGGGAGTGTTAAAATATGGAGTATTTGAAGAACATCCCCAATATGGATGAAATATTGAAAAATCCCTCCATTGCCATGTTACTTGCTCAGGTGCGGAGGGATATCGTAGTCGAAGCGGCCCGGGCAGCGGTGGCGGAACTGCGGGCCGGGTTGCGGCAGCATCCCCGGCAGACATCGAAAGCGGATTTATTGGCCCAAGCCGTAACCAAGACTGACCAACGGATAACTGCATTGACGGGCGGAACCCTCCGCGAGGTAATCAATGGCACCGGGGTGGTTTTGCATACCAACCTGGGACGGGCGCCGCTGTCAGAGGCCGCCTTGCAGGAAATCAGCCGCCTGGCGGCAGGTTACACCAATCTGGAGATGGACTTAGAGAACGGCGCCAGAGGATCCCGCTATCGCCATCTGGAAGACCTGTTAGTAACCCTGACCGGGGCTGAAGCCGCCCTGGTGGTAAACAATAATGCAGCGGCGGTCTTGCTTGGGCTAAACACATTAGCCCAGGGGCGCCAGGTGATAGTATCACGGGGCCAATTGGTGGAGATCGGCGGAGCCTTCCGTATCCCCGAGGTCATGAAGGCCAGTGGCGCGCANNATAAATCCTGAAACCGCATTGCTTTTTAGCGCCCACACCTCTAATTATAAGATCGTCGGCTTCACCCGCGAGGTAACCCTGGCGGAGATGGTGGAAGTGGGGCGCCGGTCTGCTCTGCCGGTAATGCACGACCTGGGCAGCGGGGTCTTGTTTGACCTTCAGGCCTGGGGATTGAATGAGGAACCTTCCGTAAACGCTTCTGTAGAGACGGGGGCGGATATCGTCACCTTTAGTGGAGACAAGCTGCTGGGGGGACCCCAAGCCGGAATTATGGTTGGGAAAAAGACCTATATCGAGGCGATGAAAAGAAATCAACTGCTGCGCGCCCTTAGAGTGGACAAACTGACCATAGCTGCCCTGGAAGGCACCCTAAAGGCTTATGTGGGTGAACAGCCCCAAAAGACGGTGCCGGTTTTGAGAATGCTGACTGCTTCCCGCGAAGAACTGGAGCTAAAGAGCCAGGAGTTATTAAGGGAGTTGCTGCAGCTGGTAGGCAGCGATCCCCGGGTGGCGCATATTGCGGTGGCGCCGCTGGAGGACCGGGTGGGAGGAGGAGCCTACCCTATTCGCAGCCTGCCCGGATTTGGCGTGGAAATTGCTTTAAAGGACAAGGTGGAAATAGTAGCCCATAAACTGCGCCTGGGCCAGCCGGCGCTTTTAACCAGAATACAGGACAACTGCATATTGATAAGCGTGCGCACTCTGGAGACGGCGCACCTTAAGCAGATTCCGCAGTTGCTGCAGCAAGCCCTGTGCCCGGGCGGACAAAAGGAGAGCAGCAAATGAAGCGATTTATCGTTGGTACCGCAGGACATATTGACCATGGCAAAACCACTCTGGTCAAAGCCTTGACCGGTGTGGACACCGACCGCCTTAAAGAGGAAAAGCAGCGCGGCATCTCTATTGAGCTGGGCTTCGCTCCCTTCAATTTGCCTGGCGGCCAAAAGGCCGCCATTGTGGATGTGCCGGGCCATGAACGCTTTATTCGCCATATGCTGGCCGGGGCTTTTGGCGTGGACATGGTTTTGCTGACCATAGCTGCCGACGAAGGGATTATGCCGCAGACCAGGGAGCATATGGATATAATCGAACTGCTGGGAGTGGACAAGGGATTGGTGGTGATCACCAAGGCCGATCTGGTGGACGAAGAATGGATGATGATGGTGGAGGAAGAGATACGCGAGTACCTGCAAGGTACCATACTGGAGGGAGCGCCGGTGATGGCGGTATCAGCGCTGAGTGGCCGGGGCATCCCCGAACTGTTGGCTGCCATTGAAAAGGTCGCCGAAGATGTGCAGCAGAGAAATGCCGAAGGCTATGCCAGATTGCCCATCGACCGGGCATTCACCATCTCCGGATTCGGCACCGTGGTTACCGGAACCCTGTGGTCTGGGAAAATCAGAGTGGGGGATATGCTGGAATTGATGCCCCGCGGGCGGCAGGTCAAGGTGCGTACCTTGCACGTGCACAATGACAAGGTAAATACTGCCTATGCGGGGCAGAGAGTGGCCGTCAACCTGCAAGGGATTGAACTGGCGGAGGTTTACCGCGGCGAACTGCTGGCAACTCCCGGGGTGCTGGCCTCCAGTTACCGCATCGATGCCCGTCTCAAGCTAATCAAATCCAGCAAGCGCAGTCTAGCCAATTGGAATCGGGTGCGCTTTCACCTTGGCACCGACGAGGCCATGGGGCGGGTAGTACTATTGGACCGGGAACAGCTCAACCCGGGGGAGGAAGCCTTGGTGCAACTGGTGATGGAGAAGCCGGTGGTGGCCTATAAGGGAGACCGCTTTGTTATCCGCTATTATTCCCCGGTCACTACCATCGGCGGGGGAGTGGTCATCGATCCGCAGGCTCCCAAACAGAAGCGCTTTAATGAAGAAGTACTGGAAAAATTGAGCATGAAGGAAGAAGGCAGCCTTTATGAACGGGTTTTGCTGGAAATGGAAAATAAATCTGAAGAAATAATGTCTTTAACCGATCTGGTCAGATATACCGGAAGCAGTATACCGGCAGTCACAGCGGAATTGGAACAGCTCATACAGGATGGTCAGGTGGAAGACCTTAAAAACGGTGATTATATCAGCCACAAGGGTCTTAACCGGATAAGGGAGCGCATACAGGCCTGGCTTAAGGAATATCACCACCAATACCCGCTGCGCAGCGGGTATTCACGCGAAGATCTGCGCAGCCGCTTTTTCTCTAAAATTAACGCCCGCCGCTTCAATTTAATCGTCAAATATCTTGAAGAACAAGGCGGGCTGATTTCTGTGCACAACAATCTGGCTCTGCCAGGACACTGCCCTCAACCCGGCCCCCGGGAGGAAGCCTTGATTGACGGTATAACCGGAGCTATGGAAAAAGACCTCTTCAGTCCGCCGTCACTCGGCGATATTAAGACCCTGCTGGCGGCGGATGAAAATGCCTTTAACGAAGTGGTGAGCTATCTGGTGGATAACGGTCGTCTGGTTAAGATTAACCAGGATATGGTGTTCTCAGCCCAGGCGGTGGAGGTTGGCAAAGAGCTTCTGCAGGGCTATTTCACCGAAAATAAGGAACTCACCCTAGCCGCCGCCCGGGATCTTTTCAATACTTCTCGAAAGTACGCCCTGCCTTTGATAGAATATTATGATAGGGTGCGTTTTACTAAAAGAATGGGAGATATCAGAGTTAAGATATAGTCTTGTTAGTTGTGGGAGGATTTTGCATTGTATACAGTTGGGATACCCCGCAGCCTGGCTTACTTTTTCTTCCTGCCGCTGTGGAAGACCTTCATTACCGAGCTGGGACATGAGGTGATCGAGTCTCCTCCGACCAGCCGGGCCATACTGGACCGGGGGGTCAAGGAAGCGGTCAATGACGCTTGCATTCCGATCAAGCTATATCACGGTCATGCTGCTCATCTGGCCGAAAATTGCGACTTTTTATTCTGCCCTCGCCTGGTCAGTGTGCGCAAACATGGTGATTTCGGCAGCGAGACCTTTTGCCCCAAATTCCTGGGACTGCCGGACATGGTGCGTCTGGCTCTGAAAGATCTGCCCCCGCTGATTGACACCCGCATCGATTTGAAACAGCCTGGCGGAGGCAGTCAGGAAGCCGCCGGGGAGATCGGGCTGCGGCTGGGAAACAGCCCCGCTCAGGTCAAACGCGCCTTGCGGCTGGGCATGGCTGCGCAGGGATATTTTCACCGTCTATGTCAACAAGGCATACTGGCTGATGACGCTCTGCAAGCGGTGTTTAATGGCGAGAAAATATACCCCCCTCAAAGCCATGGCCAGGATATCACCATCGCCGTGGTGGGATACCCATATGCCATTTATGACCCTTACATCAATGCTGGGTTGCTGAAGATTCTGCAACAGCAAGGGGTAAGAATAGTTACTCAGGACATGCTCAGTGACCGGGAACTGAACCGTCAGGATAGCAAACTGCCCAAGACCCTGTTCTGGTATTTCTCCAACCGCGCTGTCTATGGAGGCCTGCATTTCATGAGCGACCGCCAGGTGGATGGCATTATCCATGTCACCGCGTTCGCCTGCGGACCCGATTCTATGGTAGACCGCTTGTTGGAGATCGAGGCCAAACGCCACGCCACGCCTTATCTGCCCATAGCGGTGGACGAACATACCGGAGAAGCCGGAGTCAGGACCAGAGTAGAAGCTTTTCTGGATATGCTGCGCTATAAGAGGAGACGGAGATGAAAATCAGCTTTCCCCGCATGGGGTATTCATATATAGCCTTTAAATGGCTGGTGGAGAATATGGGTCATGAATGCGTTGTTCCTCCCGAGCCCAGCAACCGCACCCTGGATCTGGGAGTGCGTTACGCTCCGGAATTTGCTTGCATACCTTTTAAAATATTATTAGGGACATATATCGAAGTGGCCCAAATGGGAGCCCAAGCGGTGATTACCTCAGGAGGGATGGGACCCTGCCGCGCCGGTTATTATTGGGTGATGCATAAATACCTGTTAGAAGAAATGAATCTGCCCCTAAAAATAATTGCCATGGAGATGCCGCTCTTAAACCTGGGTGATTTCTGGAAAAAGATCGACCTTTTGCGCCGGGATGGGGGCATATCGCTGAAAGAACTGCTCAGGGTATTGAAAATAACCTGGGCCAAGGTCAAGAGCATAGATGATGTGGAAATCCGCTCCCATCAGGTGCGCCCCCGGGAGCTTAAACGCGGCGAAACCACCCTGGCGATAAACGCAGGACTGGCGTTTATCGATGCCGCTCAGAATGAAGAAGAGATCCGTGAAGCCCGCCAGGAAGCCCTGTCCTTGTTAGACCGGGTGCCCTGCGATGAACAGCGTCAGCCGCTTAAAATAGGGATTATCGGGGAGATATACGTGGTTTTGGAACCGGCCGCCAATCATTATATTCAGTTGCTGTTAGGTGAGATGGGGGTGGAGACCGACCGCTCCATTTATCTGAGTGCATATGCGCGCAAAAACACTATCGTTAATCTGGAAGGGGATTTGTTTTCCGTCGCCCGCCCTTATCTTAACGAGGCCCCCATCGGCGGGCATGGCGTCAACAGTATTGCCGAAACTATTTTATATGCCAGACACGGTTTCGACGGCGTGGTGCAATTGGCCCCGTTTTCCTGCATACCGGAGATAGTAGCCAAAAGCATTATTCCGACCGTGAGCCGGGAATATGACATCCCCGTTCAGACCCTCTTTATTGATGAGCAGACTGGACGGGCCGGGGTGCAGACCCGCATGGAGGCATTTGTGGATCTTTTGCAGTGGCGTCGTGACCGTGGAATCCATAAAAAGAAGGTGTTCTCATTATGATCCAAGCATATCTGGGTGTGGATGTGGGCTCAGTCAGCACCAATCTGGTTATCATCAGCGAACTAGGCCAGCTGTTGGCCTCCAAATATATGCGCACCAATGGCCGTCCCATACAGACGGTGCAGGAAGGCATCCAAGCCCTGGGACAAGAAGCAGCCTCCCAGATCGAAATTATCGGATGCGGGACCACCGGCAGCGCGCGGTATCTGACCAGCATGATAATCGGGGCGGACGTGGTAAAAAATGAGATTACTGCGCATGCCATAGCAGCGTCCCATGAGATAGAGGATGTACGCACCATTATCGAAATAGGGGGGCAGGATTCCAAAATCATCATTCTGCAGGATGGTATTGTGACCGACTTTGCCATGAATACGGTATGCGCTGCCGGAACCGGCTCCTTTCTCGATCAACAGGCCAGCAGGTTGTGCATTCCCATCGAGGAATTCGGCGGATACGCCGCCAAAGCAACCAACCCCGTACGGATTGCCGGAAGGTGCGCCGTTTTCGCCGAATCAGACATGATTCACAAACAACAGCTGGGCTACAACCTGGAGGATATTGTGGCCGGGCTGTGCGAGGCCCTGGTCAGGAACTACATGAACAATGTTGGCAAAGGCAAAGAGATAATGGCTCCAGTGGTCTTCCAGGGCGGTGTGGCCGCCAACCAAGGACTGGTCAGAGCCTTTAAGAAGTATCTCGGTTTTGAAGTGGTAGTGCCCCCTTATCATGATGTAATGGGAGCAATTGGTGCCGCTTATTTGGCCCGGGAGGCGGTAAAGAGAAAAGGGCGCACCGGCTTTAAAGGATTTAATCTGGAGAACATCAACTTTCGCACTACCAGCTTTGAGTGCCGGGGTTGCTCCAATGCCTGTGAAGTGGTACAGTTCTTTGAGAACAACAACTTAATTGCCCGCTGGGGAGATCGCTGCGGCAAATGGGAGCTGCAGGTGGGCTGAACGGGGTTATAAAGGCCTCTGCGTCTGTTAGGGGGCGTAATAATACAAATAAAAGCAAAAGGAGGACAAAAGATGCGGATGAAACGTTGTTTAGCAGTGCTGGTATTGTTGTTATTTGCTGTGGGGATGGTTGCTGGTTGCGGCCAGAAGGCTACCGACCAGCAGACTCCGGGAGCGCCAGCCGGTGAAATCGTGGTAGGTCTGAACTGTGAACTGTCCGGCGGGGTAGCCAGCTATGGAACCAATGCCGCCAACGGCGCCAAACTGGCTTTTGAGGAGATCAATGCCAAAGGCGGCGTGTTGGGGAAACAGATTAAGGTTCTGGAGCGCGACAGCCAGTCCAAAACCGATGAAGCCATGAATGTTAGCGCTGATTTGGTAAGCAAGGGTATCGTAGCCCAGATCGGGCCGCTGGTAAGCGGCGCGGTTGCAGCCTGCACCCCGGTCATGAATGAGAACAAGGTTCCTCTGATAGCGCCCGCGGCCACAGCCCCCGGAGCAACTGTGGATGAGAAGACCGGGCAGACTTTCCCCTACATATTCCGGGCCTGCTTCCTGGATTCTGACCAGGGGGTGCGCATGGCGCAATACGCCTACGATACCCTGGGAGTGAAGACCGCAGCCATTTACGGCAGCACCTCAGACGACTATGCCAAAGGCTTAGCCAAATATTTCAAAGAGGCATTTGAAGCTAAAGGTGGTAAAATTGTTGCTCAGGAGGGCTATGTCTCAGGAGACAAGGACTTCAAAGCTACATTGACGAAAATCAAAGCCGCCCAGCCGGCATTCATCTATGTGCCTGGTTATTATCAGGAAGTATCCATCCTGATAAAACAAGCCCGTGAACTGGGAATCACTGCTCCCATGGGCGGCGGCGACGGCTGGGATTCACCTGACATGGTCTCCGTGGCTGGCGCAGCCGCACTGAATAATACCTATTTTACCAATCACTATTCAGTACAGGATCCCAAACCGGCTATCGCCAACTTTGTAAAAGCCTATCAGACCAAATACAACAAGACCCCGGACTCTTTTGCCGCCCTGGGGTATGATTCCGCCTATCTGTTGGCGGAAGCCATCAAGTCGGCCAACTCAGCCGATCCGGTTAAAGTAGCCGAAGCTCTGGCTAAAACCAAGGATTTCCCCGGCATTACCGGGAACATGACCTTTAATGAGAAACACAACCCGGTTAAGAGCATCGTGGTTATCGAATTCAAGGACGGGAAGTTGGTTTCCCACTAACATCCAAACGTGAAGCCAGGAGGGGAGCACAACCTCTCCTGGCCTTACAAACGGAGGCAGTATTTTATGGTTGAGTTTATGCAACAAATGGTAAACGGATTGTCGCTGGGGGCTATTTATGCCCTGATAGCACTGGGATATACCATGGTATATGGCATCATTCTATTGATCAATTTCGCGCATGGCGACATCATGATGGTGGGGGCGTATGTAGGCTTTTTTTCTATAACGATTCTGGGCAGCAATGTATTTGTGGCCCTATTGACTTCTATGTTAGCCTGCGCCGCCTTAGGAGTCCTTATAGAAAAGATCGCATACAAACCGCTGCGCAATTCCACCCGCATCGCGGCCTTGATCACCGCCATCGGCACCTCGCTGTTTTTAGAGTATGTGACCATATTCTTCCTTACCCCGGAACAGAGGGTGTTCCCGGCTGAAGCCTTTCCCTTGCTTCAATACGAAATCCAGGGCTTGTTTATTTCCAACAAAGATATCTTTATCATAGCGCTGGCAGTGATCCTGATGGTGATTTTACAGTATATCGTCAAGCGCACCCGGGCCGGGAAAGCCATGCGGGCGGTCTCTCTGGACCAGGAGGCCGCGGTGCTGATGGGCATCAGCGTAGATAAAACCATATCCTTTACCTTTGCTCTGGGATCAGCCTTGGCCGCTGCCGCCGGTGTATTAATAGGCATCTATTATGGCACCATCAACCCCCTGATGGGCATTATACCCGGCCTCAAGGCATTTGTAGCCGCCGTATTGGGCGGCATTGGCATAATCCCCGGCGCTATGGTGGGCGGGTTTTTAATGGGCATCCTGGAGACTATGGTGAGCGGCTATGGAAGCAGTATGTATCGCGATGCGGTAGCGTTTGGGGTATTGATTTTGATTCTCCTAATTAAACCGACCGGTATATTCGGTCGCAATGACAGTGAAAAAGTGTAGGTGAAGAACATGCCATCATCAAAGCGGCAATGGCTGGTTGTCTTGATAAATATCATCTTGCTGGCCGGATTATTCACCGTGGTGCAATACATGATCGCCACCAGAGTGCTCAATCAGTATTATCAGATAAATCTGGCGGCGATGTGTATAAACATCATTCTGGCGGTCAGCTTAAACCTGATCAACGGGTTTACCGGGCAACTCTCCCTGGGGCATGCCGGGTTCATGGCGGTGGGCGCGTATGTGGCCGCGGTTTGCACCAAACGGATGGATTTGCCCTTCGTTATCGCCATAATAGCCGCCTGTGCGTCTGCGGCATTGGCGGGCTTTATCATTGGGGTGCCTACCCTGCGCCTCAAAGGGGACTACTTGGCCATAGCCACCCTGGGCTTTGGGGAAATAATCCGGGTTATCCTGCAAAATATCGATGAATTGGGCGGTCCGGCGGGCATAGTCGGTATCAGCCGCCAGGCTACCTGGCCATATCTGTTTGTCGCTACGGTTATTACCATAATTGTGATTCAGAACCTGATCAACTCCAGCTACGGCCGGGCCATAATTTCGGTTCGCGAAGACGAAGTAGCGGCAGAGATGATGGGCATTAACACCACCTGGTACAAAGTGCTGGCATTCATGATCGGGGCCGGGTTTGCGGGGTTGGCCGGAGCGCTGTTTGCCCACTATTTCTACATCATTAAACCGGATACGTTTAACTTCCTGAAATCATTCGACATATTGGTTATGGTGGTCTTAGG
>DHGD01000077.1:0-3207 GCA_002402575.1 Syntrophomonas sp. UBA4807
GTGCTCGGGGTCAATCTGGGCACCGTAGGTTCAATGAGCAATATCAATTCCGACGAACTCTTGGAATATTTGCCCGAGGTAATCAAGGGGCGCTATACCTTGGAATACCGACTCATGTTAACGGTTAGGGTATATGAAGCATCAACCCTGATGGCCGAATACCATTGCTTGAATGAAGCTGTACTCAAGGCTGCCGGGGCTAGGATGATCAGCCTCATGGTTCAGATAGACGATGGCCGGGAACATTACTTTAGCGGCGACGGATTAATGGTAGCCACTCCCACTGGTTCCAGTGCCTACTCATTGTCTGCCGGGGGACCGCTTATGGACCCGGTTCTGCAGGCCCTTTTGATCACCCCCCTGGCTTCTAACATCATTGCCTGGAAACCAGTGGTCTTAGGTCCGGAACGTCGGGTGCGGCTGCGCCCCCTGAATTGTGACGAGTCCATATTATGCCTGGATGGGCAGACCTGCCTGGCGCCTAAACCGGGAAGCTGGGGAGAGATCATCAAAGCTGAAAATCTGCTACCTCTGGTCAAACTGAAAGAAAAGCCATTTCTGCAGGGCATAAACAGCCGNNCGGAGGCTGAGAACCAATTGGCCTGCAGAATATTAAGGTATTGGAAACTGGCAACGGGGAGACGATCATGAAGGCAAGACGTCATTTCGCCATACTAGACATTATAGCTGGGCAGCGGGTAGGCACACAGGAGGAACTGTGCGATCTGCTGCGGGAGCACGGCTTTAATGTCACCCAGGCCACCGTATCCAGAGACATCAAAGAATTGAAACTAGCCAAAACCCCCGACGGTTTGGGATACTATTATTCTCTGCCTGAAGGCGCCTCCCCGAGAAATTCCATGGACCGCATGCAGCGTATTTTTCAAGACCTAGTCGTAAGCTGCGACCATAGCGAAAACATCATTGTCATCAAAACCATAAGCGCCGGGGCCCAGTCGGTGGCTTCAGTGATTGACGCCTATGGCAATCCTCACATATTAGGCACAGTCGCCGGGGACGACACCATAATTGTGGTGGTCAGATCCAGCCTGGCAGTCTTGGAAGTAATGAGTATCTTCAATGGTATGATAAATGCTTAAAGAATTTAGTCTCTAAAAAGGTCAGATTATGCTGTTGGAAATTTATATCAGCAATTTTATATTGATAGATAATCTGCGCATCTCTTTTCCCCGCGGTCTGACCGTGTTAAGCGGTGAGACTGGCGCCGGCAAGTCGATTGTGGTGGACGCACTGGGATTGATTCTGGGAGAGCGGGCGCAAAAGGACATGGTACGGGACAGTAGCAAAGCTGCTATTGCCGAGGCCAGCTTTGATATTGCAGGACTTGAGCAACTACAAGCCGTGCTTGAAGAAAAGGGCTTTTTAGAGCAAGGTGAGAATATTGTCGTATTGAGCCGGGAAATCGTGGCCTCGGGCAAGAACCTGGCCCGCCTCAATGGCCGCACCATTACAGCTTCCCTGCTCAGGCAGGTTGCGGCAGGGCTTCTGGATATGCATTTGCAGCATGACCATTTAAGCATATTGAAGCCCTACATGTACCTTGAATACCTGGACAGAAGCAGTCCTGCCGCTGAGCCCCTCCTGACCTTGGTGCAGAATACCCACCAACGGCTTAGCCGTTGCCGTCAGGAACTGCTTGAACTGCAGACAGCGGAACAAACCAAACTGCAACGTATGGATTTCCTGAACTATCAGATTGCTGAAATCGAAGCCGCCCGGCTGCAGCCTGGGGAAGAAGAGGAATTGCAGGAGGCGCGCGAACGCCTCCGCAATCAGGATAAACTCATCATGGCGGCAGAACGCTCCATGGAGCTTCTCTATCGGCAGGAAGAGGGTCATAACGCTTATGACCTGGTTTCCTCGGCATTGGATACTATGACCCCATTAGGACACGATCCTTTCTTTAATCCTATTATCAGCGCCTTGCAGGAATTGTGCTTTACCCTGGAGGAGATTGCCAGTTCATTGTCAGCCTACCGGCAGAGTCTGGAGGACGAACCGTTCTCCCTTGATGAGGTGGAAGCCCGTCTGCACCTGATCCAGGGTCTCAAGAGCCGCTATGGTCAGAATATTGCGGATATCCTGAATTTTCTGCAAAAAGCCCGCCGGGAATCGGAACTGCTGCAAGACCAGGATCAGCGCCGTGAAGTTCTGCAGCAGCAAATTGGCAGCCTGGAGGAGGAATACCTGACTGCGGCACAACAACTCGGGGATATCAGAAAAAAGGCCGCTCTCAAACTGGAGACCGCCATACGAAACCAGCTTAGCGAGTTAAATATGCCCTATCTGCGTTTTCGGGTTGACGTTCTGCCTGCGGAAGCAGGACCCAAGGGTATGAATCGGGTGGAACTGCTTTTTTCTCCCAATCCTGGCGAGGAAATGAAGCCTATACAGCGCGTAGCCTCAGGAGGAGAGCTGTCCCGGTTTGTCCTGGCCTTAAAAATAGTGTTGGCTGGTGTTTATGAAGTCCCCACCCTGGTGTTCGATGAAATCGATGCCGGAGTGGGCGGGCAGTCATTGTCAGCGATGGCCCGCAAGATCGCTGAATTATCACGTAATCATCAGATTATCATCATCACCCATGCCCCGGTCATGGCCAGCGTAGCCAGACAGCATTATCTGATAAGCAAAGAGATTGAAGAGCAGCGCACCATAACCAGGGTGGCGAGCTTGAATCAGGAGCAGCGTATACAGGAATTGGCGCGCATGCTCTCAGGAGACGATATCAGTGCGGTCACACTGGAGCATGCCCGGCACATGCTGATCGAGGGACAGCAGCTGCTGCCGCCGGATTGAACATTATCAGAATACCAGTAAACCCATATCCAGCTCACCTATATCTGCCTTACATTCCGGTCATCATTTCTATTGATTTCTAACCGTGATATCCAAGTATCATGCATTTATATGCGAGAATACATACTAAAGCCAAGACCAGGCGCCATGCTTGCTTAAGGTTATACGCTAAATTATTAAAACGTTGAAATTTGGACAACAGTATAGTTTCTTTCCCCCGAGGAGACAATAGAAGTTATCAGTAATCTACGGGGGAGTGACTAATTTGCGCCGCTTTCGTCCCGCCATAGGCATTATCTTATCATTATTATTTATTGCTTTGTGCTTTAGCCCCCAGGCACGTGTAATCCTCAATTTACCCCAGCAGCAAAAAATGGTGGTGGGAGAGAC
>DHGD01000077.1:3254-5444 GCA_002402575.1 Syntrophomonas sp. UBA4807
TCCGGATATGAGATTACAGCGCTCAAACCGGGCAAAGCCTCTCTTAAAATCAAGTTGCTGGGATATATTCCTCTCAAATCGATGGCCATAGAATCAATTCCGCCTCGCCGTGTGGTGGTGGGGGGGCATTCCATTGGGGTATTATTACAGTCCCGGGGCATCATGGTAGTAGGTTTCGCGCCCATTGTTAACAGCCAGGGGCAGAAGCTGTACCCGGCCCGTGAGCAAGGGGTGGAGATCGGCGATTTGATTCTCAAGGTAAACAACCAGGATGTCAGCACCGAGACTGACCTGGCTCAGATCATAGACATCGGTAAAGACAGTGATCTGGTGTTAAACATCAAGCGCAAAGAACGTATTATCGACCTGACCATCAAGCCTGCCTACTGCGCCGAAACTCAGCGGTTCAGAGTGGGCCTGTTTGTGCGCGATGGGGTGGTGGGAGTCGGGACTATGACTTTTTGGGACCCGGAAACCAAACAGTATGCCGCTTTAGGACATGTTATCATGGATGCCGACACTAAGCAGGGCATCGACGTTCTGAAAGGACGCATTGTATCAGCTTCCATACAGACCATTAAGCCTGGCAAGCCGGGGCGGCCGGGTGAAAAAATCGGGGTTTTCCAGGGGGAAAGCACTTTGCAGGGCAGCATATCCAAAAATAGCGAAGCGGGTATTTTTGGAGTTACCGAAGATAAAATTGAGAATCCAGCCGCGGTTCACAATATGGAAATAGGCTACGCACACCAGGCTCACACCGGGCCAGCCCGAATCTACACGGTAGTAAACGGTACCAGTATCGAAGAGTTCGAAGTAACCATAGAAAAAGTGTATCCTGAACGGAAAAACGGCAAAGGAATGGTAGTAAGGATAGATGATCCCCGCCTGTTAAGCATAACCGGGGGCATTGTTCAGGGGATGAGTGGCAGTCCAATTGTCCAGGACGGCAGGCTGATCGGCGCTGTAACTCATGTTTTTTTGAATGATCCTCAACGCGGCTACGGCATTTTTATGGACAATATTCTTTCTGAGATGCCTGAACCCCTGCAAAAATCAGCTTGAGGCTTTAAATCTGCGCATTTAGACTCATTGGCGATAAATCGCCCCGAACATATTGAGGGCGATTTTTATTATTCGCGGTTTACAACCAATCAAGCGGTACGCCATACTTGCGGGCGACTGACTTGTAGAGTCATGCCGGGCAGCCGTTCAAGTTGGATATAGATAGCCTGCCCAGGCAAGAAAATCGCTGATGATAGATAATCGCGTCAGATTTCAGGTGTTAAATCGATCTTCAGTAAGATCATTTCCTGGATATACAGGGGCGGGTTCCTGCCAACATCCTCAAACTGTGCAGGTCTAATAATGTCTAAAGGTCCAATTTGCAGCAAAATCCAGGCGCATTTCGACATTCAGTTAGAGCGCAAAATGCCTATTCCTGGCCGGGATGCTCATCTACGGCCATCGCAGCTGAGTTCTTGCTGTTGAAGATGCTGTTTCATTTTGGGGTTGCCTGAAGTATTTTCGGGTAATTTAGGTTATTAAAAAAGCAGGAAATACTTGGAGAATAGTCGAAAACGCTTTTACAATGAGTCGGGAATGGAGGGGTTTAGCGGATATGTTTTTTGACAGTGATAAAATCAAGGTTTTAATTGCGGACGACAACCGTGAATTCTGTGGAATACTCAGGGATTATTTTTCCAATGATCCTGATTTTGAATTAGTAGATGTATGCACCAACGGCATGGAAGCGTTAAATGTGCTGCAAAAGCAGGAGGTTCAGGTGCTTATCCTGGATCTTATCATGCCCTATATGGACGGCATCGGAGTTCTGGAGAAAATCAACAGCCTCAATCTGGAAACCAGGCCGAAAATAATAATATTGACCGCTTTTGGCCAGGAAAATGTAACCCAAAAGGCGGTGCAATTAGGAGTCGATTATTACATATTGAAGCCCTTCAATCTGGAGGTATTGGGAGATCGGGTCAGACAAGTGGTAAGAGACATCAAGCCGCGTGAGGAGAGCCGGGGTGGGGTGGCTGCCCTGACCGTACATAACGGCGGCGGCAAAAACCTGGAGGTTGAGGTCACCAAGGTTATCCATGAAATAGGCGTGCCTGCTCACGTCAAAGGCTATCAGTATCTACGCGACGCCATCATGCTGGTGGTCGAGGAAATCAATTATCTGGG
>DHGD01000077.1:5577-12012 GCA_002402575.1 Syntrophomonas sp. UBA4807
TGCGCCTGGAGAACAAAGTCAGCTAATAAAAATTTAAAGGCACCCTGTAGCGATACAGGGTGTTTTTTTATGCCACGCCCGGCATTGGGAACAGGACGTGTGCCGCCAAAAGACGGCGACGTCACCAGGCCAGGTATTCCTCACAGTTTCCGCGAGGGAACGTGACCCCATCCATAACCGCAGCAGCGACCGAACCCTTAAGAAATGGAGGGCCGTTGCTGACAAGCTTACATTCCACTGGCTCAAAAGGGATGTTATACTGGGACAAGGAAGATTATGGCGCATTTTATGAGCATTTAAAGGCTAAATTATTAGCGCGGGCGGTGTTACCGCTGGCGTGGAAAATATCCGGAACAGTTTAGGGAAAGGCGAGAAAGAAACGTTATGGTAAACCAGAATCGATTGATAAAAAGCTTCTGTGAGATAGTAAGCATATCTTCGGTATCAGGACACGAAGCGGCCATGCGGGACTGGCTGAAAAAGGCTGCGGCTGAACGTGGTTATGTTGCGGAAGAAGACGGCGCCGCGGCCATGTTGGGGGGAGACTCGGGCAACCTGCTGGTGCGTGTGCCGGGAAACGCCCCAGGCAAGGAGCTGCTCTTCGCTGCCCACATGGACACAGTGGAGCCCGGAGATGGCATCGTTGCGGAAGTTGCCGGGGACATCATCCGCAGCCAGGGACAGACTATTCTGGGGGCTGATGATAAAGCGGCAATAGCGGCCATAATCGAAGCCTTGGATGTGTTGGCTGAAAACCGGCTGCCTCATCCTGCCCTGGAAATTTTGTTCACAGTTGGTGAGGAGCAGGGCTTAAAGGGAGCCAAGGCCTTTGATTTCAGCGTATTGCAGTCCAAGGTCGGATTCGTTTTGGATGCCGGCGGCGCACCGGGCTGTATAGTGATACAATCCCCCTGTCAATATGAGATAGAATATGAGGTGTATGGGCGGTCGGCTCATGCCGGGATACGCCCCGAAGCAGGCATCAACGCCATTCATGTGGCGGCCCAGGCTCTGGCGGCTATGCCCTGCGGGCGTATCGACCATGATACCACTTGTAATTTCGGAATCATTAAGGGTGGCCAAGCTCGCAATATAGTGGCTGAATACTGTGGTGTCAGAGGAGAGGCGCGCAGCCTGTCACGCTCTAAACTCGATGAGCTTACCGCTCATTTGACCGGGACTTTCCGCTCGCGGGTAGAGGAACTGGGCGGTCGGGCGGCAACCACAACCACTTTGCTATACCGGGAAATATCGCTTGAACCCGGTGAAGAGGTGGTGCGGCTGGTATCTTCCGCAGCTCGCGCGGCGGGGCTCAACCCGCGGTTGATAAAAACTGGGGGAGGCAGTGACGCCAGCATTATTCACGGTGCGGGTATAGCGTGCGCCAATTTAGGGGTAGGTATGCGACAGGTGCACAGCTGTGATGAATATATCCGAATTGCCGATCTGGCCGATTTAACCCGGTTGATTTTGGCCATAATCGACAACGCTTTGAAATAAAACCTCAGCCGCGTATTAATGCAAGTTGAGGCGAATATAATCCTGCAAGCGCATATCACCGGGTATTGCTGCCAGACAGGTCATGATTTCGTCAATTTTGCCTTCCAAAGTCATACTGCCGGATTCAATTAATACGTTCATGTTTATCACCTCTGCTGCAGTATATGCGAGAGGCGGAAGCGTTATACAGGGAGGTCTCATAATGCATCTGGAAGAGAAAACCATTGAATCCAAGCCTATTTTTAAAGGCCGCATCATCGAAGTTAAGCTGGACCGGGTACTGCTCCCCGACGGTCAGGAGAGCAGCCGGGAGATAGTATTGCATGCCGGAGCAGTGGCTATCATTGCCATCGACAGCGAGGATAAACTCTATCTGGTGCGCCAGTATCGTAAACCTATCGAAAAAACTCTGTTGGAGCTCCCGGCCGGCACCCTGGAAGCCGGGGAGGACCCTTTGCACTGTGCCAGGCGGGAATTGGCAGAGGAAACTGGCATGAATGCCGCTAGTTGGAAAAAGCTGATCTCTTATTACAGTGCCCCCGGATTCTGCAATGAAATCCTGCATATTTTCCTGGCGGAAGGACTTTTTTATGGCGGGGGCATACACACCGATCAGGACGAATTTGTGGAAACTGTCACCATGCCTTTCCAACAGGCCTGTGAGGCTGTGGCTCGGGGAGAAATCGTTGATGGTAAGAGCATTATTGCCATACAAATGTTGCAGCTGCAAAGAGCGGCCCAATAAATGCGGCGCTTTTATGCGGATCTGCATATTCATGTCGGTTGCGCTCGGGGTCGGGCGGTTAAGATAACGGCCTCGCGGCAGCTTACCGTTTATAAGATACTATATGAAGACGCCCCTTTAAAAGGCTTGGACATCGTGGGTATTGTGGATGTTGGCAGCCCTCTGGTAAGCTGTGAAATAGAAGGGCTTCTGGCCGGAGGCTTGCTGCGGGAGGTCAGAGGCGGCGGTTTTATGGCCGCTAACGGTGTTTTGCTGGTGGCCGGATGTGAAATCGAAACCTGTGAAGGCATTCATATCATTATTTACCTGCCCGACATAATGAGCATTCACCGACTGCAGCATTACCTGTTATCAAGGGTGACCAACCTGCAACTTTCCACTCAGGCGGCGCGCGTGTCCACTCTGGACTTAATCAATCTCAATGTTCTGGTAGGCGGCATTATCTGCCCGGCGCATGTTTTCACTCCCCATAAGGGGATATACGGTTGCTGGACCCGTTGCTGGAAGGATGTTCTGGGTAAACAGGCGGCGCAGATCAAGGTATTGGAACTAGGCCTCAGCGCCGATACCGATATGGCTGATTGCATTGCCGAAACCCGCCAGCTTACTTTTTTGTCCAATTCCGATGCCCATTCTTCAGGCAATGTAGGGCGTGAGTATAATCTGCTGCGCATGGCCGGCAAGAACTTCGAGGAACTGCGCTTGTGCCTGTACAAATCAGCCGGGCGCAATGTGGTTGCCAACTTCGGAATGGATCCGCGGCTGGGAAAATATCATCGCACCTACTGCCGCCATTGTAGGCGCATCGCGGCGGAAGAGGCGCCGGTTCGCGCCTGCCCGGTATGTGGGGGCAATGCTGTGGTGATGGGGGTTTTTGACCGTGTGGCGGAGATTCGTGATAGCGAACAGCCTATACACCCCTTGGGCCGTCCTCCGTATCATTACCGGGTTCCCTTGAAGGACTTGCCCGGGGTGGGACCGCGTACCCTGGAAAGGTTGCATAAGGCTTTTCCCAGTGAGATGTATGTTCTGGAACAAGCCCCTCTGGAGCGAATTGCCATTGTTGGCGGGCCTACCGTGGCTAACATGATATGCGCTATGAGAAAGGGACGCCTCAGGATTAAGGCCGGAGGCGGAGGATATTACGGTAAAGTCGTGAAAGGAGACAGCCATTATTAGACCCGTATATGTGATTGGACATAAAAACCCCGATGTTGATTCTATCGCGGCAGCAATATGCTATGCCCATTTCAAGAACTATAATCATAAGCAGCGCTATATAGCGGCGGCGGCCGGGGCCTTAAACCATGAAAGTGAATACCTTTTGGAGCACTTGCAGCTGGAAAGACCCTTGCAGCTGAACAGTGTCGGCACTGTGGCTGAGGATTTGCTGGACCATAAGAGCCTCGTCACTGCCAAAACAGACGTTGACCTGATGAGCCTGGGCAAAATGATGCGCCAGTACAATGTCAAGACTGTTCCGGTGGTGGATGAGGCGGGAAAATTCTTAGGCCTGGTCACCATTGGAGATATGGCCATGCTGTTTCTGGAGCATCTCGGGGACGGAACCCATATCGACACCGCACCGGAAGTGTTGCGCAGGCTGTTAGCTTTGCGGGTAGGGGATATAATGAAGAGCCGTGATCTGGTGCTGTTCGAAAAGGATGATACCATCGATGAGGTCAGAAGGGGCATGTTGGGCAGCCGCTATCGCAATTACCCGGTAGTGGGCGACCAGCATCGTTTTCTGGGTATGATTTCACGTTACAACCTTCTGGCCTTGAGCCGCAAACAATTGATTCTAGTGGATCATAACGAGAGCAAACAGGCCGTGGATGGGATCGAGGAAGCGGAGATCATGGAGATAATCGACCATCACCGGGTGGGCGACCTGCAGACCCTATCTCCCATCTACTTTTATAATCAGCCGGTCGGCTCCACCTGCACCCTGGTGGCGGAGCACTTTTTCAATGCCGCCCTCCCCCTGGGCAGGGGTTATGCCAGTTTGCTCCTGGCAGGCGTCATGGCTGACACTATGCTGTTCAGATCCCCCACTACTACCGCTAAGGACCGCAGTATAGCCGCCATGCTGGAGGAACTCTCCGGGCTTAATGCGCTGGAGTGGGGCAAAACCATTCTGGAAAAAGGAACCCGCTTTGACGAACAGGATGAACTTAGCCTGGTGACTTCAGACCTCAAGGAATATGAACAAGGCGGCCTGTTGTTCGCCATCTCCCAAGTGGAGACTTTGGAATTGAAGCAACTCCATCACCGCCGCCGGATGTTTAGCCAGGTCATGGAGGAATTGTGCCATTCCCGGGGCTATAATTTCATGTGCGTTATGGTAACCGCTGTCCTGGAGGAATGCACGGAATTAATCATAGCCGGATCCCAGGCAGCACTATTGGAGGATGTTTTCAACAGCCAGGCGGTACAGGGTGTGATCACCCTGACCGGGGTCATGTCGAGGAAGAAACAGGTGGTGCCGGTTATCATTCAGCATATCCGCCAAAAACAAATGCTATAGTCAAACCCTGGGAAAAGCGGCCAAGGCTTGAGAATCGACATCTCAGGCCTTTTTCTTTTCGCATAAAGTTGCCATAGCAAAAATAATATGTTACAAGCCATGCTTGGCTACCTGAATATAAACCCGTAAATGCCGCGCTGGGAGATTAGTGCATGAAGCTGAGGCTGAGATTAAAAGAGCATTTTCGTGAAAACCGCATTCAATACTGTGTGGTGGCGGCGCTTTTTATCTTGGGGATTATCATAGGGGCATTCAAGGCTGGCGACTTGGAGAGTCCGGTCAGGGAACGCCTACTGGCGATGATCGATGCCTATGTTGGAGATCAGGGGGGAGTATACGGACTCACCGTCTTCATCAGCGCCTTGATCACTCAGGGACGCTATATATTGGCCATCTGGGCCCTGGGACTTACGGTTATCGGCATTCCCATAATTCTGGCGGTAATTTTTATGCGTGGCTTTTCACTGGGCTTTACAACCTCATTCCTTTTTAAGGAAAAAGCCGCTCAGGGGGTGCTTTTAAGTCTGATCTCGCTGTTGCCCCAAAATCTCATATATATTCCGATTTTACTGGTTTTATCAGTACTGGCGGTAAATTTTTCCTTGTATGTGGTCCGGGGGCGCAGCTACCGCAAAGCCTCCCTGGGGGTAAGCCTGTTGGGCTATACTTCAGTGGTGGGGGCACTTTCGCTGGTATTCATACTGGGGGCCTTTGTAGAAGCCTATCTGGTACCCTGGCTGGTAGATATTTTTATCAAATAATTGGGAGGTGTTCTAATGGTTATTGTGGTTGGAAATTGGAAAAAGAAACTGGCTAAGATTCTCGCTGTGGTGGTTTTAATCGCGGTTTTTGCCGCCGCCCTGCCGCTCCTCACCGGTCTGCTCTACAATCAGGTGCCGGCGCTCAGCACCTGGTTTTCGGATGAGCAACCCAGCGGCAATCCGATGCGGGTGGACAATGGAGAAGAGACTAGATTCCAGCATCTGGTGGATCAGTTTGTCTTCAAACTGCAGGAATTTTACTATGAGGAATAAATGAGGTGCAGGAAAACTTTTCATCCATGTCAAATAGAATAGAAAAATGAAAGATAGTTTAGGCCATGTTAACCTATGTGGATGCCTTTATCGAATATTTGGACTATGAGAAGGGTCTGTCCTTAAACAGCCGGGAAGCCTATCGGCGAGACCTGAGCAAACTGCAGACTTTCCTTCTGGCCAGCGGCCGCAAGGTCGATTCGGTGGAGTTAAGCAAGCAGGATATCATGGCTTTTCTGACCTGGCAACTGGATAACGGTGCCGCTCATTCCACCATTGCCCGCAGTTTGTCCAGTGTCAAAGGATTTTTGAAGTTTCTAATGATAGAGGGCTACGTTTCCAGCAACCCCGCCCTGGATTTGGAAAATCCGCGCATCAAGCGTCATCTTCCCCGGGTCCTGACGGTGGACGAGGTGGATCGCCTGATGGAGGCGCCGCAGGCTTCTCTGCCGCGGGGCTTGAGAGACCGGGCCATGCTGGAATTGATGTATGGGACCGGCATAAGGGTGTCCGAGATGTTGGCCCTAGAGGTCAGCGACATTAATCTTACCGCCGGTTTTCTGCGCTGCCTGGGTAAAGGCCGCAAAGAAAGGATCGTGCCGGTAAACGGGAGCGCCCTGCGCTGGGTG
>DHGD01000103.1:0-2552 GCA_002402575.1 Syntrophomonas sp. UBA4807
AAGCATTCGATGCTGGGCAAGTAAAACCTTCTCTGTCAAGCAACAGGTGGAAAATTTCATCCAGACATGAACGGGTCAATCCATTTCAGGCCGCGATGGCAAGCAAAAGCCAGCGCACATTTGACGTAAATAACCGCCCCACAAGAAAAAGTGCCGAATGCCTTTGATTACAGGCTCCGGCACATCTGTAAATTTATCCAAACCTCTACTTCTCGAACCGCAACGCTTCGATGGGGTCCAGCCCCGCCGCTTTTTTTGCGGGGTAATAGCCGAAGAAAATTCCGATTGCCGCTGAAAAACCAGTGGAGAGAAAAACGGAGTACAGGGTGACCGTTGTCTGCCACCCGGCAACCTTGGAAATAATTTTAGCTCCGGACATTCCAAGCAAAATTCCCGCTATACCGCCGAGCAGGCACAGCACCAGGGCCTCCACCAGGAACTGGTTGCGGATATTGCTCTCTGTCGCCCCCACCGCCATGCGCAAACCGATTTCCCTTGTTCTTTCCGTAACAGAAACCAGCATAATGTTCATGATCCCGATGCCGCCGACCAAAAGGGACACGGCAGCCACGCTGGCCAAGAGCAGCGTCATGATGGCAGAGGTGCTTTCAATGGTGGCCAGCAGAGAAGCCAGATTACGGACGTTGAAGTCGTCGGAATTGGCGCCAGTCAGGTGATGTCTTTCCCTTAAAAGGGTTTCGATATTGCTTTGGACCGCACCCATGCTTTCCGGCGTCACAGTCTGAACATTAATCAGACGAACATTTTTCGCACCGGTAAATCTTCTCTGGGCCGTACTGACGGGTATGTATACAGCATTGTCCTGATCCTGCCCGCCTATGGAGGAACCCTTGGAGGCAAGAACTCCAACGACGGTAAAGGATAGCTTGTTAATCCGGATTGTTGAACCGACCGGGTCAACGCCGGGGGGATAAAGGTTGTCCACGACAGTTTGCCCTAAAACGGCCACCAGGGTGGCTCCCTTGACATCGTCTTGGGTAAAAAATGACCCCGCGCTGGCCGGCCAGTCCTTGATCAACTGCAGTTCCGGGGTCGTGCCGTCCACCTGGGCGGTCCAGGTTTGGCTGGCATAACCAATGGTTGCGTTAAGATTGATCTCGGGCGCCGCATAGGCCACCATATTTAACTGTGCTATGGCCTCGGCGTCTTCTATGGTAAGGGTGTTGACATTACCGCCTGCTCCCCGGACCGCTCCCTGACCGGCCCCGGGATTTACCATCAATAAATTAGATCCCATGCTGGAAATCTGGCTGGAGATTTTTTGGCTGGCCCCCTGCCCCACTGAAATCATAATGATGACAGCGGCGACGCCGATAATAATCCCGAGCATGGTCAAAGAGGACCGCAATTTGTTTGCCTTTAAGCCGTTCAGAGCTACTTCGAAGTTATTGGTAAAGTTCAATGCCCTACCCCCGCTTCAGCCGGGAAGGCCGCCAAATCGTCAGTAGCGTTCCGCTGGTTTGAAATGGGGGAATCTTCGGTAATCCGGCCGTCCCTTAAGTAGATGAGACGCTGGCAGTAAAGCGAAATATCCTTTTCATGTGTTACCATCACCACGGTAATGCCTTTTTCCATATTCAACCTCTGAATAACCGATATAATCTCGATGCTGGTTTTTGAATCCAGTGCCCCTGTCGGCTCATCCGCCAGGACCAGTGAAGGATTGTTTACCAGTGCCCGGGCGATGGCGACCCGCTGCTGCTGCCCACCTGACATCTGGTAGGGGTAATGGTTCAAGTATTTTGACAGGCCAACCCATTTCAGGGCTTCTTCTGCCCGTGCCGCCATCTCTTTCTTTTCCACTCCGGCATAGATAAGCGGCAGTATTACATTATTCATCACCGAGACTCTACCCAGCAGGTTAAAGCCCTGAAACACAAAGCCCAGCTTCTTGTTTCGAATGGCTGCAAGCTGATTTTTGTCCAATGTGGACACATTCTCCCCGTCCAGTACATAGGTTCCTTCAGTCGGCTTGTCCAAGCAGCCGATAATATTGAGCAAAGTACTTTTGCCTGAACCGGAGGACCCCATTACCGCAACCATTTCGCCGTGGAACACGGTCAAATTGACACCATTTAAAGCCAGAACCCTGGACTCTCCCATTGTGTATACTTTTCTGATGTTTTCTAGTTCAATGACTGTCTTATCCGGCATCTGGCTCCTCCTCAGATATGATTTAGCCGGTTTACCGGCTAGCGCCCTCCGCCGCTTCCGGCTCCCCGCATTACACCTTGAAGTGACGGGGTGCCACCCGTGGCAGTTGGCTGGTTCTGGGCGCCGATAACCACCGTGTCCCCCTCGTTCAGACCCTTGACAACTTCAAAGCTTCTGAGGTCCGACAAGCCCAGTACGACCCGCCGGGACGCCGGATTACCGGTCTGGTCCATGACCAGCACGACAGCCTGCTGCTGGCCGCTCTCTATTGGGTTGGCCCGGTCTCCAGCCCCTTCCGGCCTCTGGGAACCAGCCTGCTTTGCTTTATTCAGGTAAGTAACCGCATAGCTGGTTGCTCCTTTGGGTAGGGTCAGGGC
>DHGD01000103.1:2595-3475 GCA_002402575.1 Syntrophomonas sp. UBA4807
TATAGGCCTGGGGGGAAATGCTGCCGACCTTGCCGGTAAAGGTTTTATCCGGGAAGGAGTTCACCGTAAACTCCACCTTTTGGCCCTCCGCGGCTTTTCCGATATCGGCCTCGTTAACCTGTGCCCTCACCTGCAAAACCTCCGAGATCACAGTAATAAACCCGCTTCCGCCGCTGGTGTTATTGTTGTTGGCCGTGGCCCGCTGGCCCACCGCTCCGTTTACCACGCTGACAATACCGTTGATTGGGCTGTTCATTTTGGACCCTAACAGGTCGTTTTGAGCCATTTGCAGCTGAGCCCTGCTGCTTTCCACCTGGGCGACGGCAGAATTGATATCCTCCGGGCGGTTCCCCGATCGCAGGGACTGTAACGCTTGCTCCGCTTGTTTTAATTTCCCCTCCGCATTCACGAAGTCCAGGTTGACTTTGTCAAAGTCGGCCCGGGATATCGCCCCGTCCTGGAATAGCGACTGACTGCGCTCCAGGCTGGATTTGGCCAGGTCATAACTCCCCTGTGCCATTGTGACATTGGCCTCGGCCTGCCTGATATCTTCCTGCCTCGGGCCGTTTTGCAAGAGCTCCAGTTTTGAAGAAGCTCCCTTCAAGCTTGCCGAAGCCTGGTTTAGCTGTGCTTCCAGGTTCTCGCTGTCCTGCTCTGCCAAAAGCTGACCGGTGGTTACGCGGTCGCCCGCCTTAACGTAGATTTGTTTAATGATTTCAGAGTTCTTAAAGCTTAAGGCCACAGTGCTAACCGGCTCAATCATACCGCTGGCTGAGATCGTACTGGTAATGGTACTCCGCTTGACGGTATCGGTAAGGTAACTCGCTGTCGCCTTTTTGGCGCCACCCCAAAAGAAATACCAGACCAGCGCTGCTGCTGC
>DHGD01000006.1 GCA_002402575.1 Syntrophomonas sp. UBA4807
ATGAATACGCTTAAGAACCATGACGCGGGCCAGACCACTGAGGCGGCCCCGGAAGGGCAGAGCGGAAGCGGGGTACCGATTCCTGATGAGGATATTCCCCCCGCAGGCGATATCCCTCCGGCCGATGATGTTCCCCCGGAATCAATTCCTGATGTGCCTCCGGTTTCCGGACCGCAACACGGGGACACCATAACCTTGCCTGGTAAAGACGGGCGGGACTATGTCTTGGATTACAATGCCAAAACCGGCGAATGGGAGAATATCCTGACCGGCGGCAAGGTCCGCAATGAGGACCTGGAATCATACATTAAGGACTTCAACAAATGGCAGGATCAGGTGGCTGACGACCAGAAGTGGTCGGCCGCTGAGCTGGAAAAGATAGCCAATCGCCAGGATGCCAACAGCAAGGCCATTGATGAAGCCCTGGGTAAGTGGAAGAACCTGGAGAATATGCAAAAGGCGGCCGACAAATACGGTATCGGCGAAAAAGGCGGCCCGGGCGATATTGATAAAGCCATTCAGGACTTAAAGAATGATATGCTGGCCGGCAAAGACATCGATGAAAGCCGCATGGAGCAGCTGAAGAAGATTATCGGCAACCGCATCGAAGGAAAAAGCACCGCCGACAGCGGGGCGCGCTGGGAAGAGTCGCCGTGGTACGAAGACATTGACTCAGCCTTGAAAGCCAATGCAGCTATGGCCAAGGAAGTAGCCACCGCTCAAAAGGAAGATGGAAGTATTTCCTGGTTAGGTTTTGCTGCTCGTACCATGATTATAGCGGCAAGTGGAGGCGCTGCAACCGTTACCGGCGTAGTGATGGACGGTACCCTCACGGTAGCGGAAGCAATGCTTCGAATCCATGACTCCATCGAAAAAGGGGAATCTGATTCTGTGGCGGTTTCAAAAGCTATTGGTATTGCCGTGCTTGGGGAACAAATAGGCTGGCTGGCGGGCAAGGCCGGTGGTGCAATAATGGGAGAAATGATGGAAAAATTCCCGGTATTTACCAACAAGGCTGCTGACTTTATTGAAACAGCCCTGCTGAAGATAATGAAAGCCGATCAAATCGGCAGCCGCAGTTTGGGAATGATTAGCAAGGAAAGCGCAGAGGAGATGCTGGGGCAGATAGAAAAACGATTAACCGATTTAGCCGGAGGTACCGCTGAAGAGTCTATGGAAAAGGTATTCAAAGGAGCCGGCCGAGGAGCTGCCGGATCTGGTGACGACATAGCTACTAAAGCCGGTAAATCGGTATCCGAAAGCACTGATGACATAGGCAGGGGGACAGCAAGTGCAGCCGGCAACAGCAGCGATGATATAGTCAAAGGCTCAGACAACACTGCTGGCCGCAGTCCCGACAACGTGGGCAAAAGCACAGGCAAAACATCGTCTGCCGGCCCGGATGCTGAAGGAACCCAAAAATCTCCCTTTGGCAGGAAGGAATCTGATGTCCCGGGAACTGAAAAAACTGCTTCGGGCAGCGGTGATGATCTGGCTGACGGAACCCGGAAAGCAGCTGATAAAGGGGAAGTGCCAAAGGCTCCAGACAGCTCTGATATAAGTGGTAAGAAGGCTTCCAGCCGCCCGGATGCTACCGATGGAACGGAAAAAACCCCCTCCGGAGGAGCAGATGGCGCTGATCCTGCTGGTAAAGTTTCAGGCCAGGATGAAGCGCCGGTTAAGACAGGCCCGGTCAGCAGCAGCGTTCCAGAAGTAAATGACTATTACAGCCAGGCGGGCAAACAGGCCGAGGTAGATAACTATGCTCACATAAATATGGATAGGGAGCGTGTAAGGCAAACCATGCAGACCAACAATCTGGAAGCAGGAGACAGCGGAGCTGTATATGCTGCCCCGCCCAAAGCCGGGGTACCTGCATACGAATTTACCAACACTGCGACTGTTCGCATATCTAATCAGAATCTGGTAGATGTGAGAATCAGGAGCGGGTCAGGGGGGCAGATACAATATGTAACCCCCGGGGGCGAGGTCATAGACCCATCCTTACTGAGGGACAAAGTCCTGATGACCCCGGCTCCGGAGGGAACGGGCATGGTATTAAGCTATTGTGATCCCCAGGGAACCGTACGCAGTTATATACCGGCCAGGTTCCTGGAGCGCTGGTCTACTGAGGTTAATGGTTTCGTACCAATGGGATAAAACAATTAATATTGCGGGGAGCAATCGGAGCACATATGACGGTGCTAGTTATTAGAAAAAGCCCGATTAAGGAGAATTTCACCAGCAAGATAAGCTAAGGAGGATCAAAATGAATAGTGAGCAGTTGATAAAAGGTAATCCGGAAATATTTAGGCTGGCACCCGGCGATATTGATCATTTATTCAGACGCTCAGGAGTAAAAGGGAATATTCTTTCACCTTTTCATTATAATGCTGAAAAGGCTGCCACCAGCAGTCCGTCAGCATTGTTCAAGCCACTCGCTGAAAGCCCCCGGCTGAAGCAAATAGCCCGTGGGTTGCTTCAGCCAGATCTGAAAATTGAGTATAACCGAGGTGGAGCTGGTGCGGCTGACGACCAATACTACGTTCTGCTGTCAAACGATGATGAAGCCGTGTTAGCGCAATTTGTTAACTCCGAGGAAGATTTACTGCTCTTGCTGTTCAATGATTGGGAGTCGTTTTTGGCATGGTGGACTGATGTTTATGCTTATACTGGTTCGGCTGAGTACCAGATAATTTTCCCCAAGACAATGGAAATTGAAGTTCTGGTTTGTGCATTGCATTGCGTCGATATTTACCGTCGTTCGTACATGGAAAGTATGCTAGATTATAGCAGCAGTTTGAGCTTAGCATTAACCACCCAGGATTTTGTGCAGCTTCTAAAACGCTCATTGGCCAGTAAAGATAAAAGGTGGCTTGTACCAACCCTGTTTGAAATAACACCAGGGTTAAAAAATAGCAATATCGCTTTAAAACCGGAGCATCTCGAATTGGCCCAAGAGTTGGAATTTGTTACCATTAATGATGCGACATTAACATTATCTAAAAAATCGAGGATGATGGGGACCGAATTTATTACCAGTTGGATGGGATCCATTGGCTTGCAGGCGACCGCCTTGATTAATGGGGAGGTGCGCAGTCTATCAACGGCATTTATGGCGCCTACTGCTTTTGCCAACCATCTCATCTCCTTTAGTATGGGCGCAGGCGGTAATATGCGTTTTCGTCATCAGGCCAGCGACAGAGAGGGCCTTATAAAGGCACTATCTGTTTGGCTGCAAGCCTTACACAAAGCGGTCGGGGCCACCGGTGGTTCTCAAGATGCGGCCCCAGGACCGGCTCCGGCAGCAGACCCCCCCATAAAGACAGCCAACCCGAAATTCTGCGGCCAGTGCGGGGCGGAAATCAGAGCCGGCAAAAAATTCTGCACCAGCTGCGGGACAGCGGTTTAATTTAAAAGGAGGGGAGCCTGGTGAGTGATTTGAAATTCTGTCCGGATTGCGGCGCCAAACTGGTGCCGGGCGACCGCTTCTGCGGCGACTGCGGTTTTGATACCTCTTCTCTGGCGGCTCCGCCAGCCGGTCAGCAGATGGCAGCGCCGCCTCCGGCAGCTGCTGTTCAACCGCCCACAGCACCGCCTCCGGCAGCTGCTGTTCAGCCGTCCCAGGCAGCAGCCCCGGGCCATATGGCCTCACAGCCGTTTGTGCCAGGGGGACGGCCGCAAGCGAGCAGCAATACTGCCGCCATAGGAGTCAAAGGCGGTGGCAACAAAAACGCATTGACAATAATAATTTCCCTCCTGCTGGTGTTTTTTGCGGGCGGCGGGGGGATATACTGGTGGCTGTCGCAAAAAGAAGACCCGGGAGCTAAAACCAACCTGCCCGCCGCCAGCCAGAATCAGCCGCAGAATCAGACTGCAGCCCCAAATGCGCAGAATGTTCCTGCTGCCCCTACTCAGGTGGATTTGACCAGAGCCGCCGCCTATTTATCCAAACCCGGCCAGAAGTGCACCTTCTTTGTCAATTATCCCGATGGCACTTCCGGCATTGTTAACCGCATCAGCGGCCGGGCGGTTCCCAATGAAACGGTCCGGGTCAGCGAGGTTGAAGTCGGTATTGAACAAGGGGAGGAGTTTGGTTTCGGCTTTCATTATGTGGAGAGGCCGGACGGCACCTACTATATTTTAGACAACACCCCATTTGAAATCTTCCCGGTCTTAAAGAACAATCTGACTGTGGGACAGACCTGGAACTATCAGGATGACTCGGGGACTATCACCTGGAAGGTCTTGGACATGGGCGTCGATCTCGATCTGGGATTCGCTAAATTCGACGATTGCGTCATGGTACAGGAAGACAATCAGATAGTACAGTTTCAGTCCGTCACCTATTACGCCCCCGGCCGGGGCAGTGTGCTCGTCATCGACCCTGCCGGCGCCACCCAGTATTACAAGCTGACCGCCCTGGAGACCATTGACCCGGCCCAGGCGGCGGAAACCATCATCAAGTGGTGCCCCAATTATAAAGACATAAAGGACGACCGTACCCAGCAATACTAGAC
>DHGD01000003.1:0-1701 GCA_002402575.1 Syntrophomonas sp. UBA4807
CCTTTAGCCGGGCCTCTGGCATCGTTGTGCTGTACACGGAAGCCTTGAAACACCTTGGTGCTGCCATCATCCATGCGAACCGGGATGAGGAAATGGTATTCCATGGCCGGCTGCCGCAGAAGATCCCGGGTGGCTTGGTCCAGGTCGATCATCTCGGCCACCTTATCGAATTGAGCCTGAGCGTTGACAAAAGGATTGTAACTTGTGTCACTCATTAGAATCTGCTTCCTCCCTTGTATCTTTCTGAGTTTGGCTTGACTATGCCAATTATATAACTCAGACGACAATATGTGCGCAAAAGGGTTTAATGTATACAATATACCCCTGCCCGCGCGGAAGCAGTAAGGATCTATTCTCCACTGGAGGTATCATCTGGGCAGAAAATAGCCAAGACCTGACAGTTGATATCCCCCCGGGGGGCTTTTATAGTCACCTGTGATCCCTTAGCCTTCAATAGCAAGGCATTTCCCAGCGGGGAGAGAATTGAAATATGATTGTTATTGACCCTTTCCTCATAGAACGGTAAAATCTCAAATTCCTGAATTTTGCCACTTACGGAGTTAACCACCCTGACCCGGCTACCCATCACCACAAAAGGCAATTCATTGCTGGCGCAATCACAACTCATCGCGTCAGCCAGAAATGACTGCAGCTGTTTAACATAGCAATCTAAAAGGCGAACCGTCTGCTCGCGCTGCGGTGTTAACAATGGAAACTGGTCATGCAGCCATTGACTGCAATTGTCCTCAACTTGCACCAGGTGGGCCAGCAGCTTCTCATAGGCTTTTGGTTTAATGGCGTGCCGAGGCATTTTACGCCCTCCCCTCCCCATACATTTAATGGTAATTGTCTGCAACAACAAGTAAGTACCCGGCCTCTCGGCCAGGTACCTGTTAGTTTAGTATACTGTATACAGTAAATCAGTGTCAATAATGATTACCTCTCCCCAAAATTGCAATATCTTACATTTTGGCAAGCAGGGCAGGATTTATTCAGGGAAACCTGTCAGGGCCTTTTAGGAACGTTTACATGTGAAAAAACGGGTGAGTCAGGGGGGAATTTGAAGGTTCGCCCTGATCACCCGTATAAGTGGGCCTTTTATTAATTTGTTCGTCTATCAATTATGCAACTATTATGCCAAATTATAAGGATATGCGGTAATATCAAGTGGCATAAGAAACGCCCCACAATGGGGGCGTTGATGTTCATTTCCAGCAGTGCTCAAATTATGCTGTCTCTTGACAAGTGTATCGCATATGTTTCACTTTTGGACGTTTGTCGATAAAAGGCACACTTTCGATACAAACCCGTCAAAGCTTAATTTAGTATTTTACATTCCTTCATGCGACGATACAGGGTGCTTCGTGAAATGCCCATTTCAGCGGCAGCCCGGCTGATATTACCGCCATGCATATCCAAAGCCTGAATGATTCGCTTTTTTTCCTGCTCAAGAGCGAACAACCTGCGGGTGTGGCGGTCACCCAAGTATCCTGGAGGAAGCGGGCTCTCATAACCAGACGGCTGAAGCGGAAAATAGTTTCCCTGGTGGATTATGTCCGCTTTCAATATCTCCCGGGGCAGATGGTCAATAGTTAAGCGGGAGTCATCTGCAACCAGCAGCATCCTTTCCACCACATTCTGCAGTTCGCGGATGTTGCCCGGCCACTGATAGGATTCCAGATATTTATAAACCGTCTCATC
>DHGD01000003.1:1707-4525 GCA_002402575.1 Syntrophomonas sp. UBA4807
CACGGCGCTCCCTTAAGGCAGGAATGTTGATTCTGACCACGTTGAGCCGGTAGTACAGGTCGACGCGGAATCGGCCCTGGTCAACCAATTCTGCCAGGTTTTGATTGGTGGCCGCAATGATGCGAACATCCACTTTGATGGGGCTGTCACCACCCACACGAAGAACTGCTTTTTCCTGCAGTGCGCGCAATAGCACCGCCTGTTGTTCCAGGGGCATATCGCCGATCTCGTCAAGCAGCAGCGTGCCATGGTTGGCCAGCTCGAATTTGCCAGGGCGTCCGCCGCGTCTGGCACCGGTAAAAGCCCCTTCCACATACCCGAACAACTCGCTGCCCACCAGTTCGCGGGGCAGCGCGGCGCAATTGATGGCCACAAAAGGTCCTGACCGGCGGGCGCTCACATTATGGATGGCCTGGGCAAAAACCTCTTTTCCAGTTCCGCTCTCGGCCTGCAGTAAAACGGTTGAGTTGTTAGCTCCAGCCTTCATAGCCAGTTTCACGGCTCGACGCAACAATTTATCCTCACCAATAATAGAGTCAAAAGTAAAACTGGCCTGGGCGCCAGTAAAACGGTTAACCAGCTCCTGCACCCGGGCTATGGGGCGCAGTATAACAGTCGCTCCAATAACTTTTTGGTCTTCATCAAATATTGGTATACCCGAAGCGGCTGCATGAATCTTGCCATTGCTGCCACTGATCATTATCTCCTGATCGTGAAAGGGCTCTCCGGTTTGCAGCAGCTTTAAGGTATTGGGCGCTTTTCCACTGAACAGGTCTACTATATGCACCCCCAGCAGTTGTTCTTTAGAGTAGCCGATTATCTGTCTGGCGGCAGTATTGAACTGTGAAACCAGGCCGTCTTTGTCCACCCCCAAGACTCCGTCAGACATGGTGCTAAAAACATTGGTGAGTTCTTCATGCACATTTTTCAGAGACTGCTGTTCGATGCGCAGCTGCTTCTCCTGATAAAGATGACAATTTTCCGCCTTGTTGAGGCCATTATAAACCGCCACCGCCATATAGTAACAGGAATTATAACCACAGGCCGCACAATTCCTGAAATCTCGCTCCTCGTTCTTGTGCATGTCGCGGTAAATGGTCTGCAATTCTGTATCTGAGGGTATCTTCAGCTGCATTCTCCCGGATAGGTCATGATAATCATCGTAACCGAAGTCATACTCATCCAGTATTTCAGTGATAAACTCGTCGCGTATCCGGTTCATATCGGCGTCCCTGACGCTTTCTTCGGCGCGCCGGGCCACCCGGTATTCACTGGCCACAATTCTCTTATTTATGGAGCCCACACCCAAATTACAGCCTTTCTCGCAGCTTAAGATATCCACTATCAAAGGCAAGTGCTTCTCGCCCCGGCTGATCTCCTTTTCCAAATTACGCAGGTACTGCTCATACACGTTAGGGCCCTCGATCTGCGCAATTTCACTGGCAGGAGTTTGTGGATAGTGAAATAGATAAGAGGCTTTGAGTCCTCCCGGCGTTGAAAAATTTGCAGTTATGCCTGCTGTCACGATATTGTCAAAGTCACTGCCTTCAAGCTCAGCAAGTTCGATGCCCCGCTGTGCGATAATGGCTTGCAGATGCTGATAGGTGACGTTGTACTGCACCAATTGCTTATCCTGGAACTCACGCGATTTGGCCAGACAGGGCGAAATCAGAGCCAGTTCCGCATCAGGATGCTGCTCCCTTACATATACCGCCAAGTTGTGCACCGGGCTGCCGATTGGAGCCAGGTATGCGATCAGACCGGGATGGTTTAATTCAATGTACCGGACTACCGCCGGGCAGGGGGTGGCTATAAGCGGTCTTTTGGCATCTCCCCGGGATATAGCCCGGTGGTAAGCGGCCACGGTAATCTCCGCGCCCAGGGATACGTCATATATCGCACTTACGCCCAGCTGACGCAAGGCTTGCAGAAGTTTGGGCAAATCAAAATTGCTGGCCGCCGAAGGGGCCACCAAAGCCACTATTTTACGTTTTTCTACAGCGGTCGCGAACTGTGCGGCATCATCTATGATGAAGCGCGCGCTTTTTTGCGTGCTGCCGCCGTGGCTTTTCACACAGGCCGCGATGCATCGCCCACAACCGATACAGCGGTCATTGTAAAATTTGATAACCTCCCCGCTGCCGTCACTGCAAATCTTAACCGGGCAAACCACTATGCATTGATGACAGTTGGTGCAGTTTTCCTCATTGATTCCGATTACTTGTACGAGCTCTTCCATAATCTCCCTCTATTTCGTAGCCGTATAACAACAAATACTATGCAATAATCGTGCCGTTGCCCGACAATATCACCAGCTTGATTATATAATAGGAAGGACGTCAAGAGGCCTTGAAAATAATAGAAGTTATGGGGCTTAACCCAATTGCTGCCGTCGGCTGGAATTGCGGGCGGAAACACATGGTTACTATTAATGCAGGTATTAAGTGTACATAGATGTATGCAATTATTTTGCCTATTAATGTGATAAAATGAAACCTTAGTAGAGATTGAATAGTATTTAGCTCTAAACCTATCAATAAAGTGGAGTGAAACAAATGCCAAAAAGGACCGATATCAACAGAATTCTCATCATCGGCTCCGGACCTATCGTTATAGGGCAGGCCTGCGAATTCGACTATTCGGGCACACAGGCATGCAAGGCCTTGCGGAGCCTGGGATACCAGATTATTCTGGTTAATTCCAATCCCGCCACCATCATGACCGACCCCGATATTGCTGATGTTACCTACATTGAGCCGCTCAACTTACGCAGTCTGACCGAGATTATAGCCAAGGAAAGACCTGACGCGGTTCTGCC
>DHGD01000088.1 GCA_002402575.1 Syntrophomonas sp. UBA4807
AATGGGGGGTTGTGCGTGGAAGTTGCAAACAGCGGAATCGCAGATCAAAAGATGCAGGGTGATCCCTTGATCATAGTGGGTTCAGGTAATGTAGCCTTCAATCTATACAAATTCGCCTCAATTTTGGGTTACTCCATAACTATGATTGACAATGACCCCCAAGCATTGACCCGGGAAAGGTTCCCGGAGGCTAAGGAGATAAAAGTGGGCGATATTGTGCCTCATCTCCAGGAATGCGCAATATCGTCCCAAACCAGCATTGTGCTGCTTAGCCATCATCACCAATACGATGAGGCTGCCTTGGTAGCGGTCATAGATTCCCCGGCTCGATATATTGGGGTCATGGGCAATAAACGCAAGGTAACAGCTTATTTCAGTGCTTTGGAGGAAAAGAGCACCCAACATCACATGATGGAGCGGGTACACATTCCCATCGGCCTTGATTTAGGGGGGGAGCTGGCGGCGGAAATCGCGCTGGCAGCGATGGCAGAGATTCAGGCGGTCAAATACGGACGTCCGGGTGGATTTGTCACCATTAAGCATTCCAGCGGCGGGGACTTCTCCCAATACGATCAGTTGTTTTAATAGACCTCATGGTATTCGCTTAGTATGGCAGCTAGTCACAACGTCAAATTCCCAGCTTGGTATGCACGGCATATTGGGGCAGGGCAGGATGGATATAGATACGCTTAAGTTATATCAGGCTGAGAGCTTTGACCATCTTCAACCGCTCTCTGTCTGACATCATTTTTTAACAGTCTGTAAAGAACTGTCGCTATGGGGACTCCCAGCAGTATTCCTAACGGCCCTGCCAGACCGCCCCCCACGATAGCCGCCAGGAGCACCCATACTCCCGGCAAGCCCAGACTGTCGCCAACCACCCGGGGATAAATAAGGTTGTTTTCCAGCTGCTGCAGTATAATCAGAAATAATAGGAACCACAACGCTTGTGGGGGCGAAATCATGAGCAAGGCCAAAAAGGAAATCAGACCTCCAATGTAGGCCCCGATTAAAGGCACCAGAGCGGTCAGCCCGATCAAAGTGCTGATCATCAGGGGATATTCGAAGCCGAATATGAGCATGCCGATAAAGGTTAATAACCCCAGGATGACTGCCTCGGTGAGCTGTCCGTAAACATATTTGTCAAAAGTGTCCACCACCACCCGGTACACATACACCGCTTTTTCATAGATGCGGGAAGGCAGGTAAGCCCGGCCCACGGCGCGGCAGTTGTTCAGGATGTCCTCTCCGCCCGCTAAGAGATAAATTGAGAAAATGACGGCCAGGAGCAGGTTGGCCAGAAAGCTGAAAATACCTGCGGTCACGCCAACAATGCCCGCGAACAGCCCGCCCAGGTTGGCGGTGAACTGGTTCAGTAACATATACAAACGGTCGGTCACATCGGATAGATCAATATGGGCGATCCGCAACAGGTTGGCCCCCTGGTCGAGCAGCCCCTGGGTATTATCCAGATAGGAGTCGATATTGGCAGCAAAGATGCGCACGCTGTCGATCAATTGGGGGACAATGAAGAGCATCAGCAAGCTCAGCAGCAAAAGGGCCAGGAAATAGGTTTTTAGCACCGCCAGGCCCTTAACCAGCGCGGGCGGGCTGTTTTTCAGCACGGTTTTTCTTAAAAGCCGCTCCGCCTTCTGAAGGGGTTTATGCAGTATGAAGGCGATGGCAATGCCGATGCAGAGCGACTTGAACAAGGCCGCAAAACGCCCGATCGCGTGCATTATGGGAACAAAGTTGATCACCACCAGAATCAGCACCGCAGCGTAAGTTATTAAGAGCATCAAATCTCTTTTGACCTTTAGGTTCATGAGAACCCTCTCCTTTATATCTCAAATCCTCTTACTTAATTCCATATGCCTTATTTTCCCACAAAACCCTTTGCTTTAACATGAAAAATTATAAGCTGAGGCCCGCGTGCAGGATGTCGGAGGGGCTGTAAAGCTGCTGGAAAACTCTGGGGAAAGCGGATAAAAAAATGTTTAGGATAGCCTGAGAGGGTTTAGGGTTGATTATTAGCGCGGTTCCTGCGACTAAACGAGTTAAGTCACAGGAACCATTACAGATTCCCCGACGGTATTATTTGGCAAACACATGCCGCCCAATGGTCTTGATTATGGGTCTGCTCCATATCCATTTGTCGGTAGCCGTAACCGGATTCCAGTAATAGATGGCGCCTTCACTGGGATCCCAACCGCGCATAGCGGCCTCGGCGGCCTGGTAAGAGCTGGCGTCAGGCTTCAGGTAGTATTGTCCATCGCTCACCGCGGTGAAAGCCCCGGGCTGGGAAATGACCTCATTGAGGGTATTTCCGAATTCCTTTGATTCCAGGCGGTTAAGAGCCACGGCGGCAACCGCCACCTTGCCCTCATAGGACTCTCCCCGGGCTTCACCATAGATTAGATGGGCCAGATTTTCAATGTCGCGGCTGGAAAACGATGCTGAGCGTGAAGTCGCCGAGGTTGGTGCCTGCTGAGGAGCGAAGCCGTTTTGAGTGGGTTTATTCACTGCGGCGATAATCACGTCGGCAGTCTGTTTTCCAACCAATCCATCGGCGGGCAGGCCTTGACGGGATTGAAACTGTTTAACTGCAGCCATGGTCTGGGGACCGAATATACCGTCGATACTGCCCGGGCTGAAGCCCAGGTAGGAAAGATTCTGTTGCAATTGCCGTACATCATAACCCTGCATGGTTGGCGCCAGGGTCCTCTCTCCCGGATAAGCCGCCTGAATTCCCCGCTCAGGTATTACCGTGGAAAAGAAGAAAAGCGTCAGGATCATGATTATACTCTTGGTGCGTTTTCGAATAAGATCTACCTCCTTGGTTTTTTCAAGAGTCTACTTCCTCATTCTAAATCACGCCTTATCAAGTATGGTTATAATTATAGAAATCTATACAGCCGGCTGCAAAGCTGGTACTATTTTGAAAAAAGAAAATAATTAACTAAGCGGGGATGACCGCGGCAATTATAAGGATGCCCCAAAAGCTACATATACCACTGTGATGGTAAGAAGTAACATTCTGGCCATGATGTTGTTGAAATTTCCTGCATA
Organism: Syntrophomonas sp. UBA4807; assembly: GCA_002402575.1. Classification (GTDB taxonomy): domain Bacteria; phylum Bacillota; class Syntrophomonadia; order Syntrophomonadales; family Syntrophomonadaceae; genus DTU019. The sequence goes on from DHGD01000088.1 coordinate 3,070, forward strand.
CAAATGATTTATAAATATACCAAGGTGACTATCAATGCTGGCGACTATTATATTAACACAATATTTACCAATCATGCCTCTTGACATGCCAGCGATTATTATATAATGAAATGAATATATCGCACTTGATGACAGAAGGGGCAGCCTGAAGAGCACATCGTTCGACGATCTGCATAGGCAACTCCATTTATAGCAAACTAGTCGGAGAATGGACATTATTTTGCCCTAAAGCAGGAGCAGTCAACATATGAGGAGGATCACTTGAAAGCTCACAGCACAAATATTGAAGAAATTTTGAAGCAGTTGCAGGTCAAGGCCGACCGGGGTCTGGATAGCGAAGAAGCCTCGCGGCGCTTGGAGGAATTCGGTCCCAACCAACTCAAGGCCAAACCCAAGCGCAGTTTAATGCAGCGTTTTCTGGATCAGTTCCGTGACTTCATGATCATTATTCTGATCATCGCCGCACTGGTTTCCTTTATTGTGGCGATATATGAAGGCGAGGGTTTCTTTGAACCAGTGCTAATTCTCTTGATAGTGGTGCTAAATGCTGTCATGGGGATGGCGCAGGAAAGCAAAGCCGAACAGGCCCTGGCGGCATTGCAACAGATGTCGGCGCCACAAGCGCGGGTTATCCGAGACGGGCGGGAGTATGTAATTGAGGCCTCCCGCCTGGTGCCGGGGGATATAATAAAACTGGAAGCGGGAGACTACATTCCCGCCGATGCCCGCATTATTGAAGCAAGCAGCCTGAAGTCGGAGGAAGCGGCGTTAACCGGTGAATCGGTGCCCAGCGAGAAGGATGCCCGGGCTGAAGTTGCGCCTGACGCCCC
>DHGD01000100.1:0-6815 GCA_002402575.1 Syntrophomonas sp. UBA4807
GCATCGATATCCACCCCGGCCTGCTTATAATCCCAGCCCGGTTTATCCATGGCTTTCTCCCCCAATCGTTATTTCCATCTATTAACCGCAGTTGGAATGGGGATCATACCCATCCACTGCCAGCGGGTAATCCCCGTTGAAACAAGCTGCGCAGAATCCTGCTGAACCGCCCTTCATGGCCGCGAACATACCTTCCATAGTCAGGTAGTGGAGGCTGTCAGCGCCGATAAAATTTTGGATTTGTGACGTCTTCATGGTGCTGGCGATCAATTCCTCACGCCGCGAAGTATCGATGCCGTAATAACACGGAAAACGTGTGGGCGGCGAGGCCACTGCCATGTGCACTTCGGCAGCCCCGGCATCGCGCAGCATCTGCACTATCTGTCTGCTGGTGGTGCCGCGCACAATGGAGTCATCAACCATGATCACCCGCTTATCCCTGACAATCTGCCGCACCGCGTTCAGTTTGACGCGCACGCTGTTATCGCGCATCTCTTGAGTGGGCTGAATAAAGGTACGCCCCACATAACGATTTTTGATAAGACCTTCATGGAAGGGCAGACCTGCCTCCTCAGCATAACCCAGAGCCGCCGAGGTGCCGGAATCAGGCACCGAAATCACCATGTCTGCCGCTATTCCGCTTTCTTGGGCCAACTGACGCCCCATAGCCCGGCGCGCTTGGTATACATTGATATCATCAATCGTGCTGTCCGGGCGTGCAAAGTAAATATACTCAAATATGCACAAGGCCTTGCGCGGTGACGGCATATGCTGAACGGAGTGCAGTCCGCCGCCGTCGATAGACACTATCTCACCGGGTTTAATATCCCGCAAGAGAGTGGCCCCGATTGTATCCAAAGCTACCGATTCCGAGGCCAGAACATAATTTCCGTTCATTTCTCCCAGACACAGCGGCCTAATCCCCATGGGATCACGAGCCCCCAGGAGACGGTCGCCGCTGGCTATTACCAGGGCAAACCCGCCCTTTAGATCGATCATGCATTTGGACAAAGCTTGTTCCATACGGTCATGGGAATACCGGGCTAAAAGGTTGGCTATCACTTCCGTATCAGTTGTGGTCTGAAAAACCGAACCATAAGTGGCCAGCTGTTGGCGCAACACCCCGGCATTTACCAGATTGCCATTATAGGTCAGACCCACCATGCCCTGCAGGTAATGAAAAACCATGGGCTGGGCGTTGACCACACTGCTAGCCCCGCTGGTAGAATAGCGCACATGTCCCACCGCAATCTGGCCACGCAAGGAGTTGATATGCTCGGCCTTGATAACCTCGGGCACCAGTCCCATGCCCTTTTGCAGTTGGATCTGGCTGCCGTCAGAGACTGCCAGCCCGGCGCTCTCCTGTCCGCGATGCTGCAGGGCATATAATCCGTAAAAAGCGGTGCGGGCAGCATCAGTATCGTTTTCCGGGTGGTTCAGGTAAATACCGAAGACACCGCATTCATCCCGGAAATGATCGTTTAACTCATGTGGCATGCAATGGATTCCCCCCAACTGCGGGCGGCTTGTGCCAAGTCAACAGACAGTTCTTTATCTCCAAAGCTAAACAGCAAGCGAGTTCCGCCGCTCCTTCCCAAGAGGTGTACAGGTATGCCGTATACAGCTGCCAGTTCCTGCACATGGCTCAGATTGGCTTCCGTCAGGCTGGCCACCACTCTTCCCGGGGCTTCAGAGAACATGACTTCATCGCGTCGCTGGCCGGTTAGTGGCAGGTTAACTTCAAATCCCATCCCGGCAGTGATAGCCATCTCCGCTAAAGTGACGGCCAGACCGCCATCGGCAATATCGTGGCATGATGACAACAACTGGCGCGACGACAGGTCCAAAAGCAAATCGAGCAAAGCTTTTTCCTGTTTTACGTCCGGCGTCGGAACCGCGCCGCTTTCCTGACCATGGATCAAGGCCAGATATTCGGAACCTCCTAGCTCAGTACGCATATCACCCAGCAATACAATAGCTTCGTTGCTGTTTTTAAACGCCATATCCATTCTGTTTTCCAACTTATCGATCAGTCCTGCCATACCAACTACCGGGGTGGGGAATATGGCTCCAGTCTCGGTTTCGTTATAGAGACTGACATTGCCGCTCACCACCGGGACGCTAAGTGTACTGGCCGCCAGGCTCATACCGCGTATGGCCTCCTGCATCTGCCAATAGATATGAGGGTTTTCGGGACTTCCGAAATTAAGGCAATTGGTCAAAGCTAGCGGGCGTGCCCCTACGCATGCCAGGTTGCGGGCGGCTTCACAGACTGCCATAACGCCTCCCTTAAAGGGATCCAGGTAGACCATGCGCCCGTTGCAATCGGTTACTAGGGCGACGCCTTTTTCATAGCCCTTGATCCTTAAAACTGCCGCGTCACCCTGGCCGGGCAATACCACCGTATTGAGCATCACTTGATGGTCATATTGACTGTAGACCCATTTCTTGCTGGCAATGCTGGGTGAAGCCAAAAGCTTCAGGATAGTCTCAGAACTGCATTCATCAGGCAGAGCCTTCCAGCAAAAGGCTTGTCTGGCTTTATAATATGAAGGCTCCCGGCCTTCCCGGACATAGACCGGGCATGACTCGGTCAAGGCCGCTACCGGGACTGAACCTTGCAATTCCTCACCTTCATATACCTTAAATAGCCCGTCCGCAGTGACTTTTCCAATTATTGCCGCATCCAGACCCCATTTTTCGAAAATCTCAGTTATTCTGTCCTGCTTGCCTTCGCGGGGCACGATCAGCATACGTTCCTGAGATTCGGAAAGCATAACCTCATACGGGGTCATGCCCTGTTCTCGCCGCGGGACCTTGAGCACATCCACAGCCACCCCCAGGCCCTTCTTGGCAGCCGTTTCGGCGATGGAGCTGGTTAGCCCGGCCGCACCCAGATCTTGCATCCCGGCCGCCAAATCTTCCTTGATTAATTCCAGGCAGGCTTCAATGAGAAGCTTCTCCATAAAGGGGTCGCCCACCTGTACTGAGGGACGCTTTTCAGCAGAACTCTCGGATAGTTCCTCCGAGGCAAAGGTGGCCCCGTGGATACCGTCACGCCCGGTTCGTGCTCCCACCAGCATGATAGGGCTGCCTGCTTCATTGGCCACCGCCAGAGCGATTTCATCTTTCTGCACTAGGCCCACACACATGGCATTGACCAAGGGATTGCCGCGGTAAGCGGCATTGAAATATACCTCTCCGCCAACTGTGGGAATGCCCAGACAGTTGCCGTAATCGCCTATTCCTTTAACGACCCCGGAAAACAAGGATTTGACCCGGCTTTCCTCAAGAGGTCCGAAGCGCAGCGAATTAAGCATAGCTATCGGCCTGGCGCCCATAGTGAATATATCTCTGACTATCCCTCCCACCCCGGTGGCAGCGCCCTGGTACGGCTCAATAGCGGAGGGATGGTTGTGACTCTCGATTTTAAATACCAGGGCCTGATTGTCGCCTATGTCTACCACACCGGCATTTTCTCCTGGTCCCTGTATGACCTGCGGCCCCTGAGAGGGAAATTGTTTGAGCAGCGGGCGGGAATTCTTGTAGCCGCAGTGCTCCGACCACATGACGGCAAACATGCCCAACTCCAGGTAATTGGGGGTGCGCCCCAGGAGTTCGCTGGCCTTCTGGTATTCTTCGTCAGTAAGGCCCATTTCCCGGTAAGAAAGTTCTTTCATTATCTGCCCGCCTCCTCAAGCCAGCTTATCATGGACGCAAATATCAGATAGCCGTCGATTCCGCCCACAATGCTCTCCGAACACCGTTCGGGATGGGGCATCATCCCCAGCACATTGCCGGCCTGGTTGGTTATCCCGGCTATGTTAGCCAAAGCTCCGTTGGGATTGGCCGCATCGCTTTCCTCGCCCTCCGGGCTGCAGTAGGTAAACACGATCTGCTGGTTCTGCTTTAGCTCCTGCAAGGTATTCTCATCGCAGTAATAATTGCCTTCGCCATGTGCGATGGGGACCTGCAGGACTTGCCCATCCCACAGCTTGCGGGTAAAGGGGGTAACTGAGTTCTTCACTTTAAGATGGACCGGTTTGCAAATGAACTGTAAACTGCGATTGCGCAGCATAGCCCCCGGTAAAAGACCTGCTTCCAACAGAATCTGAAAGCCGTTGCAAATACCCAAAACCAGGCCGCCTTGAGCGGCGAATTCCACCACCTGCGGCATGACTGGCGAAAAACGGGCGATGGCCCCGGTGCGCAGGTAATCTCCGTAAGAAAAGCCTCCGGGGAGAATGAGGGCGTCACAGTCGGACAAACGGGCTTCTTTGTGCCAAATATAGCGGGCCTCGTGACCCATGACCTGCTGTATCACGTGAAAGCAGTCGGCATCACAGTTGGACCCCGGAAAGACAACAATACCGAACTTCATGGTTATTCGACCTCCACAATTTCCACCCGATAGTCTTCGATAACCGGATTGGCTAACAGCTTATCGCTCATTTCCTCCAACTCCCGCTGCGCGGTTGCCCGGTCTTCACCTTGTAGCAAAACCTGTATGTACTTGCCGATACGGACTTCTTCAACATTAGGGTAGTTTAAGACATGCAGCGAGTTTTTCACCGCTTCGCCCTGAGGGTCCAATACTCCGGGTTTTAACGTCACATAAATGTTGGCCTTAAACACTGTATACCTCCTGTCCGGGCCGATCAGGCCGCCTCTCCGGTTTACTGCGTTATTCATCCGGCAACCCTGCGGCAATGCCAGGGCTGTTTCAATCCTTCTTGCTACTTCTTGATAAGCTTCTTCTTCTCCGCCCAAATCCCTGCGGAAACGGTCTTTGTCCATTTTTTGCAGGCTGACCTTGTCCCACAAGCGGCAACCATCAGGGGTAATCTCGTCACCTAAGAGCAATTGCCCCTGGTAATAGCCGAACTCCAGTTTGAAATCAACCAAAATAATGCCAATGCCGTCAAAGAATTCCTTCAATATGTGGTTAATCCGCAGGGCCTGCTCTTTCATCTTTTGCAACTGTAGTTCGGTGGCCCAGCCCATGGCAACTGCCACCGATTCACTTATCATAGGGTCGTGCAGCGCGTCGCTCTTGTAGAAAAGCTCCACCACCGGCGGGTTTAAAACATCACCCTCCTCGCGCCCCAATCGTTTGGCCAGACTGCCGGCGAGGCGGTTGCGCACCACCACTTCCACCGGTATCATGGCGAGCTTTTTAACCACCACATTGCGCTCGTCCAAGACCTTCACCAGGTGAGTGGCGATGCCCTGCTCGGCCAGCATAGCGTAAAGCAGCGCTGAGATGCGGTTGTTAACTATCCCTTTATCTTTAATAATTCCTTTTTTAGCTCCGTCAAATGCAGTGGCCTCATCTTTATAGGACATAACGACCTGCTCGGGGTCAGGGGTACTGAATATGCGTTTGCCTTTGCCTTCATACAGGAGTTCACCGCTGTTCATAATTTCTTCCTTTCCTGTCCGGTTTAGTCCAGGCCGCAACGTTTGAATATATAATCGACATTCTTGAAGTATATTGACATGTCAAAAACAGCATCGATCTCCTCTTGACTTAGGACCTGGGTGATCTCGGTGTCATTGAGCACCAAGTCCTTAAAACTGCTGCGTTCGGCCCAGCTCTGCATGGCTTTCTCCTGTACCAGGCGGTAGGCGGTTTCTCGCAGCATGCCTTTGTCAATCAGATGCAGCATCAATTCCTGGGAGAAAATAAGTCCCCCGGTAAGGTTGATGTTGCGCATCATGTTGTCTGCATATACCACCAGTCCCTGTATTACCTCAGTCAGTTTTTCCAGGATATAATCTAATAAGATGCAGCTGTCCGGTATAATGATCCTTTCCACTGAAGAATGGGTAAGGTCGCGCTCGTGCCACAGGGCGACATTTTCCAGCGCCGCTACGGCATTGCCGCGTAAAACCCTGGATAATCCTGCCACCCTTTCGCTCATCATGGGATTGCGTTTATGGGGCATGGCTGACGATCCTTTCTGCCCTTTGCGGAAAGGCTCTTCAGCCTCCAATATTTCGGTCCGCTGTAGATTTCTGATTTCGGTGGCTATCTTCTCCAGCGTGGCCCCTATTACCGCCAGGGTAGTCATGAAATGGGCGTGCCGGTCCCGCTGTATCACCTGGGTGGAAACCGGGCAAGGCTTCAAGCCTGCAGCGGCGCATACATATTCCTCAACCTGCGGGTCGAGGTGAGCAAAATTGCCCATAGCGCCCGAGATGGCTCCATAGGCAATGTCCTCTGCAGCCTGGTCCAGCCTGACTATGGCCCGTCCCAGATCAGTGTACCATAGAGCCATTTTCAGCCCGAAGGTGCTGGGTTCCCCATGCACTCCATGGCTGCGTCCCATATTCAAGGTATACTTATATCGGCGGGCCTGTTCGGCCACCACTTGCCGCAAGCGCTCCAGTTTGGTTCTGATGAGGGCGGCGGCGTCACGCATCTGCATAGCCAGTCCGGTGTCCAGAATATCTGAGGAGGTCATGCCGAGGTGTATGTATTTGGAAGGCTCACCCACATACTCAGCCACATTGGTAAGAAAAGCAATCACATCATGATGCACCTCGGCTTCGATCTGCTCGATGCGCGCGGTATCGTAAGCGGCCCGGGCTTTGATGGCCTCCACCGCTTCGGCGGGGATATGTCCTAGCCTGGCCTGGGCCTCACAGGCTGCGATCTCTATTTTCAGCCAGTTCTGAAATTTGTTGTCCTGTGACCAGACGCGGTCCATTTCAGGCAGGGTATAGCGCTCAATCATGGATAATATCTCCTTAACCTTCAAGGTAGGCTTTAATGCCCAGTTGCTTTAGTTTCTTGTCTTTGTTGAGCACCG
>DHGD01000100.1:6826-7124 GCA_002402575.1 Syntrophomonas sp. UBA4807
TGCACTGCTAAGAGAGCGGCGTTGGCGCTGCCATTAATAGCCACGGTGGCAACCGGAATGCCGCGCGGCATCTGCACGATGGCATAGAGGGCATCGACCCCCGCCAGAGCGCCGCTCTGAATGGGCACCCCAATCACCGGCAAAGTGGTTGAAGCCGCAATCACGCCGGGCAGATGGGCAGCACCGCCGGCCCCGGCTATGATAACCTTCAGACCCCGTTCTACAGCGGTAGTGGCGTAACGGGCCGTCTCCTCCGGCAGCCGGTGCGCCGAGCAGATGGTGATGTTATAATCGATTT
>DHGD01000032.1 GCA_002402575.1 Syntrophomonas sp. UBA4807
TTTGGGTTTCCAAAACCTGCTCAAATGACAGGAACCCGGCCATGCAGATGTCCTTTCGAAATGCCAATAATGTTTAGTATGGGCATTTCCAGCCGGTTTAAAACCCCGCGTTCAAATAGTGTGCAGTCGCGGCTGTGAGGCAGCCGGGGAGGTTTTTTCACCCCGTTCCGAACTGCTTCAATGAATAATTCCGCTTCTCAAGTTCTGCCACATTCCGTCGCTGATCACCCCTAATCGCCACAAGGCAATACCGTTCAGATTATAGCGTTTGGCAATACCCACTTTGGCGGCAATGCTCGCATCGGTTTCGCTGGGTGCGGAAATGCCCAGGATCAGTTTATGGGCGGGAACCGCAGTCAGGGCCATTTCCACGGCCTGCGTCACCTGGCTCACTGGCTCCGGTTTAACCCCGTAATCGTAAGCCAGGGCCGGTCTGCAGTGTTTGACAATAAAAGCTTTCAACTTCAATTCCCCAGTCTCAAAGTTCATTATCCTCCATTAAGATGATTATGCAAAAACCTTATATTGTCCGGCCATTTCACCTGTGCCATGCATTTATCCTCCTATACCCTTGCTGCATAAGAAGTTCGGAATACGGCCCGGAGCTGACGAGCGCCCGTTCCTACGGGCCTAGATATGTTGAGACGGTTGATCCGAAAAGTCGGTTTGTTCTATTTTCCAGGCTCCATTAACATATTGATAAGTGGTATGCAGATAAGTCAAGTGATGGGGCAGGGTCGCGGCAATCACCTCGGTGGTGACAATCTCTGGCAGCGCCTCTCCGTCTGCGTTTTGCAAGTCCATGCTGATAAAGAAATTCTGGCAAAATTCATTTCCGTATTGCGCGTAACCGTGCATATCCCAGTCAGAAAGCGACACCGCTGTAACAGCTCCATTGCTTTCGATCTCCGCCGAGCGGTGGACTTCATCCACATTAATGGAGAACGGCGTGCCGTTGGTAATGGTGGAGAGATCAATCTGAGTCAGGGAGGCATCTTTCAAACTGTATAACTCATAGCCACATCCTCCGAAGGGCATGCTCCGGTAATCGGTTGCCAGTAGAAAATCTGCCGTATCCGGGCCGATTATATGAGCAGCGGCAATTGTTGATACATCAAAACCCTTTTTATCACCCTTGAATATTTCGACAGCGGCCTCAGAATCATCCCTGGTTACGGTCAATTCCCACTGCTTATTGAGGCGATTGACCGTAATTTGCGCGGTCACATACTTACCGCTTCCATCTACATCATGCCTTATATAATGCTCAGGGCCGTCAATAATTCCATAGCCGCTGGACTGCAATACCCGGGTGATAAACCATCCTTCCTGGCCATCGTCGCTAAGCTTCTCCACCATCAGCTTTTCCGTTGCCGTGGTATGGGGAGGGCTGGAGGTCATTTCAGGGAAAGACAGGGTGTACTCTATCCCGGTATCGCTGAGTTGCTCCTGGGACACTATGGTTATCGGCCCCACCCAGGGGCTGGACCCGCCCGTTACCCAGTAGGTTTGCCGGACATAGTCACTGGCGTCTGCTTCCTGGCGCAGTTGCGGGGATAAGGCCAAATACTGCAAGGCCCCGTTGCGGGTCTGTTCGCCCCGGCCCCATAGTTTGATGGCTTCGTCAGGGCTGGAGGGAATGAGCGCGTTTTCTAACCTGGCAATTTCGGATTTGATTAAATCCACATCAGGAGTCTGAATAGATAGCAGATTAGCGGCCTGGTCATAATTAACCCTGGCCTTAAACAGGTACTCCAGCCAGTCCATGGGCAGATAATAATGTCCCTGGCGATTGTCAATGCTGTATACCAGCGAACTATGTTCATAGAGGCCATCGTCGCTGACAATACGTATGTTTACCGCAGCCGGGACCAGGGCTGGGTCCATCAGTCTGGCTTTATATTCTGTCAGCTCCAGAATCCATTTACGGTCAGACACCAGATCGGCTACCTGCAGGTTTTCAGCCTTTTCCGGAAGCGGCCAGATCCGGCTTTCCAGCTCCTCAGTGCTGGTTTTCAGCCCTCTGCTATATGACGCCAGTTTCTCAGTACTATAGAAATCCTGACCGGTCTCAATGGTTATGGTGCGGATCGCAGCATCCCACTCCACAGCACCGGTCCCCAATTGTTCAGCCGCCCAGCGTATCGGCACCATAACCTGTCCTTCAACCACATCGATATCCGCCGGAGCATTCACCAACGAGCCGTTTATTTGTACGCTTACCGAAAGAGCAGGCATATTCTCCAGCATATTGGCGGCATTGTCTAAAGAATCTAACAGGCTATCCAATTCAGCTTTCTGTTGCGCACTTTCTTCTGGCGTCAACCAGACCCCTTCATTTCTTAATTTTTCACGAACATCATAATCTCCTTGGGCCGCGCTGGCTAAACCGCTTGTACTTACAGCAAAAAGCATCAAGGGCAGTACCAGCCCGGATATAAAGACTCTTTTCATTTTATTAAACATCCTTTTCTCCAGGTTTCAGTCACCACTAAAATGGTTATGCAAAAAAAAACTGATATCTTGCACCTTCAATACCATAAGAGTGTTTTTGTTTTCCCAGTAGTCCCGTGTCGCCCAGCTCCGAGAAAGCCTCTATTTGAAAATGCGCTCCAATCAACGTATCTTACCGGGTACGCTTTTCCTCTTAAGAAAGTCCTCATAGTGTTGACTTCATCATAGTCTTTGCGGCCATGATCGCCGCTGACGATTATCTTGGATGGGAGGAAGTGAATGGGCGGTGCTAAAGCGGGATGTTCTCTGCAAAGCAAACGAAGGCTGATAGCCAAGTCATTTCGGGTTCCGTCCTGTAGTGCACCCTTGGCGCAGCTTGGATTACATTTCCCAATACCTGGCCGTCAGCCTTCTAGCGCTCCGTTGTTGATGGTTCGAACATTCATTACTTTGGAGAATCCCCTGCCCCCTATTTTAGACTAGCCATGCTGGCAAACGGGAAGAAAT
>DHGD01000044.1 GCA_002402575.1 Syntrophomonas sp. UBA4807
GCGATGAATACAAAGCTGTCTATTTATAATGAAGATGTCAAAGCTGCCGATGCGATTGCCGCGATATCCAAGAGCGGCTACGGCTATAATTCGACACCGGAACAGATCTAGTCAGAGCGATGGCAATGTCCAGTTATCCTGAATATGATGGACTGGGCCGCTTGGTTAAGTAAGCGTTATCGCGATGGTTAAGACCAGGTAGGCACCGAATAGGTCGCGGCGTTAAAATTAACCGATTTGTTTGACCTGGTCTGTATCGGACGGGGTTTTTTTACGGGGCCAAACCCGTACTTGTTTTATGCTGTTATCAGCCATTTCGGCTACTTCCAGACGGGCGTTCTCCAGCGTTATGCAGTCGCCCACCTGGGGGAAGCGCGCCAAACGTTCCAGTATAAATCCGGCCAGGGTATTGTAGGTTTCGTCATCACTGACCTCGAAGTGAAATCTTGCCGCGGCATCGTCGATATGCATGCGACCGCTGACCAAATAACTGCCGTCGGCCTGTTTTATTACCTCGGGTTCCTCTGCGTCAAATTCATCCTGTATTTCTCCCACCAGAACCTCAAGCACATTGTCCATGGTAACAATACCTGAGGTGCCGCCATACTCATCGATGACTACTGCCAGATGCTGATGCTTTTTCTGAAACTCGGTCAAGAGATGGTTCAGGGGCATAGTTTCCGGAACAAACATTACCTCCCGGGATATGTCCCGAATATCATCGACCGAAGGATCCATATAGAGCAGGTCCTTAATGTGAATCAGACCGATTACCCGGTCGGGACTGCCCTCGCAGAGGGGGTAACGAGTATGCTGGGTGCGCCGTGCTACCGCGATGTTGTCTTCCAGTTGCAGACGGGTGTCTAAAAAGACCATCTCTGTACGCGGCACCATGATCTCTTTAGCTATGCTCTCCTCAAAAAGGAATACATTCTGTAACAGCTCCTGCTCGTTCTCATTAATTTGTCCTCCCCGGTAGCTTTCCGCAATTATCATCTGCAGTTCTTCGCCGGAATGTGTCATCTCGGTATCGCTGCTCGAAGCAATACCCATCAGGCGCATAGTATGTGTGGCGGTGCCATTGAGCAGCACCACCGCAGGATAAAACAGGGTATAAAAAACGCGCATGGGCAAGGCCAACCAAAGGGAGAGCAACTCGGCTCTCTGTATGGCCAGGGATTTGGGAGCCAATTCACCAAACACCACATGCAAAAACGTAATCAGCCCGAAGGAAACCACAAAACTGATGGTATGCGCCAGTGTTGGCGATATCAAGCCCCATTTGAACAATAATGGTGTTAATAGGGCGGCTACGGCCGGTTCTCCCAACCACCCCAGACCGAGGCTGGACAAGGTGATACCGAGTTGGCTGACTGACAGGTAAGCATCCAGTTTGTCGATGCAGGCTTTGGCCAGAACAGCCTGGCGATTGCCTTCTTCAGCCAATTGCGACAGCCTGGTGGGGCGTACTTTGACAAAGGCAAACTCGGCGGCCACAAAAATACCGTTTAAAACCACCAAGAGCAGGGCTAGCACTATTTTGAAAATGGCATATAAAATGGAACTGTCTATCAACGCATATACCTCGCTGTGGTCCATGTCTGTAATATGCGCCTTCTGGCCGAGCCTCATGCCCAGACAGCTGGTCTATTGGGAGTATAGCATATATACCTTATTAATGATAACAGTCTGGTTTTGAAAGGATGGTAATGCGCTATTTTACCATATTGGAACAATTATGGAATTGAAAGAATAATTTACATAAGGGAGGCCTCGGCCAACTGAAAGGTGGTGGGACAATGCCGGGTGAATCGATTGCAGAGTATGGCATAGCCTTTTTTGCAGTGGCAGGGTTAGTATATTTGTTTGCCCAGATGATCAACCTGTGGACAAAAAAAAGAGATAAAACCGAAATCATGACGACGGTTGATGCAGTAACTAAGGTCATAAAAAACAATACCGAAGCTTTGAACCGCTTAGAGAACATGATTGAAGTTACCCTAACTCGGCAGGAAACCAAACTTGACGAACTAGTGGCCTATGCGCGGCGAGATAAAAGTTTGTGAAAGTCTTGACAGGGTGGCACAATGGCGAAAAATCAGGCTTTGCATCAGTTGAAGGAAGAGTTCGTCTCGGAGTGGCCAAGGTAATTGCCATGAACATTAAGAAAAAGAAAGCATTCACAACATCAGGGTTTGGTTGACTTACTTTATCCGGATGCACTATTATAACAGTACTAGGAAGTTGTAGCCTAGAACGCCCTGGAAGTTCTGATAGCAATTTAGAAAACAGGCCCGTTAACAATCTTCTCACCATAGGTTACAATGTAGTTCTTGGAAAGGCATGTGCCGATAGATAACTGCATGTAGGCGAGGTGGAGCCGGTATGCCGGCAGATTCCTTATAGGATGGGAAGAATCGGGTAAACCTCATCGAGGTAAACAGGAAGCTTGACTGACATTGCTGTCAAGAGCACTGTTAGCAATCAGAAGCAGGACGCATTTGTTGCCAGACAAAGCGCATCCTGGGACCGGGGTGACAAAACAAAGGAGGATTACCTCTCTTGTACAACTACACAAGGTAGGAAGGCCAGCAAAACAAGATTTTGTTCTGGCCTTTCTGCTTTTTGAGGGTGCCCCCTTGAGATTCTCCCGATTTAAACCAGCGGATTATTGGTTGAGCATAACCATAGCCTGACCGGAACTGACTTAATAAGGCTATCAGACCGACATCATTCAGCTCCACATACCTGCCGGGAATCACTGATTTAAACTTCAAAAACTGATTAGGGCGTAGTAAGCCCCAAATGGGCTCATTGTTGCGGCGCTGTTCAGAAACTTTCATAAGCCTGATTATTCAGGCTGAATGTATAAACGTTTCAAAGGGGGTTAGGGAACGCGGTGACCAGATACGCTTAACTCCGCAAAAGTAATTGTTTTGGCTTTAACAGGGCGCAGCATCATCAAAGCTTCAACCAGCGGGGAATAGTGCAGCAAGGCGGTCGCCAGCTCGATGGTGCCCAAAACCCCGCATATAGCGCCTGCCCAACCGCTAACGAAACCACTGCCGGAGAGGAAGTAAAAAAACAAACAGGCAACATAGCGCCATGACACTTGTTTATTGGTTAACATAAGCTAATCCCTCGCTTTCATATCTATTAAGAATAAATATCCTCAGTCCGATTATATAATTGTGATTATCTGCTTAAATCAGCCAGTGTCATAAAAGCGGCTTGCATTTCGTGGTTTTGATAAAGGTCGCTGATAGCGCTGTAAGTTGATACCAGCATACCGTTAATGGTAGCCTGCAGCTGTTCAGAGAGCGGTTTTTCTGCAACCGCTTTAATCAATATAGAATGTATGTGCTTTTCAAAATTAGTCATAATGCGGGCGAAAAAAGGCAATATCAAACGGGCTTCTTGCTCCGACACCGGATCATTCATTATTGGGCCACCATTGTCATAGAAGTAGGCCAATAATTGATTGAGGTGATAACTGGCAATAGATTCAATTTGCTGCTTGCCTTCATTTTGATGAGCCGCCAGAGCCTCACAGTCGGCTTTTTCCAGAGACTGCTCCTGAGCTGCTAATTCCAGATAGCGGTCTACGATGTAGTTCTGAAGTTTTACTCCCAGAGTATAAACATCACTGACATTTCGTGGACATTGCTCAATTTTGATCAAGGTACCGAAAGCCTTTTTAGTGGGAGCTAAATCCCTTGCTGTACTGACTATGCCAGAATCCATTTCTTGGGTAG
>DHGD01000155.1 GCA_002402575.1 Syntrophomonas sp. UBA4807
GGGGTCTGATCACCGATATTCAGCCTCCCGATCTGGAAACCCGGGTAGCAATTTTGCGCAAGAAAGCCCAGGCTGAAAGCCTTAATATTCCTTATGATATACTGGACTATATAGCCAATTATATAGACTCCAATATCCGTGAATTAGAGGGAGCTTTAATCCGTATGGTGGCTTATGCCACCATCACCAATAAACCGCTCAACATGGCCACCGCCAGCGAGGCCTTGAAGGATATTCTGCCCCCGCCTCGCCCCCGCAAGATAACTATCGAGCTGGTTCAAAAAGAGGTTGCTTCATATTATGGTATCGCCTTGCCAGAACTGCTCTCCAAAAAGCGGACCAAGCAGGTGGCTTATCCACGGCAAATTGCCATGTATTTATGCCGCCAGCTTACGGACGCCTCTTATCCACAGATCGGCGAACAGTTCGGGGGGAGGGATCACACCACCGTAATCCATGCCAATGAAAAAGTAGGAAAGGATCTGGTTGACGATATACAGTTGCAGTCTACAATCGATACGCTAGCCAGGAAATTGGATCCTAATAAACACGAATAAAGACATTTATCCACAACTTTATCCCGGGGCGCAAGCTCAATTCCGTCAGGATTCGAGGGGGATATACACATATTCACCGTCCCTACTACGTATAATGTTAATTTGTTAATAAGAAGATAAAGAAGATGCCCGGAAATCAATCTAAAGCCGGGGCAGCGATTTATCCCGTCAATAACACAGCGGGTTGGAGGATTCTCAGCCATGAAATTTATAATCGAAAAAAAAGAGCTTTCTACTTTGACCACCCTGGTGCACCGCGCCGCTTCCAGCAAAAATACTATTCCAGTACTATCCGGTCTGTTAATCGAGGCCAGTCAGGACAAAGGTTTGATCATGACCGCTACTGATATGGAAATCGGTATCAAGGCAACTTCCAATCAAGTCGAAGTTGCGGATTCTGGCACCGTGCTGGTTAATGCCCATTATTTCGCCGATTTTATCAAACTGTTGCCTGATCTTCCCATAATTCTTGAACTAAAGCCAGATACCGCCAAACTAGCCATTCAGTATGGACGTTCTTCCGGTTCCATCAATACTTACCGTGATTTCGAATACCCCGACCTGCCGCTGGCTAATATGGAACGCAAGCTCAGCCTTCCTCAGCAGGTACTGAAAGAAGCCTTGCGCAAGACCAGTTTTGCGGTTTCCCAAACCCATTTCCGGCAGGTCTTTACCGGAATCTTATTCGACATCGCGGGCAGCGAACTTAGGGTGGTAGCCTCAGACACCCACCGCCTGGCTTATTTCAAATATGATCTCACCGAAGCGATGCAGCCGTTCAGCTTCATAATTCCTATCCGTACCGTCAACGAGCTATTGCGCCTGCTGGAAGACTCAGCGGAGTTGGTGCATATCGCTATTACAGACAACAATGTGCTGTTCTACCGGGATGAAATCGTACTTTTGTCGCGCCTGATTGAAGGTCAATATCCCAATTATGAACAGGTCATACCACCTAATTTTACAACAAAGATAAGCATAAGCAGCCAGGTCTTGCTCAATACCCTGGAGCGTGCCAAGACCATGCCCACCGACGACAAGCTTAAAATACAGCATGTTCAAATGGAGTTCTCCGAAAAGGAAGCCGTGATTAACTCCTTCTCCGAAGCCATGGGTGAGATCAAGGAGGTTATCGAGGAAATCACCGCGGAAGGCGAGACCAGCCTTAAAATAGCCTTTAATACCAGTTATTTGCTTGATATAACCAAGTTGTTGAATGCGGAAAGCGAAAAAATCGATATCAACCTATCTGGATCATTGGGACCAGCTATGATAAAAAATCCCGAAAAAGAAAATTATATCTATATCCTGGTGCCACTGAGAACCAGCAGCTAATAAAGAGAGTGAGATTGGCCCTTGCGATTGACTGAAATCCGCCTCAACCAGTTTCGCAACCTCGTTCAGGTGCGATTTTGCCCCCAGCCAGGTTTAAACATCCTCGGCGGAGCCAATGCTCAGGGAAAGACCAATTTGCTCGAGGCGGTCTATGTAATGTCTGCCACTACCTCTTTTCGCGGCGGCAAAGAAGGCAATCTGATCAATTACCAGGCGTCGCGTTGCACAGTGGCGGCCAATTATGAAAAACAGGACCGCAGCATCGAATGCAGGCTGAGTTTGGACCGCGAAAAAGGCAAGCTTTTTGAAATAAATTGTAAAAAGGCCCATCGCAGTCATAACGATCGTCTGAGAGTGGTATTGTTTACTCCAGACGATTTGTATTTGATAAAAGGCAGTCCGGCACGGCGGCGCGAATACCTGGACTTTGCCTTGAGTCAGATATCGCGGCCTTACGCCCACGAACTGCATAACTATCAGGCTTTGCTAAAAAGGCGCAACGAAATGCTGCGCAAGGGTCAGGGCCGCAGCCGGGTGTTTGAAATAACTGACGAGCTCTATATAAAGAGCGCGGCAGAGGTGGCTTTAAGACGCATCAAGTATGTTCATCGCCTGCAGGAGACGGCCGCTGCCATTTATGCGCGCTTAACCGGCGGAGCCGAAAAACTGCAATTGAGATATGCACTTTCATTTGCGGTGGATAGTGATACAATTAACCTTGACGTTCTTCGCGAACATATGCTCCGCGTGGCACATGAGAAACGGAACCAGGAGATACTTAGAAGAAGCAGTCTGATTGGTCCCCATCTGGACGACCTCAATATCTACGCAGACGCTAAACTGGCCCGGCTGTTCGCCTCGCAGGGACAACAGCGCAATCTGGCGGTGGCCTTGAAATTGGCGGAGCTGTATTCATTTGCCGCCTTAGGCGGTTACTATCCTTTGTTTTTGCTGGACGAGGTGCTGGCAGAATTGGATCAGCCCCGCAGAAATCTGCTGTTGGGGGAACTTGTGCAGGCTGATTATCAGACCATTTTGACTTCCGTCGAAAACATACCTGATATTGCGCCTGATGCGGCCCGTTATGAGGTTAAAAACGGAACCATAACGCGAAAGGAGTAAAAAAATGTACATTCATCTCGGCAACAACTATATAATCTCCGCCCCGAGCATCATTGCCATTTTAAATTATGAACCCCCGGTGTCCAATGATGTAAGAGATATTGTGGAGATAGCCCGGATGGAGAAAAATCTGGTCTGTATAAGTGATAAAGGCAAGGAAAAAGCGGTGGTGATATGTGATGAAAAGGTCTACCTTTCGCCGATTTCCTCCATAACCTTGTACAAGCGGGTGTTTCATCACTTGAAGGAGGCTTAAAAAGTGCAGAATGGCAACCATGAGTACAATGCGGCCGACATTCAGGTTCTGGAAGGATTGGAGGCAGTCCGCAAACGGCCAGGTATGTATATAGGATCTACCGGATCGCGGGGATTGCACCATTTGGTCTTCGAAATCGTGGATAACAGTATCGACGAGGCGGTAGCCGGAGGCTGTGATTGCATTGAAGTGTCGATTCTTCCTGGCAATTGGGTTACGGTCTGTGACAACGGGCGCGGCATACCGGTCGATATTCATCCCACGGTGGGCATACCCGCTCTGGAAGTGATCATGACTACGCTGCATTCCGGGGGCAAGTTCGGCGGCAGCGGCTATACTATCTCCGGTGGTCTGCACGGTGTGGGCCTATCGGTGGTTAACGCTCTGTCCTCGGAGATGGAGGTCAAGGTGCGTCGGGACAACCTGGTCTACCGGCAACGCTATGAAAAAGGCAAACCGGTGACGGCCCTGGAATTATGCGGGGAGACCGACCAGACCGGCACCAGCATTAGCTTTTTGCCGGATGCGGAGATCTTCGAGGAGACCGTTTTTGAACGTGAAATCATTGTTCAGCGGTTAAGAGAATTGTCTTTTCTGAACAACGGTCTGCGCATTAAGATAAATGACTTGCGCGAGGAAGAACCTTATGAAAAAGAGTTTTACTATTCCGACGGGTTGCGCGATTTTATCGCCTATGTGAATAAAAACAAAGAGATCATCAACGAAAAACCATTTTATTTTAAAACCCAAAAAGACGATGTCATCGTACAGGTAGTGGTGCAGTACAACAGCGGCTATAGCGAGAATCTGTATTCATTCACCAATAATATCCGCACCCAAGAAGGCGGCACCCACGAAGTAGGCTTCAAAAACGGTCTAACCAGGGTGATAAACGATTATGCCCGCAAACATAATTTAATCAAAGAAAGCGACGGCAACCTGTCAGGTGAAGACATCCGCGAGGGTATGGCGGCCATAGTGTCAGTGCTGCTTAAAGATCCCCAGTTTGAGGGGCAAACCAAGACCAAGTTGGGCAACACCTACATTCGCGGCATAGTGGAAAGCGCGCTATATGAGAACATGAATTATTTCCTGGAAGAGAATCCGCCGGTGGCCAAGAAATTACTGGACAAGGCCATTTCCGCACGCCGCGCCCGGGAAGCGGCGCGTAAGGCCCGCGAACTGACCAGGCGCAAAAGCGCCCTGGAGAGCACTTCTCTGCCGGGCAAATTAGCCGATTGCAGCAATAGAAATCCGTCCTTGTGCGAATTGTACATAGTAGAGGGCAATTCCGCCGGAGGTTCAGCCAAGCAGGGGCGGGACCGTGATTTTCAGGCCATTCTTCCCTTGCGCGGTAAAATTCTTAATGTGCAGAAATCCCGCCTCGACAAGGTGCTTTCCAACGAAGAAATAAAGTCTCTGATCACCGCTATCGGCACCGGCATAGATGAAGATTTCGAAATCAAAAAAGCCCGCTATCACAAGATTTTCATCATGACCGACGCCGATGTGGACGGATCGCATATCCGCGTCTTGTTGCTGACCTTTTTCTACCGCTACATGAGGGATCTGATAGAGAACGGTTATGTATATATCGCCCAGCCACC
>DHGD01000023.1:0-4602 GCA_002402575.1 Syntrophomonas sp. UBA4807
TCATAGCAGTTTTTCTTGAATATCTGTCCGCTATGAGGTAAAATATTGTTTGCGCCAGGTTTGAGCAGCATAAGCTGGCGCCACATAGATTTACGGGATGTAGCGCAGCTTGGTAGCGCGTCTGGTTCGGGACCAGAAGGCCGCAGGTTCGAATCCTGTCATCCCGACCATTTGTTGCTAAACCCGCCCTTAAGGGCGGGTTTTTTGCTGCCCAGCATCTGGTAATTAAAGGTCTGCTATGATATGTTTTTCATGGGATGATATTCACTGGGGTAAACACCTGCAGCAAATTTCATACTTAATTAATAGCCTCGATACGGTTCATTTTTGCCAAACAAGTTGGCATCTCTCCATATTGGGAAATAATATCTGTATGGGTGGTAGTTTATGAAAGTTATTATTATTGGAGCCGGCAAAATCGGCTTCACCATCGCGCAGTTGTTATCGAATGAAAACCATGACGTGGTAGTGATCGAGCAGTCCTCTGAACGCCAGCAGATACTTGATGAGACCCTCGATATTCAGGTTATTTCGGGGAGCGGTTCATCCACTTCGGTGTTGGAGTCGGCCGGAGTGCATGAAGCTGATATGCTGGTAGCAGTGACAGAGTTTGATGAGCTCAACATGGTGGCCTGCCTGTTAGCCAAAAGATACGGGGTAAAAACCACAGTAGCCCGGGTGCGCAACCCGGAGTACCTGGAGGTAAAAGCCTTCTCACTGAATGAGGTAATGGGGATAGACCTAATCATCAACCCGGAACGGGTAACAGCCATAGAGATTAGTCAAATCGCGCGCAACCCGGAAGCTATGAATATCGATTACTATGCTGATGGCAAAGTTAAACTTATGGAGCTGGAGATAAAAGCAGATTCGCCGCTGCGCGACAAGAGGATAAGGGAGCTGGATAACTCGGCACCTTACAATATCGTCGCCATCGCCCGCCAACATAGGATGATAGTCCCCAGAGGCGATGAGACGCTTCGGGCCGGAGACCACATCCATCTCCTGGCCAGAAGCAATGACATGTCAAAAGTTGAGAAGTTGTTAGGCTTCGTCTCGCCGCGCGTAGAACAGGTCACCATCCTCGGCGGGGGACGAACTGGTTACTTCCTGGCGCAGATATTGGAAAACAGCAAACCCGCTATGAGCATCAAGATTATCGAAAAAGACCCGACCCGGGCCAGGAAGATATCTCAACGCCTTAGTTCCACCCTGGTCATACATGGCGACGGCAGCGATTATCAGCTTTTAGAGGAAGAAAATATTGGCTCCTCTGACCTGTTTGTGGCAGTAACCGACGACGACAAGATAAATCTGCTCTGCTCTTTGATCGCCCGCAATTTAGGGGTAAAGAAAACGGTTTGCCAAATCAAACGCACCGATGTCCTGCCCCTGGCAGAACAGCTGGGAATAGACACTATACTAAACCCGCGCGTACTGACCGCAGGCGCTATTATGAAGTATGTCCGCGAAGGCGATATACTGTCAGTCACCCTGATGGGTGAAGAACGCGCCGAAATGCTGGAGTTGCTGGCCCAGCCCGGCTCTTTGGTGCTGAACAAAGAGCTGTGTCAGCTGAGCTTTCCCAACGGCTCACTGATTGGGGCTATAGTGCGCAACGATCAGGTCATTATCCCTGACGGTAAATCAATAATTCAGCCCTATGACCGTTTGATGGTGTTTTCCCTGCCGCAAAGCATACACAAGATTGAAAAGCTTTTCAAACGTGGAGGGAATAAGATTTGATTAGGTGGAAAACCGTCCTCGGTAATCTGGGACGGATCATATTGATAATCGGGGTATCCATGCTCAGTTGTCTGTTTTGGTCAATCCCTTACAACGAATCCGTCACCGTGCCAATCCTGGAAGCGGCTGGTATTTCTATAATCTGTGGATATTTGTTGACCCGTGGTTTCAAGTCCCGTGAGCCTATCAGTTACAAAGAGGGTTATCTTCTGGTTTCACTGGGATGGCTCTTGGCATCCGCTTTTGGTTCGCTGCCGTTTCTGTTGTCGGGGTATCTGCCTTCCTTTGCGGATGCTTTTTTCGAAACCGTCTCCGGCTTTACCACTACGGGCGCCAGTGTGGTAGCGGATGTAGAAGCCTGGCCCAAAGGCCTCATGTTCTGGCGCTGCCTCACTCAATGGCTGGGGGGGATGGGTATTATTGCCCTTTTTATCGCAATCATCGCCGGACTCGGAACCAGGGCCAACCAGTTGTTCAAGGCTGAGGTTCCGGGCCCCGTTTCGGAAAAGATAAGCCCCCGCATCCGCGAGACCGCGCGCAAGCTGTGGCTGTCCTACTTGCTCATCAGCATCTTGTGCGCTCTGGTGCTATTGGTTCTGGGCATGGATCTCTTTGATTCTTTATGCCATACTTTTGCTACCATGGCCACGGGTGGTTTTTCCACCAAGAACACTAGCATCGGCTTTTACTCCAACCCGTGGATACATTGGGCAGTCACGCTTTTTATGTTCGTCGCCGGTACTAACTTCACCCTGCATTTTTTAGCTTTCAAGCAGCGCAGACTTTCGGTTTACTGGCGTGACCCCGAATTCAAGCTTTATTGTGCCATTGTGCTCACCGCAACGTTGCTGGTCACGGTCAGTCTAAGCACTTCAGGGATCTTAGGAGGCGGGGAGGAGAGGATCAGAGCCGCCGCCTTTCAGGTGGTTTCCATACTTACTACCACCGGATTCGCCACCGCCGACTTCAACATCTGGCCCTCCCTGGCCGCCGGGACGTTGTTTTTAATGATGTTTGTGGGCGGATGTGCCGGATCCACCGGAGGAAACATCAAACCAGGACGATATCTGATTATAGGATACCGCACCATCATAGAATTAAAGAAAATGGTCCATCTCCGGGCGGTCCTGCCGCTGCGCTTTGCGGGGAGATTTGTCAATGATGATCTGCTCATCAACGTTTTGCAGTTCTTTTTTTTGTACATGATGTTTATGGCTCTGGGAACAATATGTATGAACGCGGCCGGGCTCGATATTGTCAGTGCCTTGACTGCCACAGCTGCCTGTTTGGGCAACATCGGACCTGGATTTGGCCTGGTCGGTCCTACCCAAAATTTTGGCTTTATCTCGGATTTTGGCAAATATGTGCTGAGCATGCTGATGCTAGCGGGACGCCTGGAGATTTATCCTCTGCTGATATTGTTGCTGCCCGAATATTGGAGGGATTGATTCCGCTCCGGGCGGCAGGGTATTCTTCCGAGTTCATATCCAACACCAGAAGAAAGAGAGGTTTTAACGATGAACACCATCCAGTTGACTGTGGACTGGGATCATGTTGGAGTTAAATCAGTAGCTCGCCGGGCGGAGCAAACCATCGTGGAAATGGGTAAGGGTGCCACCAGCCGTAGCGAAGACAGTTCACCCTCGCCGATGGAGGTATTCCTGGCTTCTTTGGGAGGATGCATAATTGTTTTTATAAGCGGCCTGGCTGAGAAACGGCGCATAACCATAGATGATATTAGCATATTTATTGAGGGCGACTATGATCCTCAGGGTATGAGCAGTTCCAGTTCGGGAATCCGGCCAGGGTTTCAGCAGATCCGTTATCAGGTGAGGGTGGATTCCCCCGATAATCCGGATAAAGTGCACAAAATAGTCGACTATGCGGTAAAGGCTTGCCCTATAAAAGACACCATCATGAAAGGTACTGCCATAATTGAATCTAAATTGGTCAGAGAGCCTGATATGAGCGGGATATAATTGCCGACACTGATGAGGAGGCAACATGAATATAACCCAACTGCCCAACAGACTTACAACAGAAAAAATCACCTTATCTTTTACAGCGCGCCCATAATCCGGTAATGTGGTCCCCTTGGGGAGAAGAAGCCTTTAATAAGGCTAAGCAGGAAAACAAACCAATTTTCCGGCCAGGAATCGCGGTATACACGGCGGAACAATTGATGCGGCGTCTAGCAGGTTTTTAACAGTGTTTGATATTAAAAAGGGGGATTCATATGGAAACCATGGAATGCATACGGAGCCGCAGGAGCATTCGTCAATTCACCGAACAAACCATTTCGGATGAGGTTATGCAAGAGCTCCTGGAAGCAGTGAGATGGGCGCCATCCTGGGCTAACAGCCAGACCTGGGAGGTGGTTGTGGTGAAAGACCCGGAAACCAGGAAGAAGTTGGTTGACGCGACCAGCGTCAATCGCGGCTCCCAAGCCATTATCGAGGCTGCGGCGGTGATGGTGTTCTGTTCGCGTCAGGGTGTCTCCGGAACTAAAGAAGGGGTTTATGCAACATCCAAAGGCGATTGGTCCATGTTTGACTGNNAGCAAACAGCCGAGGACTGGGAACACTATATATAGGACGCTTCAATCACCAACAGGTTGATGCTATCCTGGGCTTACCGGCGGGCATAGAATCAGTGGTTATTATTCCGGTAGGCTTTGCGGCAAAAGTGCCTAAAGCTCCGCCGCGAAAATCATTAGCCGAATTCGTGCATTTGGACAGGTTTGGAAACAGCTACACAGACCAATGAGCTTCACTATATTTTCCAAGCATATTGTTTATTTGTCTGGCACATATATGATTAGAAACAGTCTAACCAGGGAATAACCCTGGTTTTTTT
>DHGD01000023.1:4675-5467 GCA_002402575.1 Syntrophomonas sp. UBA4807
CATATAGTGAATCGAACCGATTTTCCCACTCTTTATCTGGATGAACCATGCCTAGAGGGGGAAACGATATGGATGGTTCAGGCGCGCTTAAAAGAGATCGGTTATGAAATCGAGCCCAGCGGGGTGTACGATGCTTTCACCAGCAACACCGTCAGGCTTTTTCAGGTGGCCAATGGTTTGGCCAATGACGGTATCGTAAATGAAGACGAATGGATGATATTGATGCCACAGGATCCGGATGCTTCTTGCATGACGGATGCCAAAGGCAAAGAGGAAAAGATGTTAATAGTGATCGATACAAAGACCCGCACTCTGACACTGTATAACGATAAGGAAGTGGTATGCCGATATCCGGTAGCGGTAGGCAAAGCTTCTACCCCTTCGCCTATAGGGGAATGGCGGGTAGTACACAAGTCACTCAACTGGGGAAACGGCTTCGGCACTCGCTGGATGGGCCTTAACGTACCATGGGGGATATACGGCATACACGGCACCAACAAGCCGGGTTCAATTGGTACCTTTGCTTCTCATGGCTGCATTCGCATGTTCAACCGGGACGTGGAAAAGCTATACCCGCTGGTTCCTGACGGGTGCCGGGTAAAAATAGTGAGCAATGGCACTATGATACCCAAGGAAATGAAACCGGTAAAAATGAAAAAGGGATCTTCCGGGCAGGCGGTGGTATATGTTCAGGCGCGCCTCAAACAATTGGGGGTGGAGTTCTGCAATGCCGACGGAAGGTATGGAAATATGACGGTTTTTGCGGTCAAATATTATCAGGCCTGGCACGGT
>DHGD01000042.1 GCA_002402575.1 Syntrophomonas sp. UBA4807
AAGGTGTACGGGCGGGAAAAGGAACCCTGCTTTGACTGCCGGCAACCAATCCTACGACAGGTCATCAATGGGCGCAGTAGTCATTTCTGCCCTTGCTGCCAGAAATAATCAACCCACACATAGTGACACTTCTAGCCATATAGTAATTACGAATGGAAGAGAATTACTAAGGTTAGAGGTGCTTATTAATGGAACTTATTGTCATGGTGATGTTTGCCCTGGCGGTCAGTGCTGACGGCTTCATGGTTGGCCTTTCCTATGGTTTGAACAAAATCAGGATACCGGTCATATCATTGCTGGTAATTGCTCTGGCCTCATGCATGGCGGTAACTACTTCCATGCTGGTCGGTCAAGGCCTGATGCTCTATTTGCAGCCACGGGGTGCCGCCAATATTGGCGCCCTGGTTATAATCGCGGTGGGGGTATATTTTCTCCTGACTGCCTTTAGGGAAAAGATAAATAGTCTGGAAGTCGAAGAGCAGGAGCCATTCATCACTTTCTCGATACGATTTTTGGGGATTATAGTACAGATATTGAAAGAACCGTCACGGGCCGACTTTGACGCTTCCGGGGAAATCAGCGCCAGAGAGGCCTTTTTCCTGGGTCTGGCTCTAGCTTTGGATGCGCTGGGCGCAGGTGTCGGGGTGGCCATGACCGGTTTCAACATTTTGTATACTGCCATAACCGTTGGTGTGGTAAAATTTATTGTGGTCAATTTAGGAATTATCCTGGGTCATCGCGTGAGCAGCCAGCGATTACAAAGCATCTCCTGGTGGGTCCCGGGATTGGTCCTGATCTGCTTGGGATTTATGGAATTCATGTAGAGGTGAAAATATGTACATTGTAGGCATAACCGGCGGCATAGCCAGCGGCAAGAGCACCGTAGCCAGGCAGTTGCGCAGCCTGGGCATGCAGGTGATAGATGCTGATGAATTGGCGCGGCAGGTAGTGGAACCGGGCCGGCCCGCCTGGAAGGAAATTGTGGATAATTTCGGGCCGGAATATTTGAATGAGGATCAGACAATTAACCGTGTCCGTCTTGGTGAACTCGTATTCGGCAACCCCGAGCAGTTAAAGAAGCTCAACTCCGCAACCCATCCTCATATAATGGATGAGTTCAAAAACCGCATTCGGGAAATCAGAGCCAACCATAACCAGGCCATAATTGGATTGGAGGTGCCTCTGTTATATGAAACCAATATGGATAAACTGTGTGACCAGGTCTGGGTAGTTTGGGTAGATTATCAGACCCAGTTGAAGCGCTTGATGGCTCGCGACGGCATCAGCCGAGAGGATGCTGAAAAACGCATCGCGGCACAGATGCCACTTAATGAAAAGGCCAAACTCGCCCAGGTGGTAATAGATAACCGCTATTCACTGGAGCACACCAGCCAGCAGGTTAAAAGATATTTCAATGCAATCAGACAAGCTGCGGAATAATATACTTATTAAACGGGAGCAGGGGGTGGGATGGTGCGCCTTCACATAGGCAAGGGTCTGGCATTTATAGTCTGGGCCACGATTATTTTCTTTATGGTCGTTACCCTCACCTTTCCCAAATGGATCACCATATTTTATCCTCAGCCTCACCGCACAATAGTCGTTGATTCGGCCCAGCGCTACGATGTCGATCCCTATCTGATATTTTCCATAATACGGGCGGAGAGCGGATTTAGAACCAATGCCCGCTCTGCCGCAGGGGCTAGAGGCTTGATGCAGATAATGCCTGACACCGCAGAGTGGATTGCCAAACAAAGGGACATCAAAGGTTTTGACCCTGCTGACCTGCATGACCCCCAGACCAATATCGAATTCGGGTGCTGGTACCTGGCCAGCCTCAATAAGGAATTTGCCGGGCGGCTGCCCATGATGGTGGCGGCCTACAATGCCGGCAGCGGCAGGGTGAGGGATTGGGTTCTCAGCGGACAGTGGGATGGCAGCGACCAGAACTTGGACGGGATTCCCTATCCGGAGACCAGGCAATATGTAAAAAATGTCTTGCAGAATTATCAAGCCTACCAGGCCATTTATAAATAAGCCCTGTCTGTTTTAGTTTCAAAAAACAAGCCATATTCTTAAGCGTTGGATAAATAAGCCTTTCCGCTCGCCCCTGGAATAATATCGGGGGCTGGCGGCTATATTCCGACATCTGGCATATCGTTCCCTCTATTACAATATAATGGAAAATGAATACAGGGAGGAGGGAATGATATGAGAAACTACTGGCGGCGCAGCACTGGACCAGCCCTATTACTGGCGCTGTTTGCAGTGCTGGCGGCAGGGTTTATGGTATATACCGCCAGCCGACTGGTTTACACCGCCAGCCTGGACAGCCGGGCCTTGAACGTGGGACTGACTGCGCCGGTCAACAGCCTGGAACCCGCTAAGGTGAGCAGCCACGAAGAACATCTGGTTGGCGCTATGATATATGAAGGTCTGGTCCATTATGATGACAGCGACAAAAAGATTAGGCCTCTTCTGGCTGATGACTGGAAATACCTGGACGAAGGCCGCAAAATCGTATTTAAACTGCGGGATGTACAATTTTCCAACGGCAAGAAACTGGAGGCGGCCGATATAAAGACCTGCTGGGAGAGGACGGCGGCGGGAAGCAAGGAGTGGAGTTACAAATCATTGTTTCTGCCCATTGCCGGCAGCGCCGAATTCTTGCAGGGCAAAAGTCCTGAAATATCAGGCCTTAAAGCCAGCGATACACATAGCCTGGAGGTTACCCTCACAGCTCCCAATTCAGCCTTTCTCTATATGCTGACCCATCCAGTATTCTGGGTATATGACAGCAAAGAGAAAGTATCGCCGCCCCCGGGGACCGGTCCCTTTGTGCCGCGGCAGAATAACGGACAGCGCTTGTCGCTGCTGCAGAATGAGCAGTACCACCGGGGTTCTGCGCCGCTTAAAGCCATTGAGGTTAAAATATTTAAAGATCCCGCTCAGGCTCTAGCCGAGTTCAAAAGCGGACAGCTTGATTACCTGGATGAGGTTACCCCTCAGGATCTGCCCGCAGTGCGCAATGATCAGGCATTGAGGCCTATGTTGATCGAAAGACCGCTGTATACCTTGTATGGTATTGGCTTCAATCTGAACAAAAAGCCTTTTAACGGCAATTACCTGTTAAGGCGGGCTTTGAATTACGCCATTGACCGCCAGGCTATCAACCAGGATGTGCTGGGCGGGAGCTACATACCGTTAAAAGGGGTGCTGCCTGCTGAGATGCCGGGATACAACAAGGACATTCAAGGCTACGGTTACGATCCTGAAAAAGCCCGTCAGCTGCTGGAACAAGCCGGATATCCAGGCGGCCAGGGACTAGGCCCGCTGATCCTGGCCTACAATCAGGGTGAGGGCCACCAGCGGGTGGCTGAGACGGTGTCCGGCCAGCTGGCTGAGTTGGGTATCGTGGTGCAGCTGGCCCCCCTGACCTGGGACTATTACAAAAAACAACTGGCAGGCTATCACTTGGCGCTGTTCCGGTTGGAATGGGCCGCAGATTATCCCGATGCGGACAGTATATTGTACAGCCTCTTCCACAGTTCCAATATTGGCTCCAGCAATTATATGGCCTACAACAATAATCAAGTCGACCGTATTCTGGAATTAGCTCGGGAGACTGTAAATGACGAAGGGGAGCGCGCCAAGCTGCTGCAGAAGACGGAACAGATGATTATCGATGACGCCCCCTGCATTTGGCTTTTCCAAACCGCTACTGCCAAGCTGGTGAGCAGCAATGTTGATAATTTGAACGTAAGCGGCCTGGATACGGTGGATTGGTTTAAGACCGAACTGAAGAAGCCGGTGCTCAGCCATACAGTAAATCATCCCCAAGACGGCAAAGTATAATAAAATACCACGGACAACACACTGATATTTCGTATTTTGCATATCAAAATTGCCGGTTTTAGTATAACAATGACTTCAGTTTCGTGAAAAATCCTGACATCTACCGGAAGTATGTGAAGATGTCGAATGGCAGACTTCCCCAAAGAAACATGGGGCCTGCTTACGCAATATAAATCGTGACCGGGTCAGGGCGTGACGCAGGCTGTTCATACTGGAGCTAAGCCTTGAACATCTTGAAGGCCGGGGTTCACCCGGAGGAGAGGAGCCTCATCAGGAGGCGGAATCTGAGGGACCGTCAGCAGCGCAACGATAAGTACAAGGGTGGCAACATATGTACAACCAGTAACGTTACTAAATGAGATTTTTGCATATT
>DHGD01000064.1:0-452 GCA_002402575.1 Syntrophomonas sp. UBA4807
ATATCAGCTTCCGCGGCACGGACGGCACCCACCGGGACAGACAATCGCAGATTGATATCCGGGCACACAAATTCCGTGCTGCCGCCCCCCATATCAACGACCAGCGGTGAACCAGTCAAGCGCAGTCCGCACATAACACCAAGGTAGCTCAGGTTCGCTTCTTCTTCTCCGCTAAGGACATCTACCCGCATTTCCGTCTTTTTCAGTACCATGTCCAAAAATTCCTGGCGATTCCCCGCCTCCCTAACGGCGCTGGTAGCCACTGTTCGCCATGATTTCACCTGATTATGCCGCAGCAGGCTGCCAAAACGCTGCAGACAATCAGTGGTTCGTTCCATTGCTTCCCGGCTCATCTTCCCCGAATGACTGATGCCCTCACCAACCCGGCTAGTCTCTACCAACCGGGTAATGGTATTAAGCCCTCCTGCCCCGCAGGTTTCTGCAATCAAAAG
>DHGD01000064.1:488-5923 GCA_002402575.1 Syntrophomonas sp. UBA4807
TTCCCGGTCAAGCAGTCGTCGCCAGCCAGCTGCCCCGGGACAATTACATCCCGGGATCGGGGATGAAACTCGCAGCCAAAAAATAAAGCACTTCCGCAGAAGTGCTATTGCCAACTTTTAATAGTTCCTGGGTCTCCTTCTAGTATCTACCTTGTTCTTAAGAGGCTGCATTCTTTCATCGCTCTCTTTTAGAAAACGGGCAATCTTATCATCCAAACTGACTGGTGAATCACTACGTTTGGGGTTAAAGCTTCTGCTCTCCCGCCGAACCGGTTCCGGCCTGATCTCGGGTCGGGCTGCCCTTGGCGGTATTACCTTGGGCGGCAGGGTTTGCTTGATAGACAAGCCTATCTTCTTCCCGGCCACATTCAACACCTTGACCTTAACGCTGTCTCCTTCTTTGACAAAGTCCTTGACATCTTTAACATAAGTGTCGGCAATCTCCGAGATATGGACCAGCCCCACCAGGCCCCCCGGCAACTCGATAAAGGCCCCAAAGTTGGTTATACCCTGGACCTTTCCTTCTATAATATCACCGGGTGCGATATTAGTTTGTTCAGTTGGCATAGATGTTAAGATCCCCCTCAAAATCGTGCTATTCCTATTTTATTGAATACATAGGAACTAGTCAACCGGCAATCGCAACTTAGTCGTTGGGGATTACCCTTATTATAGTCCTTTCCCCATTCTTCACCATGCCCAACTGTTCCCTGGCTATTCTTTCAATACCCAAGGGTGATTCAATCTCGGTCAATGTCTGGCGGTATTCCTCATTGATTTGAGCCAATTGTTGTTTCTCCAAGAGAAGTTCTTGCTTCCGGGCTGATAATTCATATATGGTGGCGGCCCGGGGGACGATCGCAAATAACAATATCGCCCCTAACACTCCGACCACTACCAACCGGAAGCGCTTATTCGGTTTCAGCCTCAATATCTTCGTCCTCCCCGCCAAAGATACCCAATGTATCACCAGGAAGCACGATAACTACCGCATAACCCTTGCTGCGGGCCCGGTTGTACAAGGTGGCCACGGTGCTGGCTGAGATTCTCAGAGTCCTGCAAATCTCGGCACTGCTCTTGCCCATCTCTTTTAAGACCACCACCTGTCGTTCCCGGTAACTTAGTTTCTCTGCTCCCCGTATTTCAATCTGCATGGTATTTACTATAAACCATCCACATTATTTCCACAATATGTGGACAAAATTATTATTTAACCTTCGAGGAGCAGATATTTCTGCCTGTCAGTAATTTAGAACATCTGGTTTTTTACTGATCAATATCCTCCGTATCTTCCGAAGTAGTCTTTTTTACCTGCCTAATCAGCCAAGTCCTGAGGTGCTTACAAGGTTGGCTGAACAACCGCCACAGCGACCGCAGCGAACTGGCTGTAGCCTTCCCCAACAGATCGACCGGCTGTCGTATGAATCGGCTCACGCAGCGAAAATAGAATATTGCCCCCGCCAATAGGGCTATAAACACGTAAGCCCTGATTTCCGCCTGGTTGATCAAAAGCAGGGCCAGACCTATGATCAGAATCATAAATATCCATACCGACACATCCAGAAAATACTGGGGGTACCTTTTTATGCGGATGCCCCTAATGACGGCTTGATAAAAATCAAATATAAATCCCGCACCTATTCCCAGCATGGACGTCAATACGAAGGCTTCGATCTGGGCAAGCGGCCCCACGCTTCAAAACCTCCCTATTTCAGCAGCCGGTTGAGTACATTTTTGCCCTTGGATTTCAAATCGGTCCCTTGAGCCTTATAGCCCAGATTGTTAATGTTCCCTTGGATAGCCACCTGGCCCTGATCCAAATTCAGCATAGTGATATGCATATCAGCACCACTGATTGAGAGATATCCTTGGGAGATTTCCAATACTATTTCCTCTTCATCAAATGCTATCACGTTGGTTATTCCGCTCAACTGCAGTTTCTGCCTGTCTTCCATGGTCAGTGAATGTTCCGCCATAATGTAAGCCTCCTTAAAAGCAATATTAATCTCTATAGAATATGCTAAGAAGATGGTTTTTTATGACTGTATTTACGGACCTTAACAAGCAAGAGGATGGCATACAAAAAAACAGCAGCCTAACGACTGCCGTTTTCTATCCGGACCAGGTCAAAAAACCGTCCCGTCTTTACGCAGGACGATCTATTCCAGTACTTTATAAAGTTCCTTGGCCTCCGTTGCTTTTACATTGTCAACAATTCTTATAATCTGGAAGGACAAATGACGCGCTCCCGACCGCAGGGAGATGACGTCCCCGACTTTGACCTCTGTGGAGGGCTTGGCTATCTTGCCATTGACCATTATTCTTTCATTTTCAGCAAAGTCCTTGGCTACAGTTCGCCTTTTTATTATCCGGCTGACCTTAAGATATTTGTCCAGACGCATCCTAACCTTCTACAGCGTCTTTTAAGGCCTTGCCAGGTTTGAATGCAGGCACCTGGGCCGCCGGAATATCGATCTCAATACCAGTCTGAGGGTTTCTGCCTTTGCGGGCCTGCCGAGTCCTGACCTCAAAGGTTCCGAAGCCTACCAGTTGAACCTTATCGCCTGCCTTAAGGGTCTCTTCCACAGTATCCAGAAATGCGTTAAAAACTTTCTCGGCATCCTTCTTGGTTATGTTGGCTTTACCTGCAACTTCTCCAATCAACTCTGTCTTATTCAAGCTATCCCTCCTCAATTTTATAGGTATATTATGGCTATTCGCTCTCCTCAGTCTTATTCCTTTTTTAGAATGGAAGTTTTTTAGATTGAATCCCTTTTTCTGTAAATTAAAGCCCTTGTTCTTTGGCTTCATCCCATAGGGCATCCATTTCCTCCAAGCTGAGCTGTTCCAGACTTTGCCCCTTCCCCTTGACTACCTCCTCTACGTAATTAAACCTTCGCATCACCTTGTCGTTGGTCGCCTGCAAAGCCTGTTCCACTTCAACCTTGCGGAATCGGGCTACATTTACAAGGGCGAAGAGGACGTCCCCCATCTCCTCCCTAACCGCATCCTGGTCAACTGCCTCATCCAGTTCCTGGAACTCTTCTTGCAGCTTGTCCAGCGCACCGGAAATATCGGGCCAATCATATCCTACTCGACTTAATTTTTCCTGGATCTTTTCTGCCCGCATTAGTGCCGACAAGGCATTAGGAATGCCATCCAGGAGATGTTTCTTCCCCTCACGACGCTTGAAGGTCTCCCAGTTATCCAGAACGTCTTCACTGGTTCTCAACTGCATATTCCCGAAAACATGCGGATGACGGCTTATCATTTTCTGGCTCACCGACCTGGTTAAAGCGGAGAAGTCGAAATCCCCGCGTTCTTCAGCCAGAGCGGCATGGAAGACTACCTGCAGTAATAAGTCTCCCAACTCCTCCCGCAGTTTATGCATATCCTCCTGGTCAATGGCCTCAATCACCTCGTAGGTCTCCTCAATTAAATAACGCACCAATGATTGGTGGGTTTGTTCACGGTCCCATGGACACCCACCTGGCGCCAGCAGTTTTTTTTGTATTTCCAGCAGTTCCTCCAGCGCCGCAGCTGACTTGCTCATAAATGCTCCTCCATTTTCCTGCCGCCAGGGCCAAACTTGATGTCTATTTGATTACTCCAGCCTAATCACTCGTTTATCACGCCAATCGAATCCGGTAACGCAGTATCTCTATCTAACCATCCTCTTTATGATATCCAGGTCAAATTCCTTGAACAACAGGATCAACAGCCCGTATACTGCTATCCCGATACCTATGGCCAACAAGGTGGCCCAACTGGATCTGAGCCCTCCCGCCACCAGCGCACCATATCCAACTTTAACGCTGATTCCCATCAACAGCGTAATGAAACTTAGTTTGAGCATTCTTCCCACTTCGTATTGAACCCCAGTATGGGTCCGCAAGGAGTATATATTCATAAGCGACCCGATTGTGAAGGCAGCTAGTGTTCCCAGCGCCGCACCCTGGATGTTTAGCATGGGAATGGCAGTCAGGGTATAATTGAACCCGGTCTTCAAGACCCCGGTTATTATAAGGTGCCGCATGGCGATCTCGGGGCGCCCGATACCCTGCAGGCCGGCACTGCTCAATTGAAAAGCCGCCAGGGCTATGGTCGAAAAGGCCAGCACCTCAAGCGGTATACCAGCCTCCGGAGTTGCATACAACAAATCGCATATCTGCCAGGCCAAAACATATAAACCAGCAGCGCAAGGAAACGAAATCAACATTCCCGCCCGCAGTCCATAGTTGATGCGGTTATTGAGTAGGATCCTGTCGTTTTGGGCCCGGGCCTCGCTTATAGCCGGTACCATACTGGTGGCAATACTGATGGTAAATATGGTGGGCAGGCTGATCAGGACCGCGGCCATCCCCGACAACTGACCGTACAATGCGGTAGCCTGGGAGGTAGTGTACTGGATAGCCATCAGGCGTCCAGGTACTATTATGGCGTCAAGAACCTGAACCAAAGGGAGGACCACGGCCCCGAAGGATACCGGAATGGCCAGCCGGACCAGTTCCTTGGCCATTGGCCAGGATCCTTCCCCGCTATATAAAAGCTGCCCCGGTTTGTGTTCTTCCGCTGTATTAAACTTGAAGTAAAAAACGCTCAATACCACCAAAGACACGATACCGCCGATCACGGCTCCGAAAGTTGCTCCAGCGGCGGCGTACTCGAGACCTCTGGGGAACAGCATAAAGGCCAGAATGATTACTGCCGTAACCCGGAAGAGCTGCTCCAGAACCTGTGAAACAGCGGTGGGGACCATCCATTGGTATCCTTGAAAAAAGCCTCGGAAAACCGACATCAAGCCGGAAAAAAAGATGGCCGGGGCCACCGCCAGAATCGGATAATATGCCCTTGGCTCATGCAAAACCGAATTTGCCAGGAAACGGGCACTTTTCATGACCAGCAGGGTTAAGAGCGCCCCAAAGACCAGCATTATAATTATAGAAAATCGAAATATTTTCTGGCTGTCACCAGTGTAACCCTGGGTTTCCTTGCGGGACACCAGAACACTTATGGCCACCGGTACACCAGCGGTAGCCAGAGCAAGAATGGTGGTATATATGGGGTAGGCCATCTGGTATAAACCCATACCTTCGCCCCCCAGCAAACGAGCCAGAGGGATACGGTATATCGCCCCCAGGATTTTGCTCAGCGCTCCCGCCACGCTCAAAACCAAAGCCCCGCGCAGGAAGCTCCCCGTTTTATCCATAATGTTCCTCCCCATTTTAACGAGGTTAATTATACCACAATGGTCTCTGCTTAAATGGCTATTTTGCCTGTATGTAAGTGCCGGTATCAGGCCATTGTCAGCTTCACGCTCCAGCTTGCCAAAATAATCGGGTAGGAGGCTGCCCATTAGTCGAGTAGACGACCTCCTCATCGAGTAGCAAAGGGGACTTCCAACCCCGGGCGCAATCGGGTAGGAGGTAGGTGAT
>DHGD01000024.1 GCA_002402575.1 Syntrophomonas sp. UBA4807
GAATTAAGCAATAAGAATAATAACGAGGACAAGATTTACTACACTACTGATGGCAGCACTCCGACCATTAATAGTCCCATGTATAACTGGAGCGCCAGCCGCTGGTGGGACCAGCACGGTGATGTCAAAGGCGTCAATAAACCCATTGAAGTTAAAGAGAATACGGTCATTAAAATGATAACCATTGGGCCCGGAAAGTTGGACAGTGAAGTGGTAACATTTAAATTTACCGCTGATATGAGCGGCAAGGCAGTTGATCCGACCAAGGTCCCGGGTGGCCCGCCTACGGGAATTTCTCTGGATAGGAATAGAATCGATCTACCGGTAGGGAGCACATTCCGGCTGGAGGCGACAGTGACCCCTTTTAATGCGACTAATCAGGGTCTAGTCTGGAGCTCCAGTGATACCAGGGTGACCACCGTAGACAATCGTGGTCTGGTTACAGTTGTTGGCCCGGGAACGGCTGTCATTACTGTTACTACCGTAGATGGAAATTACACTGCTTATTGTGTCGTGAACGGTCCGGACCAGGAGCAGGATGAAGAAGCAACTCCAATAACAACTAGTACCGAGCCCAACCTCCCAGATCCTGTACAACAGTTGCCGGAACCGGGACCAAAACCAGAGGTTAATTCTGTTCCGGATTCAAACACCTTTGCAGAGGCAAACCTCCCTGCCGAGTCAACCATACCGGAAGACCGTGCCCAATACCTAGCTAAGATTGAGGATCTTGGTGTCGATTCTAACCAGGATGCTGTTTCACAAGAGCCGTTCAATGACAACTGGCAGGTTTTCGAAATGTCGGCTGATACCATACCTCTGCCGTTAAAAGCAGCCCAGGATCGGATGAAAATTTATTCGACCATAATGTTATTGATATTCTTCCTTTCAGGAGCTGGCCAAAAATATGCCCAATTTACAAAGGAGCGATTATAAAACATGACCATCTTACTGCCGTTAAAAGAAATGTTGCATGCTATTTCATCCGCTTTATTAATACCTACCATTGCTGTACTTTTATTCATGTTAGCTTTAGCGGTAGTGGAATTTGGCGGACTCTTAGTAGAAGCCTTGACCGAACGTCGCAAGATGAAGGTCAATGTGTCCGAGCTGATAAATGCGTTCCAGGAAATGAGTGCTGCCGAGATTATGCAGCAAATTGAAGATATTCGGCTATTCCGGCGCCAAAAGGCAGCCCTGGGCGAACTGCTCCAAAATAAGGACCTGCCTGCAGTTTCTTTGCAGGCCGTGGCCCGTCGGCTGCTGACCAACGAGGAATTGAACTATGTGCGCATAACTAATCGTACTGATCTGGTGACCCGACTGGGTCCCATGATAGGCTTAATGGCAACCTTAATTCCTTTGGGGCCGGGGTTAATCGCTTTGGGGGAGGGTGATCCCAAAGTGTTAGCTGATTCATTGCTTACTGCCTTTGATGCTACAGTAACCGGTTTGGCCGCCGGTGGTATCGCTTTTGCTGTCTCCCGGTATCGGAAAAGATGGTATGAAGATTATTTGAGTACCTTGGAAGCCATTATGGAAAGTTTAACGGAGGTGTTGGAACGTGCGCGGAGGATTGAGGAGAAATAGTCGCTGGAGGCAAGAAGAAGTCAATCCTCTGGAGGGCGCGATTAATATCGTTGATGCCATGCTAGTTTTTGCCTGCGGACTGATGCTGGCCCTGGCCATCAACTGGAACGTTGATTTTGGCGTGGGTCAGAGAGTTAACCTGCAACAAGGGCGGGAGATGACCGATGTTCCTGAGATACGTGAAGATTTGATCAAAACTCAGGGCCAAGGTGAGGTTTATGAAAGAATGGGTACGGTTTACAAAGACCCGGCAACCGGAAAGCTATTTATGCTGACCGACTAAAAGTAGATAGCAAATGTAGTTGACTGGTAATAATATCGAGTTCAGTGAGATAGGAGGTGCTTACATATGCCAACCTGGGCAAGACGTTGTTATGGTTTTTCAGCTGTCTTATTGAGTATTCTGCTGCTGGCGGGTTGCCTTTGCCTAGCATTACCCAATGCAGTTCTAGCTGCATCGGATTCTCTGGAAATCATTGGCGACGGGGTGAAGAATCCGGTAACATTTACCCTGGATCAACTGAAACAAATGGAGCAGCATCAGTACGTATATAGCAGCATCAATACCTGGCCTACTAAAAAGTGGTATGTAGGGGAGGGAGTGAAGCTCATTGACCTGCTCAACAAAGCGAAGATGACCGGTGAGGCAACCTTGCTTAAATTCACCTCTGCCGATGGTTACACTGTCACTATCACGGTCAAGGAATTATTCGAGGACAAGCGTTATCGTTTTCCTGGTTTTAAATCTGGTAGTGATAGTGATGGACATCTGTCCGGCGACCCCTCGGGGAAGGTGAAGGTCGAGCCGATTATCGGTCTTATCAGTGTAGAAGGCAGTAATAATCCCAAATATATGAACAACTTGAACTCCCTCTTATTGATGCTTGGTCAGCGCACGGTTACTGAGCAGACAGGAAACTTGTTTGTAAAATATCTCAATAAAATCGAGGTCTTAACCACTCCGCCCGGAAAATGGGACGCTCCTCAGGCCAACCCGGCCAGCGGCATAGTTCCTCCGGGAACTATGGTGGCTTTAAGCAATATCAATAGCGATGATGATAAGATCCATTACACCATTGATGGCAGCATCCCAACTATAGACAGCCCTATATATAACTGGATAGCCAGTCGCTGGTGGACCGCCCGGGCTGATGTTTTAGGTACTATCAACCGTCCTATTGGGCCTATTAATGAGGACAAAGTCATTAAGGCGATTACTATCGGCCCCGGTAAGTTAGACAGCGATGTTGTTACCTTTGAATATCGGGTTGCCGATGGGTCACCGGGTAGTGCACCGCTGATGATTAGGCTTACCATTGGCGCCAAAGCGGCTAGTGTTAACGACATCCCTTATATCCTGGAAGCGGAGCCTTTTATAAACATTGAAGCCGGTCGTACACTGGTGCCGATACGTTTCATCAGTGAAGCATTAGGCGCTGAAGTTGGTTGGGATCCTCAAAGCAGACAGGTGACTATTACTTATGTTGACAAGGAAATTATCCTTACTATAGGTTCTACCGAAGTAAAGGTCAATGGCGAAAAACGAACCATAGACTGTGCTCCCGTAATTCCGGCCTCTGGTCGTACTTTTGTTCCCCTGCGGTTTATTAGTGAGACTTTGGAAGCGGAGGTGGTATATGATCCCAATGGCGGTCAGATATTTATTACCCGTTAATTAAATATTGCTCCGAGCTTGTTGATGCCTAAAGTAGATACTATGGTTCTCAGGCCGTTAGGGTTCACCTGGAAACGGGTGTGCCTCCCATGTTGGAAAGGAGTCAAA
>DHGD01000069.1:0-1437 GCA_002402575.1 Syntrophomonas sp. UBA4807
CTATGCAAAAATCTCTGAATATGCGTTCCCTTACTTCGTCGCGCAGATCGCTGCCCGTTACCTCGCCCAGGCCGTCTAAGACCTGTGCGATCTCTACCGCCAGGCAATCCAGGGGCAAGGCCCCCAAAAGCCCTCTGACTTGCTCCAACTCTTCCTGGCACTGATTCAAAATTCGCTGCTGGCGCTCGCTGAGCATGATTTCCAAGCTGGCATCACTTCCCACGCCCGCTAATATCATGGCTTCAATCCGGTCCTGCAATTCATCTAAGCCCTGTTCCTCAAGCACCGAGCCCAGGATAACAGGTATACCGGGGAATCGGCCCTTAATCTGCCGAATATCTGTTTTTTTTCCTTTTAAATCATCCTTATTGACCAATATGATGGTTCTGGACGGGGACAGATTGCAGTGCACCTCCTCATCCTCCGCCGTTATGCCCGAGGTAACGTCAAGGAGGAATATAGCCAGATCAGCTTCGTTAATAGCCTGCTGGGCCTTCTGCACCCCTACCGCTTCCACCCGGTCCTCGGTCTGGCGTATTCCGGCAGTATCAATCAAACGCACCGGGATGCCTCTGAGGTTGATAAACTCTTCTATTACATCGCGGGTAGTGCCGGGAATCTCAGTAACGATGGCACGCTCCCGCCCGATCAGCCAGTTGAGCAGACTGGATTTACCCACATTGGGCTTGCCGCATATGACCACCTTGACCCCGCTGCGATAGATTTCAGCCCTTTTAGCGGCTTCCAGCAATCGGTATATATCGTTCTGAACCTGGCTGAGCAATGCCCCGACCTGCTCATAATCCGGCTCACCGACATCTTCTGCAAAATCGATGCTGGCTTCGATAATGGCGCCGGCCTGCAGCAATTGGTCTGCCATTCGCTCCATATAGCGGCTGTTAAATCCGGATAGCTGTTTCACCGCCAGTTTGAGAGCCTTTGTGCTGCGCGCCCGGATAACTTCAATAACGGCCTCCGCCTGGCTCGCATCCAGCCTGCCGTTAAGAAAGGCCTGCTGGGTGAATTCTCCCGGCAACGCTTCCCGAATACCTTGGTTGAGAACTTCCTGCAGGCATTGCCGGGCAGCTAAAACTCCGCCATGACAATGAATCTCCACGGTGTCCTCGGCAGTATAACTGTGCGGCTGGCGCAGCACCGCCACCAGGCATTCATCAATAGGCTCCCCCTGGGCATCCTTTATCCACCCCAACATCATCTGATAACCTTGCAGATCCCTCAAACGGCGTCCTTGGCGCCGGGGTTCGAAAATAGCTTCTACCGCAGCGATAGACTCGCTGCCGCTTACCCTTATAATAGCGATGCCTCCCTCTCCAGGGGGGGTGGAGATCGCGGCTATGGTGCTCATTTGCATAACATTTGACCTCGTATTAGCTTGAAGTAGTAAAATCAATATAATTATCTTAACAGATTAAATAA
>DHGD01000069.1:1474-3017 GCA_002402575.1 Syntrophomonas sp. UBA4807
GCGGGCCTTGGTCATTTATCTTTTTAGCGATATTACTACTTTGCGATTGGGCTCGTCTCCGGTCGAGTAAGTGGTAACCTGCGGGTCGCTCTGCAGGGCGGTGTGTACGATTCTTCTTTCCTGTGAACTCATCGGCCTCATAACAACATTCCTTTTGGTGTTTTTCACCTTGTCCGACAAGCGCAGGGCCAGACTCTGCAGGGATTGTTCCTTCTTTTTGCGGTAATCTTCCACATCCAGTATAACACGCGTTTTTTCTTCCCGGCTGCGGTTGTAAATGAGTCCGACCACGAATTGCAGAGCATTCAACGTCTCGCCTTTGCGGCCAATCAACAGTCCCACATCTTTGCCGGCAATATTGATCCTCACCCGGTCTTCTTCATATTCAACCTGATCAATGCGGTACGCCAGCTTCATACGTTTTAAAAGGTCTTCTAAGACTTTGCAAACATCTTCCCCGGGTTTTTCTCGTCTGCTAACCCTGACTATGGCCGGTTTTTTGCCCACAAATCCCAGAATACCCTTGGTGGGCTCTTCGATAACTTCTATCACCACATCATCGATCTCACAGTCCAATTCATCAAGGGCTGCTTTTATGGCCTCATCAACGTTTTTTCCTCTTTTTTCGACTGCCTGATTTTCCATGGTTGCTATTGCCTCCTTTGTCCCTCCCTGCTGTCGGTTCTTGATCTGAAGCGGAAGCCCCTTCCTCCTCATCCGTATCTTCTATCTGCCGGGATGAGTCTGCTGTAACCTGCAGAGGCTTTTCAAATTTTGCCGCGACAGTTATTCCTGTTCCCGTATCCAGTTTAGCCTGGTTGTGATTATGATTGACCAACAGTTGTTGCAGTATTCCCAAAATATTGAATGTGACCCAGTAAAGTGCCAAACCCGCAGGAACTGTGGCTGCGATCCACGCCATCATCAAGGGCATCATATACATCATGGTTTTCTGGGTGGGATCATCTGCGTTTACAGTCGATACCTTCTGCTGCAGATATGTAGTGGCCGCAGAGAGCAAAGCCAATATGTACAGCGGATCCCTGGCGCCCAGGTTGGGAATCCAGAAAAACATCGCATGCGTCGGATCTGCGAACTGCAAATGCAGCAATGAATTGTAAAAAGCGATAAAGATCGGCATCTGCAACAGCAATGGCAAGCATCCCGCCAGAGGGCTGACCCCAGATTCCTTGTATAATTCCGCCAGTTTTCTCTGCATGACCTCAGGCTCGTCTTTGTGTCTCTCCTGCAGCTCCTTCATGCGCGGCTGTATTTCTTGCATATCCCGCATTGATTTAAGCTGCTTTTGGTTGATAGGGAATAACAACAGCTTGATTAATACGGTCATTAAAATAATAGCCAGCGCATAACTGGGGACTCCCAGGCTAACCGTAACGCCATACAGAAATTGAATCAGGC
Organism: Syntrophomonas sp. UBA4807; assembly: GCA_002402575.1. Taxonomy (GTDB): domain Bacteria; phylum Bacillota; class Syntrophomonadia; order Syntrophomonadales; family Syntrophomonadaceae; genus DTU019. Next base: position 2,894 of record DHGD01000069.1, read on the forward strand.
TAGTAAACCATTGAACAAAGGTTTGCCACAAACTAAGCCCTGCTTAAAGCGACTTTCATCGCCAGCAGGTTTCACCTCCTTAAGAGTGAGCCTCATACTATTGGTGCCACGCCTACCGTACCTT
>DHGD01000156.1 GCA_002402575.1 Syntrophomonas sp. UBA4807
GTTGCATTTACTTTGACCGCTCACCTAAACGCATGAAATACATGCTGCGGGCACAGCTTTTCCCCTTTAAATAGCAAATCTTTTCCTGAACTATTTATAAAGTTCGTGCATATTATTAATTTAAACTACAGGAGGTGGTCGATTTGCAATCTGCCATGGATTTCAGCCCCGAAGAATTGACTGTTGCCATGAAGCTCGAGAATTACTTCAATCATATGGAGATGGACTTTTTGGAAAAGGTGTTCCAGGCCCGGCTTATAGCCACTCATGAACTGGAGCTGGGCCATCCCGCATCCGAGCGGGAACGCGTCCGCGTCATGACCTTCATGGATACCTTAGATACTATCTGGCACAAGCTGACCGGGCCATAAACGCCGCGGTCAGCTATTTCTTTCCTCCTCATTTAAACAGCAGGAACTTCTTCTTCAGCAACAGGTATTCCACCCCGTAACCTGCCAATAGTAAGGCTATTATTCCCAGGAATACGAAGCGCTCCACGGTCAGCCGCTGACTGATATTGGCAATGATTCCCTCTTTCTGTCCGGCATAATCAAAGATGCTTTGTCTTTCTTCTTTCATGGACGCGATTTGGTGGTAATTGCGATAAATCTCATCCTGCATCACATAAAACTGTTCCCAATTGGCAGTGCGCTCCTGTTGCAGAGCTTTTACCCATTGGTTCAAGTGCACCGTTCTCTCGTTGCTGGTATAGAGCAGAGCGTCGTACAGGGGTATCCCCCTGCTGCCGGCAGGGGCTTTTAAGCCGGACAGCATACATAGGGTGGGAGTAACATCGATGATCATAGCGTGGCTGATTCGAGTCCCGACCTGAAAACCGGGACCGTGAACGACCAGCGGGACCTGCCCGCTTGCCGAAGCACTGCGCGGAGAAGTCACGATAATTATTGAATCGTAATAAAGATTTTCATTGCGCAGAAATGCCAGAAAATCCCCGATAGCTTGATCGGTTTTGGAAACGGTATGATAATAGCGTTTATTATCCAAGGTAAGCAAGGCTTCACGGCAGTCATTGAGAACGATGTAATTAAAGTAAGGCCGATTTTTCCTGAAATGTTCAGCCACCTTAGTCAACAGTTCCTGATCGCTGATATCAGCATTATACTGGGCATAATGGGCTTCTCCATAGTCCAATGATTTCAACTTGCCACCGCTGCCGTCATAAAGCATGAAGGATCGGCTGCCCTGATTGAAAACATCAAGTATGGAGGCCATCTGCAGCCGGTCTTCAGCACTGTAAAACTTGTGCTGGTCGGGAATTGCCCCGGTCAGCATAGAGGCTTGAGCCGCTTCCGGGGTTTCCGTTCTAACCCCCAGACATTGTTCGTCGATGACCCCCTCCCCGGCCAAGTGTTTGATGCTGGGCACTGAGCCGCTATTGTATCCCTCATGGCTTAACCCGTCTACTGAAATCACAAAGATATGCTGTAATGTGGATGCGCCGGCTCGTGGGATTGGCGGCAGGATGATTGTCAAGGCGAGTGATAACATAACAGTGATCAGGGTTAAATAGGTTTTTCGCACCGTGATTCCCCCTCCATGGTTATGATTCATGTATATTGGAGAGGATGAGCTAATATGCCCGTTCAATAACGCCCGCTGCGGATAATGGAGTAGGCCAGGTACAGGCCGATCAGCACCGTCAATATAAACCCCACCTCCACCAGAGGAAAATGTTGCAGAAAATAGGTCTCAGACTGATCCACTATCAGCGAGCAGCCCACCAGGATACTTGACATCACAATGGCCAGGCAGATGCGGTTGGTAACTATGTCGATACGCATCATCAGTTCCCTCAGGTTGCTGTATTCCATTTTGATCTTCATTTCGCCGTCTTCCAGTTGTCTGACCATATTGCTCAGACTACGCGGCAGGGTTCTGGCGATATCAGTCGTTTCCAGCGCAAGGGTCCGAGCCTCGGCCGCGATACGTTGGAGAGAATAACGCTCTTTAAGAGCCTTTTTGCCGTAAGGCCGGGCTATGTCAACCAGGCTGATGCCAGGATCCAGCGTAGTCAAAAGGCTTTCCATAGTTAACAGCATCTTTACCATCAGGGTCATTTCGGTAGGCATGCGCAGACGGTGCTGGACTGACAGCTCTAGTATCTCCTGCAAGGCTGCGCCCAAATCGATGCTTGATAAAGGAACCCCGTAATACTTCTGTGCCAGCCGGCCCACATCACGACGGAGTGCGTTGAGCTGTACAGGGCGGTCATCGATGGCAATACTCAACAAAGCCCGCGTCACCCCATCGGTGTCGTAGCGCATCATGCCAATAACTAGTTCGATGTATTTATCGCGGGTGAGGCGGTCGACAAAACCCACCTGTCCGAAGTCATACAATACGATCGTCTCCCCGTCGGCAATAGCGATATTGCCAGGATGAGGATCGGCGTGAAACAGGCCATCCTTATAGATCTGCTGGAACAGGCATTCCGTCAGGTTTTTCACTACATTCTCGACATTATAGCCACTGGAACGGATCAAACTCAAATCAGAAACCTTAATTCCAGGTACATACTGCATCACCATTACCTTTTCCGAACTGTACTGGCAATAAACCCGGGGTATGATAACATGAGGATTTTGGGCAAAATTTTCCATGAAGCGCTGCGCGTTGCGGGCCTCTTTGCGGAAATCCAGCTCATTGCGGATGGCTACGCCTAATTCCTCCACCAGATCGCTGACTTGGTAATGGCGGGCCCAGTTTTGGTGCCGCTCGGCATATTGGGCCAGATCCATAATAATGGCCAGGTCTGTCGCCACTTGCTGATCAATGCCGGGGCGCCTAACCTTCACTATAACCTCTTCCCCACTTTGGAGCCGCGCCCGATGCACTTGGCCTATAGAACCTGCCGCAATCGGAACGGTTTCAAAGGCGGGGAAAACCTCCTTAATGTCCAAACCTTCACCCATTATTACAGCTTCAACCTCCGTAAAGCTGATAGGAGGCACCTCGTCCTGAAGTTTTTCCAGTTCATATATATATTCCGGGCTCAAAAGATCAGCCCGGGTACTCAATAGTTGTCCCAGTTTGACAAATGTAGGACCCAGTTCTTCACACACCAACCGCAGACGTTTCGGCAAAGAGTCTCTCAAAGCCATATAATCCCGCTGGCTATGGCCAAGCAAACGAGGGTGACGGTAGCTTACGCTGCTGACCACAAACCCGAAACCGTTTTTTATCAGCACGTTGGCCACTTCACGGTATCGGGGCAGCCGTTTCAAATGAGCTATAGGAGCGTATTTCAATCAGCACCTCCAAAAGTACACTGCCGGGCTCAGCCCGGCAGTGTATATTCCGTTTGTATATATCACAGGGTTGAAACCTTATCCTCCAGGGCTTTTATCCTAGCTTCCAGAGCCTCCAGTTCCTTCTTTGTAACCAGGCTAAACTGGTTCTTTATCTCCTGATATTCCTGCCTGATCATCTGGCGAAGTTCCTCTTTTTCTTCGGCTCCTTTCTTTATAGCTTCATCTATGAACTGTCTGGCTTCTTCTTTATTGACCTCGCCCTTATCTACCATTTCATTCATCATCTTTTCCGCCTTTTCCCTGGTCAGGCTCAAAGTTCCCAGTCCGAAATATATCATTTTTCTCATCATCGGCACATTAGTCCTCCTTGTTCAAAATCTATAACCAGAATACCATAACTGCCGCTTCAATACTATTTTGCCCAGCCAATCCATAATCAAATCATTGTTGCATACCGCATATTAAAATAAAGGTCTTTTGCGCAGCATCGCCCTGCCGCAGCAGGGATAAAAGATAATATTAAAGGGCAGCGTAGGCAAAATCAGTCTTGATAAATGTCTCTTTAATACTCAGGTTCAAGCATCTTTTACGTTAATACCTTATTTCCTGTATTGATTTCTTTGAATACAGGCGGTATAATATCAATTGCGGCACAAACGGGCCATTAGCTCAACTAGGCAGAGCAGGTGACTCTTAATCACAAGGTTGTAGGTTCGATTCCTACATGGCCCACCATAAGAAAGCCTAGGAACCACGGCAGCTAATAGCAGTCCGTGGTTTTGTTTTGGTATGCGTTCGTTTAACATTAAGCTGGATGCGGATGTTCCCTGCTCTGGCGTTTTGGCCGCAGGATCAGCCGCAGCGATAATTTACCCCGAAAGTCCCCCGGGGATAGCCCCATTTTACTATACCCTTATCCTTGCACATCACCCGGCAGGTTCCGCATTCCAGGCATCCTGCATAGTCAAAGCTCATCTCCCCGTTCTTGTCCAGTTTATACAGGACCGCCGGGCATATATACAGACAGGCTTTTTCACCACAGCGGGCACAGATTGCTTTGTCTATGATGATATGGGCCTCCTCCTCATCTACGTTGAATTTATTTTTACTCAACAGTTCAGGCGCTGACAGTCTCGCTATCATAGTGACCTGACCCCCTTAATGCCCAATTTGGTCAGCTGCCATATGGATAAGCCATTGGCTTTAATCGCTCCCAGCACATTTTCCTTCACACCAGACGGCGTCTCACCATCGACTTTAAACAGCTTTTCCATAACATCATTGGCCAGGTTGGGTATTTTGTCATATAACCAGGGAGTCTCCAAAACCTCAAAATACCCATCCGTCGCTTTCATAGTGGGCATGAGTTTTAAGCGGTTCAGTTCCTGCATATAGTTGGGACCGGCCAACGCTATGTTTTCGGCAGCGGCAATGATGGCCTTAGCTGCCGCGATCCCGCTCACAATGGCCAGATCGATGCCGCGTATGGAATACCCGGTGTTGACCACAAACCCCGCGGCATCGCCTACCATCAAAAAACCTTCCCGATATAGTCTGGGGTGAATCCCCCTGAAGCCAGCTTCACTGACCAAGTGAGCAGAATACTCGATGCTTTCCCCGTCAGCTATTAACGGAGCAATAGCCGGGTGCATTTTCAGGTCTTGAAATATCTCTTGAACTGATTTCCGATGTCTGGCCACTTCCTCAGGGGTGAACACACAGCCTAAAGAGATGCTCTGTTTGTTGGTATAGAGGAAACCGCCGCCGTGTATGCCTTCGGTGCAGCCTAGCAGCATGCGCGCCGCTCCTTCGTCGGTTCTAAGGTTGAATCGTTCCGAGATAGTCTGTTCGGGAAGCTCAATCACTTCCTTAACCCCAACTCCTACGTTCTTAGCGGCAATGTCTTTTATCAAGCCGGCTTCTTGCGCCATTAAAGAGTTAACTCCATCGGCGGCTATGACCACGTCGGCATACATCTCGTCTTCACCGGCCACCACCCCTACTATTCTTCCTTCCTGTTCGATAAGCCGGTCGACTTTGATACCGCAAGCCACAATGGCGCCCGCCTCTTCAGCTTTGGCCGCCAGCCATTCATCGAATACCGCCCTTAAGATGGTAAATGACATGGGGGCTTGATCACCGGCATTGAAGCCTGGCTGATGAAAGTCAACAGTAATAGCCCGTTCGCCTCCTAGCAGCATTATCTGCTCATGTGTGACCCGTCTTTCCAGAGCCGCTTCCGCATACAAGCCGGGCTCCAGCATTTCCAGGGCATAGGTGTAAATCCTGCCCCCGGTCACATTCTTGGCTCCCGGGGTGTCTCCCCTTTCAATAAGCAGCACGTTCTTGCCGGCTTTGGCCAGCGTATAAGCACAGGCGCTTCCGGCCGGCCCCGCGCCTACTATTATGGAATCGAATTTGTCTTCTGCCTGGCTCAAAAACAACCCCCCTTTGAACGCTTGTCTGTCCCTTAATTGAACTCGTGTATTGGCAACGTCTATTTTTTCAGGGCTTCGGTCAGCATCGGCACCACTTGATAGAGGTCTCCCACAATACCATAATCAGCAGCCTTGAATATGGGAGCCTTTTCATTGGTATCTATGGCTACGATCAGACCAGCGTCACGGATGCCATATACATGCTGTATCTGCCCGGAGACGCCCATGGAAATATAAAGCTTGGGCTTTACAACCGCTCCCGAGATCCCGATATAGCTTTCCGCGGGCAGCCAATGCCGTTCTTCAGCTATACTCCTGGTACAGCCCACTTCCGCTCCAATGACATTCGCCAGGTCTCGGGCAATCTGCAGGTCCTCTGCCTTATCCAGGGCCATGCCCACACAGACCACTTTCTCGGCTTTGGAAAGGTCCACTCCTTCTTTGACAATCGGAGCTGTTTCCACTACTGAGACCCTGGTGTCGGCTTGCAGTTCCAGGGTCTGGAGACTGGCTTCACCTTGTACCGGCTCGTATTTGCCAGCCGGGACAGTTATTACACTCAAACCGGATAGTTTTTCGGTTTGCTGTACCGCGCCACCGTACAACATCCTGGTGCAGATGAGCTGCTCATCTTTATAACTTGCTGAAGATATGTCGCTGACCATGGCACAATCCAGATATCCTGCCACCCTGGCCGCTAAATCCCGACCTCGCGGGGTTGCTCCAACAGCGAACAATTCCGCCCCTTCATTTTTCAAAACCGCAGCGATAGCCCGGGCATAGTTCTCAATCATTTCGCTTTGGCCTTTGATAACTATGATTTTATCTGCTCCGGCGTTCCGCAGTGCCTGGGCATCTTTTTCACTCAGGGTCAGCACCACCGGTAATTTGCCGTTCAAACGGGCAAACCCGATTATCTCGCTGGTGATATCGGCTTTATCGCTGTATATAAATATACCTGCCACTACAGAACACCTTCCTTCCTCAATGCGGCGGCCAGCGCTTTGACTTGCTCAGCCAGATCACCTTCATTAAAAATGATGTTCTTGCGGTTCATAACATATCCCTTGACTTCGCTGACCGTGCTCCGCGGGGTGAGGTCCGCCCCCAAATCGGCAGCCTTAAGTTCTGTTACCGTTTTTTTACCTGCCGCCAGAACTGCCTTCAGTCCAGGGATGGGCGCCGGGTTGATTTCTGGCAAGACCGCCACCACTGCCGGGAGTTCGACCTTTACGGTCTGCATACAGTCATCCAGTTTCCTCGCCGCAGTCAAGATATTACCGTTGATATCCATTTTACTGACCGAGGTGACTACCGGCAGATCCAAGAGTGCGCCAATGCGGGGGGCGGTTTGCCGGGAGTAGGTATCGCTGGCTCCCTCCGCGCAGATTATCAAGCCCACATCCGCGATTTTTTTTATGGCTGCTGCCAGAGCCCGGGCTGTTGCCGCACCATCCGCCTGGCTGGCTTCCTGAGCATTTATGTAGCAAGCCTCATCAAGCCCTCTGGACAGGGCATCTTTAAGCGACGGTTTGGCATCGGCGGTTCCAAAGGTTACTCCGACCGCCTTGCCTCCCAGAGCCGCGGCTGCCTGTACCGCAGCTTCAATGACGTTTTTGTCATAGTCGCTGATTTTGCCCTTGGCTTTGCTCAAGTCGACGCTCAGATCTGCGTTGATGCGTATATCGGCTTCATCGGCGACCCACTTGTAGCAGGCGATTACTTGAGACATAATAACACCTCCTTAAGATTTGCCCCAATACGCAAAGTAGCCAAATCAACACCATAAGATGGTGTAACCAGCTTTTGCGAAAGGGATTGTTACATCTAATTATATAATTGCTGTCACTATACCATATTTGGGGCAGTAAACGAAAGATTGGCCTTTAAGCTGGTTAGCGGTACCAGGTGCGGGGTGTAAAACAACGCCGGGGCATGAATTTCGTACTGATTAAGCACTGATAAGCGCCTGACACGGCTTGTGTATACAGAAGGTTTTGGAAACGGTTGCGCGGACCAATGCTATAAATATAATTTGTAAAAATGGATTATCGGGTTACACCTGTGAAGGCGCCGAATTGACCAGGTAAAAAAGCGCCCGGTTCAACTGGTTTGGCGGGGTTATTATCTCCGCTTCTCCTCTGCCGGCTCTACTATGCCGCGCCCGTGCCAGCCCTGCTGGTTGTCCAAATCTCTTCGCATCGCACCGTGAAACCTGGCCTGTGCGGCGTATCCGTTATCCACGATACGGCTGATCGCCCAAGCGGCGGAAACCACCGCCATAATGTCAAAGGTAAAATTAAACAGGAAAAGTTGTTTGGCAGTGTCGGCCTGACCATTGCCTACCACAGGCATGGGAAACTGCAGCCAACCAATTATCATAATTCCCGTCAACAGCATGACGGCCGAACGGATGGCGGCTGAATTTTGCCGCCGATATTCAAGTGCGCCAATTAACATTATCAGCAGGTAAAAGCAAACCAACAGCCACAACTGACGAGGGACATACTTCTCCCTGAGCCGTGACCATAAAGTGAAACGGTTGAAATCACTGACGGGAGTCTCACTGTACTGTCGCGTATATTTGCCTAACTCAGTCGAGGTGGTGAAGGCCTGGCTGACGGTATATTCCAGGCCAGACATCAGCCTTTGCGGATGGGTGATATAGAAACGCACCAAATCAGCGTTGTTGGTCTTGCTGTAAAATTCGTCTTGAATCAGTTGACTGGCGGGGGCATATTTATATTCTTCTTGCGGAAGGAACGCATGCTTGCCCGCATCTGCGGCCATATCGGGATTAAGCCCCATATCCAGTAAATCTTGAACAGGATCGGGAGAATCCTTCAGAATGCCGAAGAATACTGAATTGTAAATAGTATAGCGCCCCATCTCTTTATTGCCCCGGGCGTATCCCAACGGGTAGACGATCAACAATAACCCCAAAAGGGCTAATACTCCTAGCTGGCGTCTACTCAATAAACGGTGGTTTTCCCAGCAGATCGTCAATACCATAATTAAAATAACCGGCCAGGCCGATAGCGCCTGCAATTTAGAACCCAGCAAAAGCAAGGCTGCGGCAAATATGAAAATTATGGCAGGAAACACCCCGGCTGGAGACTGCAATGTGTGGCGCCGGCGGATATAGTACATCCAGGCGGCGATAAACAAGGCCAGCGAGGTTATCATCATGGGCTCGCCGTACAGGCTGTTCATCCATACCAGGTAATTTCCATCAAAAAACACCAGCAGACTGAGCGCCGCTATGGCTGACCGCTTAATAAGGCTCAGAACCGGCAGACAGGCTAATATCACCCCCAGGGCGAAGGTATAGGCAATCGCGTAGTAAGCGGCCAGATAATCGGTTTTAAAAGTATCCTTGCCCAGCAACAGACAAACCTGGTTAATAGCCCTGATAATATAGGCCATGCTGGTGACCGCCGGTCGCTGTAAAATACTTGCGCCCTGGTCGGCAACTATCTCATAATCTGTTACAGTATATTTAAGAAACCTGACAAATTCAGGATTATTGATATCATCTGCCGATACTCTCAAACCCGACACATTCATGACCCGGTCAAAGTCGCCTTGATCGGCCACGCCCGGACGAGGCTGCTGATACAGTACCCCTGCCATGATCAACAACCCCATCAAGCCGGCAATAACACCGAATCTAACATTCACATTCCGCAGTGAAGACATCCGGATTATCCCTTCTATTCTCTTTAATGGCAAAGGCTGCTGCTCCGTTAAGACCTCTTGGCGCCATCCCCCGCCATGTTTCCTTCTATCAAAAGCCACGTATAGTATATCCATAATTTGGGTAGGATAAACACGAACTGTCTGTAACGATTAAGCTGCCAGGAATAGGCGAGCTTTATTCGCAGCTTGGAGTGGGTCGGACTAGTCGGTGGCTTATGAATAAATTTATTACTAATACTATTGTTTTATATATTGGGTTCGGCGCCCTGACCACACTGGTGAATATACTGGTTTACTGGCTTTTGGCCCGGCAGGCCGGTGTACCCTATTTGAGCGCCAATATTATCGCTTGGGTGTTGTCAGTATGGTTTGCTTATGCCACCAACCATCGCTTTGTTTTTGGCAGCCAAAGATCCGGTTTGGTTCCTCTGCTGAGTGAATGCTCGGCCTTTTTCGGCGGCCGCCTTTGTTCCGGTCTGTTAGATATGGGTATCATGTTGGTGATGATCGATATGCTGAAAGCAAACGATTTGCTGGTTAAGCTGTTCGCCAATCTGGCAGTGATCAGCTTCAATTATCTATTCAGCAAGTATGTAGTTTTTCAACATCACGGACAAGGAGATGTCTTGCGATGAAAAAGATATCTTTGGTAGTACCCTGTTACAATGAACAGGAAGTGTTGCCGTATTTTTATGCCGAAGTTGTCAAATTGTCCGCAGCGATGCCGACAATGGCATTTGAATTTGTATTTGTTGATGACGGCTCACAGGACTGTACTCTGCCTATAATCAAAGACCTGCAGCGCGCTGACAACCGGGTCAAATATCTGTCCTTTTCCAGAAATTTCGGGAAAGAGTCCGCTATTTATGCCGGCCTTAAAAATGCCAGCGGTGATTATGTGGCCATTATGGACGCTGACTTACAAGATCCGCCCCAGCTCATTAAAGAAATGTACCATATCATCAAAACCGAAGGTTATGACTGTGTCGCTACCCGCAGGACCAACCGCAAAGGCGAGCCTCCGGTACGGTCTTTTTTCGCCCGCCGGTTCTATCGCATCATAAATGCTATATCCAATATCGAACTGGTTGAGGGAGCCCGGGATTTCAGATTGATGAACCGGCAGATGGTCGATTCCATCCTGCAGATCTGTGAGTATAACCGTTTCTCCAAGGGCATATTCGCCTGGGTTGGCTTTAGAACCAAGTGGGTGGAATATAACAATCAGCAGAGGGCGGCAGGCAATACTAAATGGTCGTTCTGGAAATTATATTCCTACTCGCTGGATGGAATTATGGCTTTTTCCACCACTCCCCTGGCAGTATCTTCGGTGATAGGGCTGGTCTTCTTTCTAGTCTCCTTGATGCTTCTTGCGGGCTTGTTAATCAAGCAGATGTTAGGGGGCGGATCCATATTCGGCTGGCCTTTTTTGTTATGTATCCTGTTGTTTATCACCGGTATACAATTGTTTTGCACCGGCATAGTGGGTCAATACGTTTCCAAAACCTATTTGGAAACTAAACACAGGCCCATCTATATAGTCAAGGAATTCAGTGACGAATGTTCCTAACTGAGACGGTTTAAGAGTCTGAGCCTTGTCCGAATATGTAAAAGAATTCGCGGACTGCCCCAATTATGGGCTGATGCTTATCGGGAGCGAATCCGCAGGTGAATTCATAGGGACCGAGGCCAGCGATTGCCGGTCCCGTCAGAACGCGCCTTAACTCAGAATAATATTTGAGTGCGTAGAGGAAGAATAGGCGAAGCTAAGCGGAACAACCTCTGCATGGCATCTATGCTGCACACCTTGACTGTTTGTGCCTGGCATTAGTTTCGGGAGGGTCACATTCTCCCGATATTTATTCCTTCACCGCTTGGCCGCCTTATTTAAATACTCAACTACAGGAAAGGCTGTCATCTATTTTGTAGCGGCAGCGCCGGCAGAATTCGAACCCGACTTTGCCGTTGCGCGGGTAGATTCCCCTCAGTTTAGCCGCATGCTCACTGAGCCAGATATCCCTGAAAGAGCTGGTAAACGCATTCCCCAGCATATTGGCCATGGTATGGCCACACTCGCAAAAAAGCACCGTGCCGTCATAGCGCAGCGTAGGCCATGACCACGGTTTGGTGCAGCGGTCGGGCAGCATTAAGCATGCTTTTCAATGGGTATGCTATTCATCTGGCGATAGGGAGATAAATTTGCGCTTGGTAGAATGTCCTGAATTGTGTTTTGGGTGCGGCGAAGCCACAGGTGGCACTTCAGTATTTGAAGCCACCCGTCCCGAAGATTATGATATTTCCGGTGTTCTGGTTAGTGTCCTAAGGCAGAAAAAATTTAAGCCCTCACCAAGTGAGCGCTTAAAATTTACGGCTTTAATGCTATGGCGGAGAAGTTTTCGAAACACTGGGCCAAGATTTAAATAACCAAGATTATCCGAAACCAAAAAACCTGAAAAAGGAATTAAGGAAGTTCTCTCCAAACCTAAGCAAATCTCAAACCTAAACTCGAAACCTAACTCTAAATCTAAACAGAACCTATCTGATAACTATGAGCTAACCTAAACCAATGACTTTAAGACAGTATACCTTTACTTCTCCGCCATTGCATCTATATTATAACCTACGCCAGGAACTAAAGCAATACGCTTTCTATTCAAATTTATTTTCCAGCGCAGTTAGATATTGACTTTGATTTATGCTTTAAAAGTTCCAATGCTAATAAAAAACTGATGCATCAATAACTGCCCCCCTTGCCGGCCAGTGGCTACATCCGGCGCAGATTAGCTATGAGCTTTGGCAAAACCTCCAGTGTATAATCAACATCCTCCTCGGTATTATCTTTACCCAAGGTTAAGCGCAAGGAGCCGCGGGCAATCTCATGGGGAAGTCCGATGGCCAGCAGTACCGGGGAGGGATCTAAAGCTCCGCAAACGCAGGCTGAACCGCTGGAGGCCATAATTCCATAACTGTCCAGCATTAACAAAATCGGCTCGCCATCTGCGAATTGGAAACAGACACTGACACTGCCAGGAACCCGCTGGTCGGGATGGCCGGTAAAAATGGCATTGGGAATAGAATTGATAATGCCTTCACGCAGGCGTTTGCCCAGACGGGTTAGAAGGTCGGCGCGTTGCTGCATCTCCTGGCCAGCAATCTCAGCGGCTTTGCCTAATCCGACAATTCCCGGGACATTTTCCGTTCCAGCCCTAAGCTTGGACTCCTGTCCCCCGCCATATAATAGGTTGCTGATACGAACCCCCTTTTTCACATATAGGCAGCCTATCCCTTTGGGTCCATACAGTTTATGGCTGGAAGCAGAAAGCATATCGATCCCCATTCTCCTTACATCAATGGGAAGTTTGCCCACAGTCTGTACAGCATCGGTATGAAATACCGCTCCGGCTTTGTGGCTGATCGCAGCCAATTCTTCTATAGGTTGAACCGTGCCGATTTCGTTGTTGGCATGCATCACCGAAACCAGTATAGTGTCGGGGCGGATTGCCCCGGCCAGTGTTTCCGGTTCTACCATCCCCTGTGCATTCACCGGCAGGATGGTTACATCGTAACCGCAGCGCTCCAGGTAGTGAAAACTTTCCAGCACGGCATGATGTTCAATAGCCGAAGTTATCAAATGCTTGCCTTGCTTGCCGTTGTTTAGGGCAAAAGTAATTATGGCCTGATTGTCAGACTCGGTTCCCCCGCTGGTAAATACTATTTCCTGGGGATTGGCATTGATCAAGGCGGCAATCTGCTCACGCCCGGTTTCTACAGCTTTGCGAGCTGCCTGGCCTTTGCGGTGCACACTGGACGCGTTGCCGAATTCGCAGGTATAATACGGTTTCATGGCCTCGAAAACCCGGGGATCTACCGGGGTGGTGGCGCTGTGATCCATGTATATTGATCTCACTGAGGATACCTCCTATGTTTAAGCTTTTATATCAATCATCAATGTTAATCGCCGCTCGAGGCATCTGACTGGCTTCCTTTCTCAGCTCTTCCAATGAATAGGAATCTAAGACCTGGTTCATGCTGTCTCGCAGTTTGTACCAGATTTGGCGGGTTACACAAAAATCGGCCCGGTCACACTCATCGGGATTGACCTCGCTAACGCAATCTACCGGTGAGATTGGTCCTTCTAATACCCTGATTATGTCTCCCGCCGTTATCTTATCGGCTTCACGGCCTAGAATATATCCGCCCTGTGAGCCGCGCACACTCTTCACCAACCCGTTTTGTTTCAAAGGAATTAGCAATTGTTCTAAATAGCGACTGGAAAGATTCTGGTGTTCAGCGATGATATGGATAGGAACCGGACCCTTATGCTGATTAAGAGCTATTTCTAAAATAGCCCTTAATCCGTATCTTCCTTTGGTAGACAGTTTCATCCGTTACTCCTCTTTGATACCTGATCAGCCCACGATTGATCTGCAAGCGGCTATTCAGCTTAGTCCTGAAATAAATCGGTGGACAGGTATCTTTCCCCGCTATCAGGCAGCAGAATCACTATGGTCTTGCCCTTGTTTTCTTCTCTATGGGCAACTTGCACCGCGGCATACACTGCCGCCCCGGAAGAGATTCCTGCCAATAAGCCCTCGGATTTGGCCAGGTTCCGCGAGGTTTCATAAGCGTTTTCGCTCTTAACCCTATATACCTCGTCCAACAGTGACTGATTCAACACCTCGGGTATAAAATTGGCTCCTATGCCCTGGATCTTATGAGTGCCAGCCCAACCTGCGGAAAGCAGAGGTGAATCGTCGGGCTCTACCGCTATCACCTGCAGTTCTGGCTTTCTGTTCTTCAACACCGCCCCTACTCCGGTTATAGTACCACCGGTACCGACCCCGGCTATAAATATATCTACCTCTCCGCCGGTATCCCGCCATATTTCCTCAGCAGTGGTCTCCCGGTGTATGGCGGGATTGGCAGGATTTCTAAACTGCTGGGGAATAAATGAATTAGGTATACTGGCCGCCAATTCATCCGCCGCCTTCAAAGCGCCTGCCATACCTTGGTCTCCAGGGGTCAAGACCAGCTCAGCCCCCAGGGCTTTGAACAGTCTTTGGCGTTCTATGCTATAAGTGTCGGGCATAGTGAGAATCAAGCGATAACCCCTGGCCGCGGCCACAAATGCCAGCCCTACGCCGGTGTTCCCGCTGGTGGGTTCAATAATAACTGAATCCTGATCGATCAGGCCTTTTTCTTCAGCGTCCTTGAGCATAGCGTACCCAATGCGGTCTTTTACACTGCCAGCCGGATTAAAGTACTCCAGCTTAGCCAGCAATCGCGCTTCAACCCGATTTTTCCGGCTGAAGTTAACTAATTCCAGTAAGGGAGTATTGCCGATAAGTTCAGTGAGATTAGAGGCAATTCTTGTCATATCATGTCCTCCTATATCTGCTTATTACCCTGCCGTAGGGGATTATAACGCTTAAGGCTCAACGAGTTGGTAACCACTGATACTGAACTAAAAGCCATGGCTGCTCCGGCAATTATAGGATTCAACATGCCCAGAGCAGCTAAAGGTATGCCGATTATATTGTAAATAAACGCCCAGAATAAGTTTTGCTTGATTTTACGCATGGTCTGCCGGGAAAGTCTAACAGCGGCCGGAATGGTGCGCAAATCCCCCCTCATCAGGGTGATGTCGGCAGCCTCCATGGCCACGTCAGTACCCGTGCCCATGGCCATACCCACATGGGCTGTGGCCAGGGCGGGGGCATCATTGATGCCGTCCCCCACCATAGCTACGGCTTTGCCCGCGGCCTTGAGTCTCTGTATCACTTCAGCTTTGTTCTCCGGGAGCACTTCAGCCAATACATTAGTTATTCCCACCTGTTTGGCGATGGCCTCAGCGGTGCGCCGATTGTCGCCGGTTATCATGTAAACCTCGATGCCCATAGCCTGTAGGTCCTGGATAGCCTCTCGCGAGTTTTCCTTTACCGTATCGGCTACCGCTATGATTGCCTCCAAGTTGTTGTCCACCGCCATTAACATAGCAGTTTTGCCCTGCTCCTCCAGAACGCTTATAGAATTCTCTATGGAATCTATCGCAATTTTGTTTTCAGCCATAAGTTTTCTTGTTCCCAGATAGATTTCGTGCCCATCCATAACAGCTTTCACCCCCTTGCCGGGTATAGCCTCAAAGCTGTCCGGATCGGGCAGATGTTCATATTCAGCCAGGCCTTTATCATAAATGGCCGCCCCCAGAGGGTGTTCCGAGCCTTTCTCTGCCCGGGCTGCCAAAAGCAGCAAGCGGTCCGGATACATTTCACCCAGAGCTATGATATCTGTCACTTCGGGCTTGCCTTTGGTTATGGTGCCGGTTTTGTCCAAAACCACCGCGTTAAGCTGGTAGGCCATCTCCAGGTGTTCTCCGCCTTTTATCAGAATACCGTTTTCCGCGCCTTTTCCTGTACCTACCATAATCGCGGTGGGCGTGGCCAAGCCTAACGCACACGGGCAGGCTATAACCAGGACCGCCACGGCGCTGATCAGTGATTTATTGATACCAGCGCCGGACAAATACCAGGCTAAGAAAGTAATGCCGGCTATGGTCAGGACTACCGGAACAAAGACCCCCGCCACCCGGTCAGCGATTTGCTGTATGGGGGCTTTTGTACCTTGAGCATCTTCAACCATTTTTATGATCTGTGCCAAAGCGGTATCCCGTCCTACCCGTGTCGCCTCAAATTTAAAGGTCCCGAATTTATTAATGGTAGCGCCGAAAACCATATCGCCAGGCTGTTTATCAACCGGCATACTTTCTCCCGTAAGCATGGACTCGTCCAGAGCGGACGTCCCTTCAGTGATTTTTCCATCAACCGGTACTTTTTCTCCGGGTCTGACAACTATGATTTCGCCCAACTCGACTTCTTCAACTGGAATATCAACTTCTTGGCCTCCTCTGATTACCCGCGCGGTTTTGGCCTGCAGCCGGGCCAGCTTCTTAATGGCCTCCGAGGTCCGTCCTTTGGCAACCGCCTCCAGGTACTTACCCAGCAGAATCAGAGTGATGATTATAGCCGAGGCCTCGAAATACAGGCTTTTCATCATCCCTGCAGGAACAGCCTCAAAGAAAACGTTGTACAGACTGAATAAATATGCCGCCGATGTTCCCATAGCGATCAACACGTCCATATTGGCACTGCCAGATCTCAAGGCGAAGTAGGATTGTTTATAAAAACGGGCTCCAATAACAAATTGCACCGGGGTGGCAATTATCATTTGAAAATAGGGATTGTGCAAAAATGTAACGCTGGGGCTGTGGATTTTAAATAAGCTCAATATCATGGCTATAACCAGGGGTAAGCTCAAAACCGCCGAGGTTGTCAGCAACCACCGCAATGACCTGATTTCCCTATCCCGGGTTTCCTTCTCCCGGTCTATATTTATATCCTCAACCGGACGAGCATTATATCCCAGGTTTTGAATACTCCGGGTTATCTCGCTGATTTTGACCTGGCCGGGCTGGTAAACCACCCGGGACTTCTCGGTGCTCAAGTTTACACTGGCCCGGGTAACCCCCTCCAGACTGTTCAGTTTTTTCTCTATGCGAGCTGCACAAGCTGCACAAGTCATACCAGAAATTTTTAAATCGACCTGTTCATCTGATTTTTCCGGGATTACGTCATATCCCAGCTTTCGCACCACTTGGTCAATCTGCTCCCTGGCTGCCACTTTGTCATCGTAATCAACCGTCGCTCTTTCCATGGCCAAATTAACATTTACTGCTTCTACGCCTTCAATCCGCTTCAGACCTTTCTCTATTCTGGCTGCACAGGCCGCACAACTCATGCCTGTTATCTTAATTGATTCTTTAGGCATTTAAGTACACTCCCTCAAACGATTAGTCATCACTATAATTACCATAAGGATAATAGTATATAAAATAGAATGAAGCAAGTCATAAACAGGGATGGATGCATTTAATCGCACAAATAATATTCAGAAAAGATTTTGCGGTGCCAGATTATTAGTTATTTAGAGCGGTATCATCCCAAGGGGCCGGGAAAGAAAAAGGAATTTTCAAAATTATTGTTTACCGTTCAATTGATTTAGTTTATATTATACATATGAATATATGTTCATATGTATAATTTTGTGGAGGGGTTGAAGATGGCAGATTTCGAACCTGTTGACCGCTGCGGGATAACCTGCATACATGAGGAAGCGGTAACTGCTGTCAAGCAGCGTATGCTGGAAGATGACATGGCACAATCCCTGGCGGGTATTTTCAAAACCCTGGCCGATCGTACCAGAGTAAAAATGTTGTTTGCGCTGATGCATCAGGAATTGTGTGTCTGTGATCTGGCTGCTGTAATCGGGGCTTCGGAATCTTCCGTATCTCATCAGCTGAGAATACTGCGTACTAACAAGCTGGTGAAGTTTCGCCGTGACGGTAAAATACTGTATTATTCCCTGGCCGATGATCATGTCATAACCCTTTTCCAACAGGGTTTGGAACATGCCAGCCACGATGATTCCGGGGCGGCTCAATTATTAATTCCATCCCCTGATTTGAATTTATAAGCCTGGTTGCAAGGAGGCCTCAGCCATGGGAGAAGCAATTAAGATAAATGCTCCGCGACACACCAGCAGTTTATATATAAAAGGCCTGGATTGCCCTGATTGCGCCGCCCAGGTTGAAAAAGCGGTGCAGATGATACCGGGGGTGACAGCTGCCAAAGTCAACTTTCCGGTGGGGAAACTGAAGGTGGCTTTTCTTGACAACACCGCCGGATTAGCAGAAGTGGTTCAACGGGTCAGAGATTTAGGCTATGAAGTACAGATGGATGCAGAAGTCAGGCCCGGGCCTCAGTCAACCACCCTGCGCATCAAGGGTATGGATTGCGCTGATTGTGCGGCCCTGCTTGAGAGGCACATAGCAGGATTGCCCGGAGTTGAAACTGCTGCGGTAAATTTTGGAGCAGCCAAGATGACTGTCATCCATCGAGGACCTGCGTCACCCCTTGTGGATGCAATCAATAGCCTAGGTTACAGCGGCGAGATTGAACAATTATTTCAATCCCGTCCCTCCGCCCCATATTGGAAAAGCAATCAATACCTGCTGCCAACAGCCATTTCTCTCTTAATGCTTACCCTGGGTATTGTGGCGGAGAGAATGGCTCTGCCATTATCAACCGCATTTTTTGTGGCCGGAATAATTTTGGGAGGCGTCCTGCCCGCCAGAAAAGGTATTGCGGTTTTACTCAATGCCCGCGAGCTGGACATGAACATCCTGATGGTCGTTGCAGTAGTCGGCGCGGCAGCCATTGGCGAATTTGAAGAAGCCGTAACCGTGGTATTCCTTTTTTCCCTGGGCAATGCCCTGCAAGGCTATACCCTTGACAAAACCCGTAATTCTATCCGGGCGCTGATGGACTTAACCCCTAATCAGGCCCTGGTATTACGCGGGGGAAGAGAAATGGTGCTTCCGGTTGACGAATTGATAATCGGCGACGTTATCATTGTCCGGCCCGGAGAGCGAATCGCCATGGATGGTACGGTCGTGGAGGGCTTTTCGGCTGTGAATCAGGCTTCCCTAACAGGTGAGTCGGTCCCGGTCGAAAAATCAGTTGGTGATGAGGTCTATGCCGGCACCATTAACGAACGGGGTTCAATGCAGATCCGGGTTACACATCTGGCTAAAGATAATACCATAGCCAGAATAATCGCCATGGTGGAGGAGGCTCAGGGACAACGGGCCCCATCTCAGAATATCGTGGACAGATTCGCCAGGTATTACACCCCTTTGGTGTTAATAGCGGCGGTGTTGGTGACGGCTATCCCCACCCTGCTCTTAAAGCAGCCTTTCCATAAATGGTTTTATGAAGCCATGGCCATGCTCTTGGTGGCATGTCCCTGCGCACTGGTTATTTCCACCCCGGTGTCGGTGGTAGCGGCCATCGGCAGTGCGGCCCGCAGCGGGGTTCTGGTCAAAGGCGGCCTTTATCTTGAGGAAGCCGGGGCACTGTCAGTGATAGCCTTCGATAAGACCGGCACCTTGACTACTGGACATCCGCAGGTAACCGATGTGATACCACTGAATGGCACTACTGCGGACAATCTACTATCTATTTCTGCATCTATTGAATCCAGGTCAGAACATCCGCTGGGTGAAGCCATTATCAAGTATGCCCGTGACCATGGGGCGGATATCGGTACGGTGAGCAATTTCGAGGCAGTCTTGGGTATGGGGGCGGTTGGCCGGGTTGACGACCATTATTATCAGATCGGTAACGTCAGATTCTTCCGCGAGCATGGCATTGATCTGCAGCCTGTTGAAGAAAAAATCCGCGCCCTGCAGAAAGAGGGCAAAACAGTCATGCTGTTGGGGGACGGTCATAAAGTACTGGGAATTATCGCGGTAGCCGACATCCCCCGGGCGGAAAGCGCTGAGGCTATCAAACAGCTTAAAAAATTGGGCTTAAAAAAGGTCATTATGCTCACCGGTGACAATGAGGTTACCGCGGCAGCCATAGCCGCCCAGGCCGGTGTCGACGAATACCGGGCCAACCTTCTGCCCGGAGACAAAGTGGAGGTAATGAAAGACCTTTTGGCGCACTGCGGAAAAGTAGCCATGGTTGGTGATGGCGTCAATGACGCTCCGGCCATGGCCATTTCAACCGTGGGAATCGCCATGGGGGTGGCCGGAGCCGATGCCGCGCTGGAAACCGCAGACATCGCCCTGATGGCGGACGATTTGACCAAATTATCTTACGCCATGAAACTCAGCCGTAAGACCGTGGCGATAATAAAGCAGAACATAGCCCTGGCATTGCTGATAAAGGGAATGATACTCTTGCTGGTGTTTCCCGGTTGGCTCACTCTCTGGTTGGCGGTGGTAGGAGATATGGGAAGTTCGTTGCTAGTTACTCTCAATGGCATGAGGCTGTTGGGGATGAAGGCCCAGAACTGAAATGTATGAGAGCACAAAACCCGCCTGCCGCAAATAAACCGGCATAGCGGGTTATTTTTTGCCTATATTGTCTTTAGGAAACAAGGGCCGACCTGCTTACTTAACGGTTGGTTGCGTTTGGGGGGCTACTGTTTTTTTATCTTTTTCTCAAACCGGGCGGGATTTTCGGCTCTGTCCTCCCAAGAGCCACAGCCAGGGAAAATCCCGCACCGCATAGACAGCAATCACTGTAATTACAACTGTCAAAACATACAGCAAAAGCATCCCCCCGCCGCCCTGCCAGGCAGATGACAAACCAATTTTATGAACTATACGCTGCAAGAATAAGAGCGCCACCGGATGGGAGAAATAAATTAAAAAACTCTGGCGCGAAAGCCAGTGAAACAGTCGCGGCTTTTTGTCCTGATATTGCAGGGCGAGCTTGTAGAAAAACAGTAAAGACATGATGACATAAAGCATAATAGTGGGCTTACCCGAAGAGGCATAGCTCCCGGTTACATAACTGTCCCCAACAAGCAGAACCAGGCTCAAGAGCCACAGTATTCCCCACAGCCAGCCACCGGAAGTTAGAACTGTCTCCAGGCGGGTTCTGAACTGAGCCATATACATTCCCAGTCCAAAATAGCCGACCCAGATAGGAAAGGCTATCAAGTATAACTGCGGATGGGCTAGTGTCGGCAGCGGGTGTATACCTATGGTGTGCAAATACAACGCCACCTGGCATAACATGCAGAGCAGTAGCAGTGAAAAAACAAAGCTAAGGGAATGCTTTTCTAACCAGGCTTTAAGCAGGGGGTATAGCAGATAGCACTGAATGATTATGACCATAAAATAGAGGTGATAGGTGCCTGTGCCCCAAAGCAGATGCCTGATTATCACGGTTGCCAATTGCGGGACATCAGGCCAGGTGTGGAGCAGGTATTGGTTCATCAGGGTGTACAGTACCGTCCATATCACATAGGGCGCGATGATTTTACCGAAGCGTTTGTGGTAAAAAACCAGGACTGATTCTGGCTGCGAGTGATTTTGGTCTTGAAAGTAGAGCAAAAATCCGGAGATGATGATAAACATGGGTACAGAAAATCGCGTTATCTGGTTGAACAACAACCCTCCCCAAGAAGCGCTGGCGTAATCGGCGGAAACATGTATACCAATGACCGCCAGGGTGGCCAATACCCTTAATATGTCAAAAACCGGCAATCGTCCCTGCATATCACCCTGCCTCGCAAAACATTAGCCCAATTATAGCACGGTTGGCGGCAGTTTTCATCCCCGCCCGGGGCGGAGGCGGCACTGACTTGGCGGCAGACGATCAGGCCGTCTCACATGCGTAAATCAGCAGATGCGGGGCACGTGTTCCCCTTCCAACGCACCTAAAATCCGTTTAGCGCCGAGTTCGGTTTCCAGTAAGACCATTCCCGGATGTTCGCTCACAACCTCTCCTATGACCTCTGCTCCAGCAGTCTCCTTCAGCAGCCGCAGTTGACAGACTATTTGTCCGGCCTTTTCCGGACCGGTAATAATGACCATTTTGCCTTCGTTGGCCATATATAAGGGGTCCATACCGAGCATATCACAGGCTCCTCTGACCACGGGCGAGATCGGAATCTGTTTCTCCTGTACCACCATCCCCCTCTGGGATTGAGCCGCGATCTCGTTTAATACTGTGGCCAGGCCGCCCCGAGTCGGGTCACGCATACACTTGATCTGGCCGGGGAACATATCTGTTAAGCTATTAATTCGGTTTAAGGCAGCACAGTCACTTACCGCCGGGGTGGAAAACGCCAATCCCTGACGTTGGGCCAATATAGCCAGACCATGGTCTCCAATTGGACCGGTTATAATTATCTGGTCACCAGGTTGAACCCGCAGCGGGTGCAAAATGAACTTTGATTCCAATACACCGATTCCGGTGGTATTGATATAAATTTGGTCGGCGTTGCCCTTTTCAACCACCTTGGTGTCTCCGGTTACCACCTTCACCCCGGCCAGTCTGGCGGTTTCCGCCATTGAGGCAACAATGCTGCGCAGTTCTGTAATGGGGAAACCCTCTTCAATGATAAACGCGGCGGAGAGATACAAAGGACGTGCTCCGCAGGCCACCAGGTCATTGACCGTTCCGCATACCGCTAGTTTCCCTATATCACCGCCGGGGAAGAACAGCGGGGTTATCACAAACGAGTCGGTGGATACGGCAATATTTTTTGCCGGCAATTGCAACACGGCGCCATCCAGCAGGTCATCCAGATGGGGATTACTAAGATGCTTCTTAAATACCTCCTCTACCAGGTTCTGGCTCAAAAGCCCTCCGCTGCCGTGGGCCAGCAGCACACGTTCATCCTTCACTCTGCATTCATCCTTTCATCGGTGCATAACGATAATAAGCGGCGCAAGCCCCTTCCTGAGATACCATACAGGGGCCTACCGGATTTAAGGGCGTGCAGGCACGTCCGAACAAAGCGCATTGTGGTGGCGAAATCTTCCCAGTCAGGATGCTCCCGCAGGAGCAGCCCTTGACAGATCTATCTTCAGTCGCAATTAGGCCATAGCGACGCACGGCATCATAGTTAGCATAACGGTCGCGCACCGCCAGTCCACTGCCGGGAATAGCACCCAGCCCTCTCCAGCGCGCCTCGACCGGTTCAAAGACCTGCTCCAACAGCTTTAAGGCTATGGGGTTGCCTTGGGGCCGAACCACTCGTTTATACTGGTTCTCTATCCTGGCCTGTCCCTTACCGATCTGCTGCAATAACATACAGATGCTTTCCAGAATATCAACAGCTTCGAATCCGGTGACAACACAAGGCTGATGAAATTTTGCCGCCAGCTGCTGATAAGGTTTAAGACCGATTATCATTGAAACATGGCCCGGACAGATCAGCCCGTCCACCTTGATTTCTTTATCCGCGAACAAAGTCTCCAACGCCGGCGGAACCAGTTTATGCAAGGACAGCACTGAAAAATTAGTGACCTTCAACTTCTGGGCTTCTATGATGGTATGCGCTACTGCTGGAGCGGTAGTCTCAAAACCGATGCCCAAAAACACCATTTCCCGTCCCGGGTTGTTCTGAGCCATTTGCAGGGCATCCAGTGGCGAATAGACTACCCGTACATCAGCGCCCTGACTGCGAGCCTCCTGTAACGAGCATTCACTCCCCGGCACCCTCATCATATCCCCAAAGGTCAAAAGGGTGATGTTATGGTTTAGTACCAGGCTGATAACCGTATCAATATCGCCCTGAGAAGTTACACAAACTGGGCATCCCGGACCTGATAACAGGGTTATATGCGGCGGCAGCAAGTCTCTTATGCCGGTGCGGGCGATGGCCATGGTATGAGTCCCGCACACCTCCATCAAGGCCGCCGGTTTAATGGTATTGCATATGGCCTCTAACAAGCGGTTTTTGTAATCCGGATCAGTTTTCATAAGCTTCACCCAGGCGCTGTAGTTCTAATACATAATTCATGGTTTCTCGGGCGATGTGCTCATCGATTATCTGCATGGCGAAACCAGCGTGGATCAAGACGTATTTCCCCACTTCCGCCTCGGGAGTCAGGGCGACGCTCACTTTCACCTGATTGCCGTTAATATCAGCGACGGCGCTGTTATCATTCCTGGATATGATTTTGCCGGGTACTCCCAGACACATATTATATCACCTCACTTGCTATAACCGCCTGTCCCAGTGCGATGCCACCGTCGCCAGCAGGCACCTGGCGATGGGTATATACCTGTAATTTCAATTCAGTTAAAGCCTCCGCCAACATCTGTGTCAATATTTTGTTGTGAAATACTCCGCCGCTTAACACTACCTGGTCAATACCACTGTCAATATGCACTTGACGAATAGCCTCGGTGAGCAAAGCTGCCAGGCTGCGATGGAAGCGCATGGCGATATGGGCGGAATGATGACCGTTTTCCAGATCATGCACAATGCCCAACCAAATCGGCGACACATCCATGATCAAACCGTCAGTATCTCTGTATACACTGACCGGATAGACGCCGCAGGCATGTGATGCCGCCATCGCTTCCAGTTCCATGGCCGCTTGCCCTTCATAACGGTTGATATGGCATACGCCCAATATGGAACTGACCGCGTCAAAAAACCTGCCACAGGAGGAGGTTGAGAGCGGTTCCCCGAGTTGAATGTTCTTGATGATCACTTCACCTTCCTGCCGGGTTAATTCAGGCATCCAGCGCAGATATTCGAAAGCTCTGTCTCCCAGCAGCTGATACATGTAAATAAAAGCCATGCGGTAGGGATTTTGGGCATTCAAATCGCCGCCCGCAAACGGCATGGTGGTGAGATGGGCCGCTCTGTTAAAACTACGGTAGTCTCCCAGTAACAACTCTCCTCCCCAGACAGAGCCGTCAGCGCCCCAGCCGGCGCCGTCCAAAACCAGCCCAAGGGTTCTGCCCTGCAAGCCGTTTTCGGCCATTGCTGCCGCCATGTGAGCATGATGGTGTTGCACCGGCACTAGCCGCACCTGTTTTTGCCTTTTAGCCCAACGCGTAGATTGATAATCGGGATGCATGTCATGAGCTATCAGACCAGGCTCTACAGCCAGCATCTGCTTGAATCTGGCAATGCCCTCGGTAAAATTTAAATAATTATGGTAATTGCTCAAATCGCCCCAATGCTGGCTTAGATAAGCTTCTTCGCCCCGAGTCAGGCAGAAGGTGTTCTTCATCTCCCCACCCACCGCCAGAATCGACGCGGAGGTTTTTAACCTCGGCGCTCTGATGCCCTGGGGAACGAATCCCCGGGCCCGTCTGATGATATCGGTGCTGTTACCAGAACTTATGCTGAGTACCGAGTCATCGCACGGATTAAAAATGTCCCGGTCATGGAGCAGAAAGTAATCAGCCAGATCTTTGAGGCTGGACGTGGCTTGGTCATTATCAGTTATTAGCGGTTCATCACTTATATTAGCGCTGGTCATTACCAAAAGGTCAAGCTCTTCATCGAACAACATATAATGCAGCGGAGTGTAGGGCAGCATAAGACCCAGAGTGTTTAGTCCGGGGTGTAAGAGGTCGCCTGGAATAGCAGGATTGTTCAGGCTCTTCATAACCACGATCGGGGCCTGGCGTGAAGTCAGCCAGGCTTCTTCCTGTTCGGAAACCAGGCAGTATTTATAGGCCGCTGCCAGATCCCGGGCCATCACCGCGAAAGGTTTGGCATCCCTGCGTTTGCGGCGGCGCAGCAACTGGACCGCCTCCCGGTTGGAGGCGTCGACAGCCAGGTGAAAGGCCCCGAGCCCCTTTACCGCCAATACCGCGCCCCTCTTCAGCACGTCCCCAACACCGATTTCACAAATCCGTCCGTGACTATCGGTCAGCCAGGCCTTTGGTCCGCAGTCCGGACAAGCATTAGGCTGGGCGTGGAAACGGCGGTTCAGGGGATCGAGGTATTCTTGGCGGCACTGCCTACACATGGGAAATACGTTCATAGTGGTTTTGATGCGGTCATAGGGTACATCTTGGATAATTGTAAAGCGCGGACCGCAGTTGGTGCAGTTGGTGAATGGATAGCCATAACGCCGGTCCTGAGGGTCGCGCACCTCCCGGCGGCAATCGGCGCATATAGCTATATCCGGAGACACATCCACTTCACGAACTTGTTCGCCTTGGCTCTCCCTGATGATAAAATTGTCGAAATGCCGGGCCGCAATATCCTCTACCTGACAGCTCTTGATTACAGCCAGCGGAGGGGGTTGATCGAGCAGTTGGCTGATAAACTTATTCACCTGTTCAGCCTGGCCTTCAACCTCAATGAAAACACCGCTGGAAGAATTAAGGACCCAGCCTTTTAAGCCCATGCCCATCGCTAGGCGGTATACATAAGGGCGGAATCCCACCCCTTGTACTATGCCTTTTATTGTCAATCGTTTAGCGCTGCTATGCTGCATCATACCTTATTCTCACTGCCAATCGGGCAGGATATCCAAAGAATTGACTTTAATAGCAGCCTCCTGCGGAGCGGCAATAAAAATTGTTCTTCCACAGGAGACCGCTTACTTGGCTTTTCATCTCAACTATTGG
Source organism: Syntrophomonas sp. UBA4807 (assembly GCA_002402575.1). GTDB lineage: Bacteria > Bacillota > Syntrophomonadia > Syntrophomonadales > Syntrophomonadaceae > DTU019. The sequence continues at coordinate 26,377 of DHGD01000156.1, forward strand.
CGTTCAAAATTCGATGTATCTCTGCTTCCACTAATTCCAGCAGCCGAGGCACTTTGGCCGCGATTGCCGGGGTCAATTCCATCCCCAGTTCAACCAGACAGGGCTCAACCCCGAATACAATTACCTGGGGGTTATACCCCATCATTTGCACCACCTTGATGGCTTCAGTGAAATGCAGTTCATGCAATGAAGTTACTGCCGGGCTGACGGTCAAACCCAATTCCTGCAGAGGCGCCCGGTAAATGGTACCGGGCTCGCCTCCCGCGGTCATTGAGTCAACCACAATGATCTGATCGGCACTGCAGAACACGTCCAGTATTTCGAAACTAGCGATGCCGGCATCAATGAATTCAACTTCTTCAGGCCAGAGGCGCTTGGACAACTGCTGTACAACATACACCCCCAGGCCGTCATCTTTCATGAGGATATTACCGATTCCTAACACAATGAGTTTCAAAACGGCCTCCTAGGCGCCCAGACTGCGGCCATCGCTGCTCTTTGAATGCGACTGCGCAGAAGGTCCATGCCCCTCAGCCGGTATCTTGCCGGTAAACATGGATAACAACACCGGAATACCTTCTGATAAATCCAGATACAAATGCACTATCACTGATAACACAAACAGCCAATTGACCACATAGTGGATTATGCGAACGGCTAACAAGCCGCCCAGCCAGCCAGCCAGTGCCGGGAAGGTGTTGGGAGCGTAGAGCACAAAGCCAGTAATGATCTGCACCAGAGCCATAAACAGCCAACCGGTATACATCAACTTCTGACCGGGGTTGTATTTACCGTAATAGGGATGGCTGTCCGCCATGAACAGATAGTATTTGAGCATGCTGGGTAATTTCAGGGTGTCTTTAATAGGCTGGTAAACGATATTATGGGCATCTTTGGCCACTATAGCGTAATATACCCGCCCGATGACCCCGAACAGCAAGACATACGCCATGGCAAAGTGGAGCATGCGCGGAGTATCCATATTGGAAAACAACCATCGGAAACTGTTTGGAGTATGAATGTAAAACCCGGTAATGATTAATAAGGTTATGCTGATCATATTACTCCAATGAAACAAGCGAATCGCTATGGAGTGCCGGTCTTCCATTTTTTTCATTTCCGGCACCCCCTAATTAACGATATACTGGCTGAGTTGTTTCTTGTCAGGAGTCATGACATGAATGGCACACCCCAGGCAGGGGTCCATAGATCTGATAATACGAACCACTTCAATAGGATTAGCGGGATCAGCCACTGGGCAGCCAACTATAGCTTGCTCCATAGGCCCGGCTACATTGTTGACATCTCTGGGACCGCCATTCCAGGTGGTTGGCACTACAGCGTTCAAAACCTTGGTGCGGCCATGTTCGATCTTATGCCAGTGCCCCAGAGCGCCGCGCGAACCTTCAGTAAGTCCCATGCCCAATGCACTGGAAGGCACTTTATGGGGAGTGGCCACCGGTTCACCCGGCTTCAATTGCATTGCCCATTCTTTCATAGCTGCGGCTATGGCAGAAGTCTCTACAGCTCTGGCGAAATGACGTCCCATAACCGAAAACGCCTTATTGGGGCCCATTTCCACCAGGTCTTTTTGCTTGGCCACCCACTGCCGGGCCAGAGGCCCTACTTCCATAGGTTCCCCATTGTAACGCGGAGCTTTTAACCAGGAATAAGCATTTTTCTTATGGGCGTCAGGTTCCACCACTGCCATATCCGGACTGTTGCCTCCGGTATCATCTTTGTACCAGGAATATTTGACCTCTTCAGTTATGAGAGAAGGATCCAGTTCCTTATACTGGCCCCTTACATATACTCCACTGGGGAAGAACTTATTTTTCTTGACATGGTCTTTGCCCTCTTCAAGCGGGAATCCGCCGTAAGCCAACATATTCATGCAGCCTCGTCCGATATCAAACCAATCAGAATACACCCCCGCAACGGCCTTTACGGTAGGAACGTAGACTTTGTCGATAAATGTAGTCAGTTCTTCCAACCGCACCAGGAACTCGTAAATTTTCTGGGTGTCGGGCAGCTCAGTGGCGCCGCCGGGGACTATGGCCTGCACATGAGGCATCTTGCCGCCCCAGATAGCCAGCATCTCCTGAGCTTTACGGCGCATTTCAAGAGCCTTCAGATAATTGTTTACCGCCTCGGCATTAACATCTGCAGGCAGTCTGTAATCACCGGCGTATTGAGGATTTAACGGGCGGACCCCTTCTGGCGCTTTTACATAGTCCAGTGCGGCCAGATGGAAAAAGTGCAGGATATGGGATTGAATATAGTTGGAGCCGAATATAAGATTACGGATAATCCGCCCGTTGGGTGGCGGCTCGATGCCAAAGGCGTCATCCAGAGCCAGAGTTCCCGCAGTGGCGTGAGCCGTAGGGCATACCCCACAGATGCGCTGCATGATCTGTTGAGCATCGCGAGGATCACGGCCCTGCATAATTAGTTCCAAACCTCTGAAAAGGGTGCCGCTGATATGGGCATCGATTACTTTACCGTTATCGACCTCAACTTCTACTTTAAGGTGTCCTTCAATACGAGTTACCGGATCTACGATTATCTTCTGCGCCATTAGTTGTCACCTTCTTTCTCGTCACTGTGCTTTTTGGGGCCAATTCGGCCGGTGGCAATATTACCGGCTAAATGGCCGCCAATGCCAACTAACGTGGCGGCTCCCAATACCATGCCAATTTGGTCAGTAGTAGCGGTGATTCCAGGCGCGATAGGCATTTCAGGCACGCGAGCATAAACCGGCCATGCCGGGAATTGCGGTTCGGTGCAGGCCAAACAGGGCGCCCCCGATTTGATGCACCAGTTGGTGCCGCCGTTCCATAAACGGGTGGTAGAGTCACAGTGAGCGATGGGGCCCTTGCATCCTACTTCCAGTAGACAGCCCGGTTCGCTGAGGTTCTTGGCGAAGATGGCATTGTCAAAATACTGTCTTCTAGGGCAGTTGTCGTGAATAATGCCCTTGAAAAACATGGTCGGCCTTCCAAAGCGGTCCAGTTCGGGGATGTCTTTATATAACAGTACATGGGCAATGGTACCCACCATCCAGTCGGGATGGGGAGGGCATCCGGGCACATTTATATAGGGAACATTCTTGACAATATCCGGCACCGCCTTGCAGTCCATGGGATTGGGCGGTGTGGCGGGTATTCCGCCATAGGCCGAACAAGTACCGAAGTTTAATATGGCTGCGGCCTTGCTGCCGACTTCTTTGACCAAATCAACAAATGTTATCGGTTCTCCATTCCTTTCCCCAACCATACAGAATCTTCCGTCGGCTCCGGTAGGAACCGCGCCTTCTACAACCAGGTAGAATTTCCCCTTGTACTCTTCGGCAACTTTAAAAATTCCTTCCTCCATGGCCAAATCCCCAGAGGCCCCGGAAATATTGGGATGATAACGTAAGCTGATGACGTCTAAGAGCACTTTCTGTATGTCAGGATGTACGCTGTTGAGCAGTGAAACTGAGCAACCTGTACAACCGGCCCCTTGCAGCCAGATTACTGGCGGCGCTCCGGCTTCTGCCGCCTGGGCCAGCGCCGGCGCCAGGATCGATGACATGGAAATTGCCGCGGCGCTTCCAGCGCAAAGACGTATGAAATCACGTCTAGTAAGCTTGGTAGGCATGTACCTATTCCCCCCAAAACATTATTTGTGAACCAGGCCTACCATATAATCCCATCACAATTCTCTTATCTCTATATATCTAATCAAAGGTTTACTCTCCCCACCTCCTTTGTCAACCATTGCGTCCATTCCTCGATACCCTCTCCAGTACGGCCGGAAAGCTTGAAAACTACCGTATCAGGATTCACTGCGGCTATATCCCGCTCAAAGGCGTCCAGGTCAAAATCAACGTAAGGCAGGAGATCGATCTTGTTTAAAACCACCACTCGAGCCTTTTGAAACACCAGCGGATATTTTAGCACCTTGTCATTACCCTCGGTAGTGCTTAAGATCACCGCCTTAAAATCCTCGCCCAGGTCAAATTCGGCCGGGCATACCAAATTCCCCACATTTTCTATGAACAGCAATTGCAGGTTTTCTTCACCTAAATCGCGCCAGGCTTTTTCCACCATCCCGGCATCAAGATGGCAGGTGCCTTCGGTATTGATCTGCACCACCTTGACCCCTTTGTTTTCGATGCGCAGGGCATCCTGGTCGGTATACAGGTCGCCTTCGATAACTCCCATATTAATGTAACCTTGGATTTGCTCAATAGTTTTCTCCAAAAGGGTGGTTTTTCCGGAACCGGGAGAACTCATCAAATTGATGACCAACAATCCGGCCTCCTTGAAAATTCGGCGATTCTTAACGGCCATCATATTGTTGGCCCCCAATAGGTTAGTCTCCAGACGGATCTGCTTGGTGCCCATATACTGAATCCCCTTCATAATATTCTATAAACAGTTCCCTTCCGGTTGCGATTTCGGTATCCAGACTGCCGCAAAACGGGCAGGGATTAAGAAACGGCTGTTCAACAATGAACTGCTCCAGGCAATGCGGACACTTAAATGAAATCTCTCTTTCCTCAATAAGCAGCTCCGCACTGGTGAATATCCCCTCCCCGGCCATGCTATCGAAGGCAAAACGCAGACTGTGCGGTAAAGCCATGGATAGTTTGCCAATTACCAATTTAATGCGGGTTATTCGATTAATCTGGTTCTGTGCGGCGCTGTTACGGATCAAATCCATCATCTCCGCCATCAAAGACAGTTCGTGCATTTCTACCTCTTAGTTAAGAGCGGTGGCATTACAATAAAAAACCCGACTTCATGAGAGAAGCCGGGTATTGCGCACACCGAAACATCAGCAGCCGGTTAAGGTTCATGCAAACGTCTGCTATACCACTAATCTCCTACTCACAATACGGGAAGGCATAACCGTTTCCAGTTATACCCCGGCCAGTTAACCATAGCTTTGCAAAGGCTTTAGGTCGACTGGCTTGGAGAAGTATATTATTGTTACATAGAGCGGATATGATAATCTTACTATAACCTCCTATATTCTACGTGCAAAATAAAATTCCTGCAATACTGCATTAAAGACCTTTGGAAAAGTGTCGTTCGGAGACGAATTGAGTTGTGCGGTTTAATCAGGCGGGGTGATTATCCATGCGTGTAGAGGTGAATATGAGATTTTTCATCATGCTCGTGGGTAAATTCGTCAATCAGGTTGACCTGGCTCAGCAAAGCCCGGTCCGACAAAACCTGAGGAGTGGCACCGTCAAAAACCAGGCGATGATCCTCACTCAGTACCAGGCTGCGCTGGGTTACGGTGTGAGCCATCTCAAGATTGTGGGTGGATAATACTATGGTGCGTCCGCGGCGATTCAATTCCAGGAGGAGGTGGGTCAGCCAGCGCTGTGTCTTAGGATCCAGCCCGGCGCCAGGTTCATCCAGAATTAGCGCCTCGGGGTTCAAAATCAACACCGCCGCCAGAGCCACCTTGCGTTTTTCTCCGCCGCTGAGCCGGTAAGGAGGGCGTTCTTTCAGATGCTCTATGTCCAGCATTTTAAGCATATCAGCGGTGCGGCGCCTCACTTCCCGCTCGGGCAAGCCCAATTGCGAAGGTCCGAAGGCAATTTCATCTTCCACCCGGTTGTTAAACAATTGTACATCTGAACTCTGGAAAATAAACCCCACCCGGCGATGAAACCGCTGTGAAAAAGCGTCATCTTCTAATAATTCTTCACTGATGGTTTCGCCAAAAACCTTCAATGATCCCGCCTGGGGATGCAGTAAACCGCACAGTATCTTAAGCAGGGTTGATTTTCCGGAGCCATTGGCACCCAGCACGGCAACACTTTCCCCGGCAGCGATGTCAAATGAAATGGATTCGAAGATATTGTGACCGGGTTGATGTGCATATGCTGCCTGTCGCAGTTCAAAAACATTGCTTTTCATTATTTGCTCCTGTCAATTAATAGCTGTCCTGGCGTCATGGGCGTAAAACTGTCGGAGAGCATATCCGCCGCATAAGTGTCTCTGAATCTCTCAATGCTGTAACAGCGCGCGGTCATAGCCTGAAAAACCTCGCTTGAAAGCTGCATGCTCTGGGCGAACAAAAATCCCAGAGATGAACCCAGCAAAGCAGCTTGCTGTCTGTAAGTCAGTCGACCCACCGTCCTCATTCTGCGTGCCTCATACATCTCAATAGAGATTTTGAGCAGCATTATCAAATATCGGTAACTCATTTCGACAATAAATGTGAAATGAGCCGGAATACCGATAGACTGCAGTGATTTAAAAAGTCCGCTAACTTTTGTAGTCATTACTAAAAGCGCCACCATGGATAGCGATATTCCGCTTCTAAGGAAAAGTATGGTTACCGCTTGCATACCCTGACGGGTGATGAAGATGGGGTTGGCTAAAGCCGCAGGTCCGTTAACACTGCCTTGATACAAGATAAGGAGCGGTGTGCCGTCTGAAACCAGGTTCAAAGCGGCGGGCAGAGTCACTATCACGGTTATGAGTGGTATTATCCCCCATATACGCTTTTGCAGGGTAAGCACAGGCAGCCTGGATGCCATCATCAATGCCAAGCTTACTCCCCAGAGCGCTAGCAACAAGCGGTAATCTCTCATCAGAGATAACGCTACCAGCATGATGATGCACCCGGCTATTTTGTAGTCCGCGCTTAGAGCTTGTAGCAGTCCTTCCTGCCGGGCCCATTTTTCTGCGGTCAGATCATCCACCATAATACTATTAAGGCTACGCAGACTTTTGACAAGAAACCTGCCGCCTCCAGCCTTTGCGTTTGAGTATACGCGCGGGTCAGTTTCATTCAGCCATTCTGGAATAAACAGTTCCATACTATTAATCCTCAATAATCCTGCTCAGCCACATAATTGCCGCCACCACCAGAGCAATACCTACCAGTCCTGAGGCCATATATCCCAAAACCGCACCTACAGTCCCCTCCGCACCGGGAATGGCATAGTCGGCCAAAATGGCATAATTCCAGGTATCAGCTAAGGCCGCCAAACCAGACGGCAAGATTCCCACTTCTTCAGTCAACTGCTCAGTCCCCCACTCCCCGAATGCCGTTCCAGTCGCCAACAGTCCTAACGGCGTGAGTAAGAGCAAGGCCAGCATACCCCGCCACAATTTGCGATAATGCTTAAACATTGGCCATAACCCCCTTTGTTTTGCCCGTTTTAATTGCGCTAGAGCCAATCATTTCCGGATAGGTGCGGGCCACAAACAACACTCCCAGCACGGTAAAGGCGCTCTCTACCGGACCCGCAAAGAGCAGATGTTCTCCCATCATTACCGTTAAGGCAACCTTCAAAGGATACATAAAGTACAATGGGGTTCCATCAGGTCCTTGGAACCAATGGTATTGCATACCGAACATAACCGCGGTTGACAAGGCAGCCAGGTTGATTCCAATATAGCCTCCACATGCAGCCGCCACCAATCCGCGTATTGAACTGGCATCGGCCTTGGCCTTGATGAGGCGGTAAGAATAATAGCCGCCAAAGGACATAAGAAAAGCGATGTTAAAACAATTGGCCCCCAAGGTAATGATGCCTCCGTCGCCAAAGATCATGGCCTGAATGATTAAGGCCACCGTGACCGCTACGGTTGCAGCCCAGGGGCCCAATAATATGGCAATGAGCACCGCCCCCACCGCATGCGCTGAACTTCCTCCCGGTATAGGCAGATTAAACATCATGATGAGGAAGGAAAACGCGGCACCAATTGCGAGCAGGGGCGCCTGTTTCTTTTTCATGGTGGTCTGTACCTTTTTAACTGCTATCCCTATGATCGGGACCATTACCGCAGCAATCGGTAGTGCTGTCACCGGGCTCAAATAACCGTCTGGAATATGCATTCTAATCAGGACTCCCTTCAACAATATTTTTTGCGACCTCACCCGTTTGAACAAATAAAAACCATGAAGCATATCGGGTTCTTCCGTTACACCTTCATGGTTTATGTTTTAGGCTTCAGTTCACCGGGAGTGCCGCTTAAGACCAATCCCCTTCGAGAGGATATTTTTCAGCTTAAACGCTCTTGATTAATGTAAACGTGCTTATTATGTTATCATGTTGTACTGAAAAAAGATAGTGTCCCCGGGCTGACAAGAAAAATTTGGCTCTGCCTGAATCGTCGGTCTTTTGCCTGCGGGGGTACTCATGTGGTGCTGCGGTGGAAAAAGTGGCCTTGATTTCTGTATCTGGCAGAGGCTCGCCATTTTTTAGAAGTTGAATTTCATAGTATTCACCGATGCGGGCATGGCTGTATCCGCTGGGCACGATCTCCAAAGGCAGCTTTACCGTTTCGATGTCATGATGATGGTGATGTCCGATTTCCACCAGGGTTTTAGCATACAACTCCTTAGGGCCAGGCTGATGAACCACCACTTGTATCAGTCCATCCGCCTCCTGTCCGGGATGAAGCACGTATTGCCCGTCATGCTGGTGCAGAAGCAGGTCGCGACGCCCGCGGTGATTGAACATGTAGGCGGTTATGCCTTCAAAATCGGCGTCACTTTCAGGTTTCATGTTGTACCCTTTGTATAGTTTCAAACCTACTTCTTCACCTTCGTGAAAATGCCCGTGATCGGTATCCGGTTCCAGCCATAGTTCCAGGTCCTGGGCAACTGTTTGTGGAGGCATCTCTTCTATTAATATGCGGTGACGCACCAGTTCCATCTCACGGAGCCGCGCCGCCACAACTTTTCTTTCTCCAAATACATTTTCCATGAACAAGGTGTTCTCTTCCCCAGGAATAATGCGGTCCACCTTTTCCATAATTAGTTCTTCTTTACCATCGCGCCACAGGTAGACATTGGCTTCACACATCGGCACTACCTCCTCTGTAACTTAAAACAGGGCTGGCATAAAAAACCCTCGGCGGTTTCAACAGCCTTTGGTTCCATGACGCCTTCCCCGCACTTACAACAGGTCAGGGTGGCATAAATAGAGGCCTGCGGGAGAAGTTCCGCTTCAACTTCCTTCCAGGCGAACAGTTCTTCATAGGGGCAAGTCATGATATGTTCGAACAACTCCTGCATCACCTGTTCCAGTTCAGCCTGTTCAGAATGATCCAGGTCCTTACGTCCTCTGAGTTCACGGTAACGCTGACCGGCAGTATTGCTTGAGTCGCGCTTCATCTGCGCTATGCGCAAGGCGCGATTACTGGACCGGTCTATGATGGTATAAACCGTTTTGCCATAATCTCTGAATATAAGGTTGCCTTTCCCAAAGGTACAACCTAATATGGATTGCAGTGCATCCACCCCGCAGGAATCAGTTTCCACAATCGCCACCACATCCTCGTCTTGATCCCTCTTAATATCGAGCTGGTCCATGGCCAGTTGAGCAGCCCGCACCCCCGTCAGCAAACCAGGGCAAATATGGCCATGAAATTGTATAGCTAGTTCCAGGGGGGACATGTCCTTGCACATCAGCGTGACCCACCTTTCCAATCTTAATTATTATCGTGCTGTTTCTGACAATAAACTCTGACGCGGTTAACTAATTGATCTACCTGGACAGGTAACGGCTCATCCTGACAAGAGCTGATCTCAATGCCACAGCGATTAATAGGCAGTAAAAACTTTATGGCCGGGGAAGATGTTATGGCTTCCGCCATTTTAGATGTCAATTCCCCGGCATAGCTGTTGGCAGCGATTACGGCTACCGAACCAGCGATAATGTCCACCCGCGGAGCCGACCAGACCACGGCATTTTCCCCACTGGCCCCGTCGTTGGCACCAGCCTTCAGCATAACCGAAGCAGCCACCGCGTTAGTGCCCACCGCGATGATATATACTTCTTGTCCCAATTCCCGGCGCAATTTTTCTACAATCAATCGGCCGATTCCGCCTCCCTGCCCGTCGATGACCGCAATTTTCAAAATGCAACCTCCCACGCTTAATTACTGGGTAGAGCCTTCTCAATAAAAGTCAGCTTTTAGCTGGGATACTTAGCTTTGTCCTTATTGAGGGCGCAATAGCATTACTCAAGCAAAAACAGAAAACCACAAAAACCGACCGTGTTATAAGGGTCAACCTTCGTGGTTTGGCTGTCAGCTAAGATTTTCTTCCCTGGCGTTATGAAGTGACCTTCATGGCCACTATTTTACCAGTTCCTCTGCCAGTGCTTTGCTCTTTTCGGATAGTGTCAATGCCAATCGGGCCGCGTCCTTGTTCTTGCCCAGAATCAAAGTAGAGGCCAGATCAGCAAGCAAGTTTTTCAATTCCAATAACAGTTTGGTTGCCATCATAATCCTCCATTTCATTCCATAATCGACAGATTGCCCTAACGCAAACCCTTTATGCATATCGTTAGTATAATTATATACATCCTCGGTCTGAATTCGCACCCATTTTTTTATTTTCCCACAAATAACATATTATGCTTTAGCCCCAATAGGCAATCTTACATCAGGGCAGTTGTTCCATTATCCGCTGAGCGATGGCATCCATTTCCGCGGAATGGTATTCTTCGATGCGCCCATCATCAACCAATGCATTGAACTTCCCGTCCCAGGGCAGACCGCCCAGGAATTCCACTCCAGCCTCTTGCGAAACCTTGCTGCCCTGGGTCTTTCCGAATATTTCGATTTTTTCATTGCAGTGCGGGCAGATCGCATAACTCATGTTCTCGATCAGTCCAATTATTGGCAACTGCAGCTTCTTAGCCATCTTTATGGTCTTTTTGACCACCATAAAGGCCAGATCCTGTGGTGAAGATACTATGACAATTCCGTTTACGGGCAGCGACTGCATGACTGTCAGGGGTATATCACCGGTTCCAGGAGGCAAATCTACTATTAAATAATCCAGATCGCGCCAATCAACATCCGACCAGAACTGTTTGACCGCCCCGGCCAGCATCGGTCCTCTCCAGATTACGGGATCGTCCTCATTGGGAAGAAAGAAATTGATGGACATCAGCTTGATGCCGCTCTTGCTCTCCGGGGGTATCATGCCATAGTCTCCCGCTTTAATATTGCCTTTGATGCCGAAGGCTTTGGGCTGGCTGGGTCCGGTGATATCCGCATCCAATACCCCCACCTTTTTGCCCTGGCGCGCCAGACTCATAGCCAGCAGCCCGGTCACTGATGATTTACCGACCCCGCCTTTGCCGCTCATTACTGTGATCACATTGCGGATATTATTGAAAGCGCCTACCAGGGTATTGGGCTGATTCTCCACTCCGCAAGAACTGGCGTCAATGTTGCATCCAGCTGCAGAGGGACAAGTGTTGCATTTTTCTGACACAGATCAGTCTCCTTTCGCATCGCTGCCGGTCTGCAGCAATTTTTCAAAATTTTTTTCAAAAAGCTGGTCTAACGCTGAATTTCGTTTAGCTGGGCCGGATATCCGCATTCCCCCGCGTCTGGCCCGAGCATTTAAATACCGCTGCGCGAGCAGGGTCTCGATATTGACTGAATTATAAATCCTGCCATCGGGATGAATGGCTTGGGCCTTTTTGGCCAGAACCAGCGAAGCCAGCCCATAGTCTTGAGTAACTACAATATCTCCACCTTGAGTACGGTTGGTTATGGCTATATCGACGGCTTCGGGGGCATAATCCACCATTATTACCTGAGCGTAGCTGCTCTCTATAGCATGGTTTGGATTGCACACCATTATTAATTCTACGCCTGATTCCCGCGCTTTTTTTTCTATGATCGTCTTGACCGGGCAGGCATCGGCATCGACTAATATTTTCATAGGCGCTTGTCCTGAGGAAGATAATGCAAGCTTTTCACTCCTAATCAATCATAAAATAGTTTAACACAATTTGGGCCGGCTTATAGTTAAAAATTATCCCACATTGCGAGATGGTTGGTGTAAGCTGAAAATATTATAATCGTATTGTTTATGACGGATTGGGGAGCTGATTCTATTGATTAGCGACGAGATGCTGGCGTGGCAGACTCTTAGCGGTGATATAGCAGCTTATGAAGAACTGGTGAACCGCTATAAAAATAGGGTCTATGCCATCGTCTATCGAATCATAGGCCATGCGCAGGAAGCCGAGGATCTTACCCAGGAGGTTTTTCTTACTGTATACGAGAAGATGTATCAGTTCGACTCTAACAAGAAGTTTGCCCCCTGGATATATCGGATAGCCACCAACACCAGCATCAGTTCTTTGCGCAAGCGCAAAAAGGTAGCCCTGGTGAATTTTGATGAGGCTTATAGCGCCCCAATAGACGGTTGCGCTCTGATTAAATCAGACGACCCCCATTCCGTGTACGAACAACAGGAGCTGCACCGCGAGATTGACGCTGCCATAATGGCCTTGCCAGAAAACTATCGAGTGGTTATCACGCTCCGCTATCAGATGGATTTAGACAACCAGGAAATAGCCGACAGCCTGGGGATAAGCAAGGAAAATGTCGAGGTTAAGGTGCATCGAGCCCGCAAGGCCCTGCAAAAGATACTCTTGAATCGCCGCAGTGAAAGGGGGATAAATCATGAATTGTCAGCAAATAAATAAATACATTTATGAATTCTGTGACAAGCAATTGTCTCCCCAGTTGCAGGATGGCGTTCAAGCGCATTTAGATCAATGTGAAAGTTGCCGCGAAAAAGTGGCTGCGGCCAGCCAAGATGGCGACCTATTGCGTAGTCTGGATACCATTCCGGCTTTGAGGGCGGACTTTACCGACTTGGTGATGGCCACGGTCAAGCAAAAGCATGGCGAGGTACAGGCAGGTATTCGGGCCGGGCGTTTCCCCCGTTATACGCGTGAATTCCGCTGGTGGTGGGGTGCAGCCAGTGCCGCGGTTTTGCTCCTGGCGTTATGTTCGCTGCCTATGTTGGATATGCAGATGCCACTAGGAAGTAAAATTACGGAACAAGACGCTACTGACAGTGTCCCGGCAGAAAAGGTGCCGTTGCTCGCTAACCATCCGGTTTCCGCTGACAGTGCGGTTCAGCCTCCGCAGGAAGCAAATGTTAAGGAATACGCCGCTCAAACCAGCCCTGGCATCCGACAGGATTCCGCTGTTAAAAGCTCGACGGCTTCTCCAGAACGGCGCCAGCCTGTGTCGGCGGCACAGCCCTACACTGCCGCAATCCTTACTGATCAGATGGTAAATGCTCCCGTCTATACCAGCCCTAATCGTGGCACCGAACTGTTGACCCTGCATCCCGCCAACCTGCCGCCGGAATACTCATTAAGGGCGATTATCAGCAATTCCGACCAGGAAATCACTTTTGTATACCTGAACCAACTGACCCAGGAGGAATTAAAACTCCAACTCACCGTGCCAACCCAACCAGCACAGAAGCCTTCTCCGGCCGAAGATGCCTCCCCTCAAGTAAGGAGCGCTGTGCCGAAGAGCGTGGAAGGTTCGGGAGAAAACTCTTCGGTGAAGACTGCCCCCACGGCCAACTCCTACAAGGCCCGGGTTGAACATAACCGGCAGTCATATGAAATGGTTCTGAGCAGTAATCTGGACGATAAGCAAATGGCATCCCTGGCCGATGCAATTAAATTAGAGGAGGGAATTCCAGATGTTAAAACGGAAAATCCATAGAGGAGGCCTTTTGTGCCTGGTAGTATTATTGATTATGGCCTTAGCTGTGCCGGCTATGGGCGCTGATGTCCCGGTTCAGTCCGACGGGCCAGTAGTGGTGGTTACTGCCACTGGAACGACGACAGCAACTCCCGACCAGGCTCGCATTTCACTGGGTGTAGTCACCAACCACAAAGATGTCGCCCAGGCGCAAAATGAAAACAACCAGAAAAGCGAACGACTGATTGCCGCCATCCATTCCATGGGCATAGACAAGAACCTGATTCAGACCAGCAGTTTCAACATTTATCCCCAGTATGATTATAATAGCGGCTCCAGCGGTATTTTGACCGGATACCAGGTTCGCAATGAAATCACTATAGTGGTGAAGGATATTAACCGGGTCGGAGCAGTTTTGGACGGGGCTGTTAAGGCAGGCGCCAATAATGTAAACTTCGTCTCCTTTGAAAAGTCCAACCTAGATGGGGCGGAAAATGAGGCTCTACTAAAAGCGATCACCAGGGGGCGAGAGAAAGCCCAGTTGATTACCACTGCGGCCCAGATGAACCTGGGGGCGCTAGTGAGCATCAGCGAAGGCTATAACACCTCTTTTTATTCCAATGTCGCCAATATCGCTCTGGATTCCGCCAAAGGCATGGGGGGCGGAAGCGTGCCCCTTAGTCCCGGTGAACTCAAGGTAACCGCCACGGTGACCATGGTGTATCAAATGAGGTAATCGCCTGTTAATTGACTAATAACAGCCAGCAGCGGCGGGGGCAAGCCCCCGCCGCTTAATCGCGGGATTATTTCAGCAGTGGCGACAGGGCTTTAAACTCAGGTGTTCCGGAAGTTTTTAGGATATCGAAAAAGATTGTTTCGGCATTAGTTATAACCGCACCCATCTGTTTCATCAAAGCCAACCCGCTTAGGTAATTCTGTTTGAAACGCGAGCAGACTGCATCACAGGCTACGTGAACGGCATAGCCAGACTGAATGAGGTCCCTGACGGTCTGATAGACGCAAACATGGGTCTCGCTGCCGGTAACGATAATTTTAGGCCTGTTGTAGGTGAACAAGGCTTTTCTTGTATCCGGGGTGCAAGCGTTGAAAGACATTTTTTCTATGACTTCGGTGCCTGCGGGGAAGTTTACCTTCAGTTCGGAGACGGTGGGGCCCAAGCCACGCGGGTATTGCTCCGTTACCACCACCGGCACGCCAGTCTGTTCAGCCAGTTTTAATAGGAGATTGGTATTTTTGACCACCGCCTCCTTGTATTTCATAGCGTTCAGTAACTTGTCTTGTAAATCGATTATCAGAAGTAATGAATCCTGCCGATGCAGTCTGAATTTGCCAGTTTCCATTGCAGTTCCTCCTTGTAAGATTATGCTATTATTGTATCATTGAATACCGGCTGCTCAAAACAGCGACGATCCGGCTGGATGACTAGTGGTTTGCAACAGCTGACCCGGAGGGGACGGTCAATACTTTCAGAGAGGCGTTATTAACCGCTTTTTACGCGGGTCTGCCCTGCTGTTGGGTGGCCTGGGAGAGCACCGCCGCCTGCGGGTGTGAAACTGCCGGGGTAAGGTCGCGTCGGTCCTGCCGCACAAAACATAAATGCCCGCCCTGCTATCCTTAAATAGCGGCCTTTTAACCCGCGCCTTACTTGATAAGAATCAACTTCACATAGTAAGCCCTAAGTATCTTTAGATTTCTCAACTGGTGCTTTAGAGTCGCTTTCTCTTCCTCATTTCTGGCCTGGAATATTTGTTCCTGCAAACATTCAATTTGATCCAGGATTCTGGTTAGGGTTTTTTCCAGGCGGCTCTGATTGCTGGTATTCATATATTAACCTTCTTTATTAATTCTCATATATGCAATATATACTTAAATCATATAATCCGGTGCTAGTCCCAGCATTGCCAAGATTTATGGAGCCAGGCCAGGAAATCCGGCAATATGATTGAAGTTGTGCCACCTCTGCGGGGTTGACCAAAACGCCTGCGTCAAATCCAAATAGGCCCAGAAAATGTTTAAGGGGGTTTAAAACCCCCTGTGTTTACTATGGTGCGGCAGAGAGGACTCGAACCTCCACCACCTTGCGGGACTAGAACCTGAATCTAGCGTATAACCCTTTTCCGCCATTTCCGCCTGGCCCGGTATTTCGGCTCTATCCCCAATAACAGGGGTTTATTTTGTTTTTGCCCTTCTGTGTTGTGCCGCAGAAAGCAGCATGGTTTCGTCGCCTTCGGGCACACGTTCGGCACAAATCCGGGGGCATCATGTCCTTTTTCGTGGCCCGGCATTAGGTGCTATCCTATTCGGGTCTGGTGGCCCCAGGACGCGGGCTAATCCTTCCCTGCTGACCAGGGTTCCCCATGGGGTCTCCAGTAGTTCGGCATCCGCGAACCGGCCCTCTTTGACGCACATGTATATCCACATCCTGGTTACCCCCCACTCTTTGGCGGCCTGGGTCGGGGTGAGCATATTTTCAGGGGTCCGCATCCCACTTGCCCTCCTCTCTTTGCGTTCGTCAAGTACATTCTACCCCTTCTCTGCCCAGCCCACAACCATCATGATTTGCATCAAGGTTTGCGGGCTGGGCTTTCCCGTGGGGTCGTTGCGGCGCAAGCGATCTAGTGTCCGCAGAGCCTCCCATCCGGCCTTTCCATGGTCAGCCAGCCAGCAACCTACTACCGTTCCGGTTCTCCCGTGCCCGCCCCAGCAATGAACATATACGGGTTCGCCGTCCTGGATGCTCTTGTCGATAAGGGCCAGAATGAGCCTCATTTGCTTCCCGCTAGGAGTCATGCCGTCTCTAATGGGGACACGAATCATATCAGCCCGCACACCAAGTTCGCATGCCGCTTTGCGCAGGGCCTGATCGTATTGGACGATTTTTCGTCCCAGGTGGTCGGCTTCATCCGGCTCCATGAGATTGATGAATCGCCTTACTCCTTGGCGCAGTAGGTAGTTTATTTTGGCCCCATCTTTCCTGGGCCTGGGGGTTCCGGGATAGACTCCGGCCCAGAAGCTATCGGCAACTTTGTATATCCTTTTCAGTTCGTTCATGGTCATTCCTCCTCATGGAAAAATACAGCCTCCCCCAAAGGAGGAGGAGGAGGCTGCTGATCCGTGGGTCTCTATGCTACGGTCGCCAGCACTAGGTCGACGGCCCTGTCTATCACCGGGTGCCCGCCAATGATCTGACTGAATTTATTTTCCTGGTGGGTAGGCCCTACCCGTTTGGGCGTCCGGTGGCCGGCGAAGTCGGAGGCTGCGTTCACTACGCCCCACCCGGTTCCCCTGAACCTGGCCAGGTCCGGAGCCGCCTCGTAGCGGAACATAAACTCCTTGCGCATCTCGTAGACCAGGGAGTGGCGCTTCTGGTCTTTAGGCAGCGGGAACAGTTGGGTCGTAATATCGGCCAGCAGGTCCTTGGTTATCTGAATGTCAGCCAGGCGCTGGCTGGCCTCATCCAGGGCGTCCATGTACTTGGTTGCCAGTTCCAGTGTCCTCTGCGCGTCCTCCAGCTTCTTGGCGATGTCTCCCTGGTGGCTGGTACTCCAGAATCTGCTGGCTCCGCTTAGGGCTATGTTCAGGGTATTCATACACACCACGCGCACCGGGGTCATGGCTACTTTGACCGCTGCATTGCCATCGTGGCCGTTGCTGAAAACCAGGTATGGCTCGACCTTGTCGCCCAGTATCTTGGTCTCAGGCATCTTGGCCAGCAGCCAGACGCGTCTCCCCGCTCTCAGGCTCCCGGCGCTCTCGTATCTCACGCCCTCTCCCAGGAGCAGATCGGTGAACGCGAAGGCCTCTTTGTTTTGGACGACCTTGTAGCCTTTGCCGACTATGCCCAGGGTCTCCCCGGTGTCGCTCCGGACGTTGGCCACCCAATCCTCTACTTGGCTTGGCTTATACCCTTGAAAAGTCTCTTGCATGGTATAGATGGGAGTCGATGTCACCTCCCAATCTAGGCCTGCTACACGCAGGGCCTCCTCTGATGTCGGGGCCTCGTCAACGATTCGTCCCAGGCCATGCCAGGCCGGGAATCGGGCAGTAAAAAGTGAATCTGTCATTGTGATTTCGTGTGCCATTGCTCGTTCCTCCCTTTTCTATTTCGAGTAATTGTCGCAGCTGCAGGGCTTTGTGCACCCGCATTTTATGCAGGTGCTGCCGGATGAATAGTTGTCGCATCCGCAAGGTTTAGTACATCCGCATTTTATACAAGTTGCCATGCCTACTCCCCTCCTTCCCATGGGGCCGCTTTTTCGCGGGCATTATTTTATGGTGATGTCGTTTTGTCTTGTTGTACTTGGCATCAGCAGTCAAGTTCAAAACGTGGGTTCCGGCCTTGGCCTGCTTGACCCAGCCATCGTTGATCTTGAGAAAGTCATCGGCGCTGGAAGTATCCCCGTTAAAGTGCAGGTCCTCCAGGTCAACGCCCACCTGGGTTGTCATCATCTTCATGACGGTGTCCTCGAAGGATTCGCCTTCGATGTTCTCTCTCAGAGTCTCCTCGGTCAGTTCCCAAGGCAACCGAACCGGAACGGTGGAATATTCCACCTTGCCAGTGGTGATCCCAGCCCTGTAGTTGTCGTCCACGTTCTCGACCTTTTTCCGCAGCAGGCGGCCTCCGATGGAAATCTTATCAATCTCCCCGGTCTTGGCCCGTCTCTGCTCTTTGCGGTGCAGTTTAGAGAATTCGGTGGCATCAAAGGTCATCTGGAAGAATTTTTTGCTTTGCTCAGACGACAGCAGGCCGCCTCCCGCCAGGGAGTTGGTGTCTATTTTTCGGAGCAGTTCTTCGTTGCTCGGCATTGGCTTATCTCTCCTTTCGTTTTGGGGATGTTGGTTAGCACAATAAAAGTACCAAAAAGTGTGGTACAAATAGCAAGTACTGTGTCCTTTCCCCGAATAGACTCAATCTCTTTAATCTGCTAAACTCTGTGCATTAGTAGGGGAGGTCTTAACATTGCAGGCAATCTGGGCAATCAGTCAATCCATTCTGCGGAATCATTCCCGTAAAGAAATTCCTTATCCAACCTTTGATCATTGTCCACAATGCAATCATTTTGTTAATCTGGAACGGCACGGCTATTATCAACGCAATATTCCCGAGGAGAATAGCGTCTGGGAATTGGATATCTGCCGCTACCTCTGCCCCCATTGCGGCAGAACCGTATCTCTTTTACCGTGGTTTCTGCTCCCATTCTTTCAACATTCCCGAAGTACCATTCTTACAGCTCTGCGTGAGCATTTCATGGGCGGGATAAAAACGTTTATTTCCCGGCAACTTTTAAGTTTTTATGAAAAGCGTTTCAATCGTAATCTCAACGCCATTATATCTTCCTTCCGTGACAAGGGATTTTACGAGCCGCTGCCGGGAGATATACGAGAAAAAGCCATAAGGTTAATGGGCTGGTTGGAGTACACTTCCCCAAGTAAATCAATCGAAATGATTGATCAACGCTCTGACCACACACCAGTTAACTTTATGGCACTTTCATTGTACAGTAGGGGCGTCCTATCATGCAAAAGCTAATTGCCCACACAAGCTTTGCCTCGAATATACCGGCTTTCTCGGTTTACAATGAAAATGTCGACAAATGGCTGACCGGTTAGCCTCCATTTATGGAGGTGTTCACTTTGAGTTTGAACCAGCAAGAAAAAATGGATGTTGCCATGTTCCGTTATGGCCTGATAGCTCCTGTGCTGCAGCATACGGTGGATGATCCGGGAGCATACCTTGACGACCTGGTTAGCCGGGTTCATGACGTCCCCCATTACGGGCCGCGGCAATACTGCAAAAAGACTCTGCAGCGCTGGATTACCGCTTACCGGAGAGAAAACCTGGATGGCCTGCTGCCGCAGGTTCGCCAGGACAAAGCTGTTCCCCGGACTATCTCTCAAGACATGGCCGAGGAGATTATCAACTACCGCCTTTTGCATCCGGAATGGACGGTAAAGCTGCTTTATGACCAGATGATTAAGGAGAACCTCTTTGAGCCGGAAGCATTCTCCTATCACACCCTGTTTCGATTTTTAAAACAAAAACAGCTTTCCAAAATTAAGGGTAGGGAGGGCATAGCGCGAAGCAAGGACCGCAAAAAGTTCGCCTTTGAAGAGGTTAATCATTTATGGCAGGGCGATATGCTCACAGGGCCATATGTTCTGGAAGAGGGAAAGCGCAAAAGGGCATATCTTTTCGCGTTCATTGATGATTGTTCGCGAATTATCCCTTTCGCTTACTTCAGTACAAAGCAGAATTTCGGGGTTATGAAAGATGTCTACTTGAAGGCGGTTATCCGCAGAGGAATTCCCGCTCTGGTCTACCTGGACAATGGCAAAGTGTACCGCTCGTCGATCTTTCATGAAGGCTGCGCCCGCATGGGGACTACGGTTATCCATGCCCAAGTACGGGATGCCGCTTCCAAAGGTAAGATTGAACGCTTTTTCTCCACAGTCAGGAAGCGCTTTCTGCCTCTGATTTCAACCGAGATGCTGCCTCTCGATGAACTAAACCGGGTCTTTCTGCAATGGTTGGAAGATGACTATCACAGGAAAATCCACACCGGCCTGGGTATGACGCCTCTTGAGAAATATATGTCCCAACTACCCCGTCTCAGGATGGTTGATGATCCCGGCAGCCTGGCATCCTTTTTTCTACGCCGGGAGCAGCGCCGGGTAAACAATGATGCCACCATTTCCATCAAAAATACTATATTCGAGGTGCCCGGTTCTTTGATCGGAGAAAAAGTCGAGGTTCGATTTGATCCCGAGGAATTGGATGAGGCCTGGATTTACCCGGAAGACCAACCTCCTATCCATATTACTCCGGTCAGGCCGGCTG
>DHGD01000026.1 GCA_002402575.1 Syntrophomonas sp. UBA4807
TGATTACAAATCAGCTGCTCTACCCTTGAGCTAGCTCGGCTCAGCAAATAATATTGTATATGCTGCAATGAGCAAAGTCAATAGTTTCACGTGAAACCTTGATAAGGTTTTATTTAATTGGTAATCAGAAGGCGGGCTAGAGGGGGAGGTTATAATTCTCCGCGGTCTTCCAGATATTTCTCCAGCTTGCGTTTCACTCTTTGCAGTGCGTTGTCGATGGATTTAACATGTCTTTTCAAATCGACGGCTATCTCCTGATAGGACTTGCCCTCCAGGTAGGCCATCAATACCTTCCACTCCAGAGAACTCAGAATTTCACCCATTTTTTTCTCTATAAACACGAATTCTTCCCTGCTGATGATAATCTCCTCGGGATTAGTGATCCGCGTGGTAGATAGGATGTCTATCAAAGTTCGATCTGATTCCTCGTCATAGACCGGTTTATTCAATGATACATAGGAGTTCAGGGGGATGTGTTTTTGCCTGGTTGCCGTCTTTATCGCTGTGATAATCTGGCGGGTGATGCATAATTCGGCAAAAGCCCTGAATGAGGTAAGCTTATCCAGTTTGTAATCCCGGATAGCTTTGAAGAGGCCGATCATGCCTTCCTGAATGATGTCTTCTTTGTCAGCGCCAATCAGGAAATAGGACCGGGCCTTGGCTCGCACGAAATTTTTATACTTGTCCACCAGGAATTCGACCGCGAACTGTTCACCTTGCTGCGCCAAATCCACAATGTCTTCATCAAGCATTTCGGTATAAGTTAGAAAGTATTTCTTTGCAGCGACGGAATTTGGCATCCTATCGCCTCCATTAAAAATTGTGGGCACCGCTTTTGTGATAATTTTATCTAAAGACGTCAAATCCATTATAGCCAGTCCCTGCGTTATCCGTCAATACTCTTGAAGGCGGCGTTTTCCATATTTTTCAATATATTTTAAATTTTCTGATTTTCCGCTACAGCCGTGTTCCCTGCTGGCGCACGATTTCATAAAGGATCAAAGCAGCTGCCACTGAGGCATTCAAGGAATTAATGCTGCCAAACATGGGTATTTTTAGCAACAGGTCACACTGTTCCCTCACCAAGCGGCGCATACCCCGCCCTTCTCCTCCTATCACCACCACTGTCGGCAAGGGAATGCCGGCCTGGTAATAATAATCGTCCGCGTCAGCCTCGGCGCCGATTACCCACATACCCTGGTTTTTAAGGTATTTCAATGCATTAACCAGATTGGTTTCGCGGGCGACAAGCATGTGTTCCACCGCCCCCGCCGAGCTGCGTACCGCGTATTCGTTAACCTCGGCGGAATTATGACGAGGAATAATAATGCCATGAACCCCAGCACATTCGGCGGTGCGTATGACCGCCCCCAGGTTGCGGGCGTCTTCCATGCCGTCTAATACCAATAAGAGAGGCTTCTGTCCCTTAGCAGCGGCCAGGTTGAGCATATCCTCCACGCTGGCATAGGGATACTGGTCAACACTAGCAATAATGCCCTGATGGTTGCCCAGAGTATACATATGATCCAGACGCCGTTTTTCCACGGTCTGCACAAATACCCCTTTGACCTGGGCTAGATTGAGGAGATCGGTTAAACGCTTACCCTGCCGGCCTTCCTGCACATATATCTTGTGAATTTTTCGACGCCCTTTCAAGGCCTCCATGATGCTGTTGATTCCCACCAGCTTCTCTTTCACGAGGCTTGCTCCTTTTCTTACCATAATATCCTTGCAACCTGATTTTCATGCCCTTAAAACCAAAGGCCAGGTGAATATGGCCCGTTTCTATGGGCTGATAACCGAGCGGGCCTTAAACCTGAAACAATTCGTTACTCAAACTAATTTCAGCATACTGTTCAGCCGGGAATCTGTTGTCATAGGCGATATCTTCAAAGAGTACCGGCAGATGCTTTTGGAAATGCAGCAAGAGGGGGATTGCCACCTGGCGCATTTGCGGATGTGCTGCCTTATCACAACGCAGGCGAAAAAAGTGCCGCCACTCGCGGATATTGTATGTAACCACTATCTCGGTCTTGAGGGAATTGGGAAGTATGGAGCGAGCTTCCTGCGGAGAGCGTCCCATTTCCAACAAGGCCATATAATTTTTCTCCGCCAAGGCACAGGACTCATACCACAACCGATAGGCGCCTTCGTCCTCCATGAAAAAGAAGGGTTCGATGACGGTGATTTCGCTGCCGAATTTACTCTGGCTATAGCGACAATAGCGGGTGCTTTCCTGAGAATACGCCGCCCCCACCCGATGCCTGACCAGTTCGTGTGATACCCCGCGATCGATGACGAACAATACCGTTACTTTTTCGTGTTCCACTATGGACTCATGCCCGCTTTCCAGAATGAGCTTCAGGAAACCGGGGTTTCCCTGCGGGGGCATCTGCTGTTCGGATTTGTAACAGACCCGGGCGTATCTCTCCAGTTTTTTCATGATCCCGCCCGTAAAGGCGTCATGAGGTACCAGTACCCGTGGCTTAATTATTATCAACCTGATCTTTCCTCTCCATACATATGTAAGGCCGTTAGCGACCCCTGTACTCTTTTATGGCATCACAACAACTGATCTTCGCTGTCCAGGGCCAGGTCCGTCAAATACCGCAGGCGCTTCATATCCCCTTTTAAATAAAGGTATCCCAAGACAGCCTCAAACCCGGTGCTGAGACGGTAATCAGACATTTGCGCATGGCGTGGCAAATTGGTCTTGGCATTCCGTCCCCGCCGGAAGATGTCGTGTTCCAGTTCGGTCAGTTCTGTCTCCAGCGCCTGCGCCATTTTGGCCTGGCTTGAGGCCTTGACCCGAACCACTGTATCCTGGTGCAGTGCTTTGATTTGGCGCGGTCCATTGGCCACCAGCCTGGATCGCACCAGCAATTCAAACACCGCATCGCCGACAAAAGCCAGGACCACCGCCGAATACTGTCGCAATTCTTTTTCATCAATGCTCTCAGGCATCAGCAATCTTCCACCGTACCCCTTCCCGGGCGTCCTCCAGGATAACCCCGGCTTCATGCAGCCGGTCACGGATCATATCTGCTTTGGCGAAGGCCTGACCAGCTTTGAATGAGTTGCGCAATCGTATTAATTCCTCTATCAGAACGGCCAGTCGGGGAGGTTGCTCAAAACGAAAGCGGCTCCCGTCGGGGGTGTCTTCCACCCTTACCTCAATGCGGGCAAAAAAATCGCGGATCATATCAGCCAGCTGATAATCCTTTTCCGTTCTGGCCTGGCTGCGTAAGGCAGCCAAGATCTGCAATACCTGTCCCACCGCAGCCGCGCTGTCATGCTGGGGCTGGATGAAAATGCCCAAGACGTCACCCAAAGCTGCAAAGAGCCGGTAAGCTTCCCGAACCGCCGCTTGGTGAAGAGCTTCGTTTTTATCTGCGGCGGCCACATAACTGTTGATGAGGTGAGACATCTCAAACAGATGGCTCACGGCTTTGGCGGTGTTGAAATCATCATCCATGGCTGCTATGAACTCCCCCCGCTGCTCCTGCAGAGCCTTTATGAATGGCTCCTGCTCATCTGCCGGGTGATGGCCGGTTTGGTTTCCGGCCATAAATTCTTCCGCGAGAAGCAGGGTGGTCTTGAGACGTCCCAGAGCCTTGCGGGCTTCCTCCAGCTTGCCGTCGTCAAAATCCAACGGACTGCGATAATGGGTGCTGATAAGGTAGAAGCGCACCACATCAGCCGGATACTGGGCCAGGATGTCGCGCAGGATAAAAAAATTACCCAGGGATTTGGACATTTTTTCATTATTAACGGTGATGAAGCCATTATGCATCCAGTAGCGCACAAAAGGCTTGCCGGTCAGGGCTTCCGCCTGGGCGATCTCGTTTTCGTGATGAGGAAAGATGAGATCGCTGCCCCCACCATGTATATCGAAGCTGTCACCCAAATATTTGGTGGACATTACCGAACACTCAATATGCCACCCCGGGCGGCCGGAGCCCCAGGGACTTTCCCAGGCCGGTTCCCCAGCTTTGGCCTTTTTCCACAGGGCAAAATCCGCCGCATTCTCTTTGCGTTCGTCTACTTCCACCCGGGCTCCGGCCAGCATATCTTCCAAAAGGCGTCCCGAGAGCTTACCATAGTCCTTGAAGGCTGACACCCGGTAATATACGTCTCCATCGACCTCGTAAGCAAAGCCCTTGTCTAGCAGCCCCTGCACCGCAGCGATGATTTCGGGCATATGCTGGCTCACCCGAGGGTGCCTGTCAGCTCGCATGATATTCAAGGCGTCGGCATCTTGATAATATGCCTGTATATAGTTGCAGGCCAGTTCCAGGGGGTCGCTGCCTTCTTCCCGGGCGCGGTTGATGATTTTGTCATCGACATCGGTGAAGTTCTGTACATAGGTAACCTGATAACCACGGTAAGCCAGATAGCGCCTGACTGTATCAAAAACCACCAGGGGCCGGGCGTTGCCCAGGTGGATGTAATTATAGGTAGTGGGACCGCACACGTACATTTTGGCCTTATGCGGTTCCAGAGTTTGCAACTCTTCCTTTTGGCCTCCCAGGGTGTTGTAAAGGCGCATTGGGGAGTTCTCCTTTCTCCATGTCAGCTAATTTCTTCTCCAACCAGTCTATTCTTTCCTGCATCAGAACAAACATATCCGCCACCGGGTCAGGCAGGGCATTATGCTCCAGGTCGCCTGCGTCAACTTTGGCGCCGTCACGCACCACTATTCTGCCGGGCACGCCCACCACCGTGCAGTCGTCGGGAACGTCTTTCAAGACCACCGAACCCCCTCCGATTTTGACATTATTTCCAATTTTGATATTTCCCAGTATCTTTGCTCCTACGCTGATAGTTACATTGTCTCCGATGGTAGGATGTCGCTTGCCTTTTTCCTTACCGGTTCCTCCCAGAGTGACGCCCTGATACAGGGTTACATTGTCCCCGATTTCGGTGGTCTCGCCGATAACCACCCCGCTGCCATGGTCGATGAACAAGCCCTTGCCGATTTTAGCCCCAGGATGAATCTCAATCCCAGTAAGGAAGCGATTGATATGGGAGATCATCCGGGCCGCGAAAAAAAGGCGGCGGCGGTAGAAAAAATGAGCTATGCGGTGGTGGATGATAGCATGAAAGCCCGGGTAGCAGAACAATACCTCCACCACGCTCTTAGCCGCCGGATCCCTTTCAAATACTACTTGCACCTCTTGACGCAACATGGCAAACATACTTTCCCCTCCTTAATCGGGTAGGAGGCTGCTCATTAGTTGAGTAGCCGACCTCCCTCGCCCACCGTACGTACCGTTTGGTATACGGCGGTTCCAAAGTTTACACATTACTTCGCAGAAAACAATCAGTCAAAATGAGATATCCAACATGTTTACAATGCCTAATGTGATTTCTATTCGGCAGACCAGAAGTTTGCCTCCGGCTTCCTTTAGATTCCTCGTCGCCGAGGACACCCTTGCCCTGGGCTGTGTGCTTGGCACTATCAACCCGCACCAGGGACTTTCACCCATTAGACTGCGCCCATGCCGGGCACACAACATAAAAGCCTTTCGTCTGCAAAGAGACGAAAGGCTGACTTCCGCGGTTCCACTCCTGTTGGGCTTTAATAGCCCCACTCTTCATGCTAACGGTTTTCAACCGGGTATGCCTACTTCGGTTTCAACATACCTGCTCCAGGGTGCATATTCGAGCAACTTCTTACCGTAAAAGGCTCTCAGCCGGCGACCTTTTTTCTCTGGCGGCGATCGAGGCTCTACTTTTCCCATTCCTAGCATTTATAATTGTTATTGCCTAAATTATATGCAGGTCTCAATTTTATGTCAACCGAAGTCCCCGAAATATGCCTTCCTCTATTTTCCTGCGAGCATAGAAAGGCTATTGCCTAACCGGCGCAAGGTTTCTTCCCGCCCCCACAAGGCAATCAGGCTGGGCAGATCGGGTCCATGCACCTGGCCGCTTAAGGCGCACGGTTCTTTGACAGTTGAACAGG
>DHGD01000096.1:0-2769 GCA_002402575.1 Syntrophomonas sp. UBA4807
CTGTTCAACTGTCAAAGAACCGCGCCGGCACAAAAGGTTTCCGGCGGGCGTAACCCTTTAAGACGGTATTGACGCTGAGGCTGCGGTTATGATAATATTACTTACAATTAAAGGGGAGTAGCTTACAAGTTATAAGGTCAACAATCGGTGTAAAGCGCCTGGTCTTATACTCCCGCAGGGAAAGCAAGACCTTTGATATAACCCGGC
This sequence comes from Syntrophomonas sp. UBA4807, assembly GCA_002402575.1. GTDB lineage: Bacteria > Bacillota > Syntrophomonadia > Syntrophomonadales > Syntrophomonadaceae > DTU019. The sequence continues at coordinate 208 of DHGD01000096.1, forward strand.
CAGCAGCCAGGCTATATTAAAGGTCTTTTTGCATAGCTGCCAGATACAGGAGGACTTATTTGGAACTTTTAGATTTCGCGCTGCATATAGACAGTCATCTGGCTGAGATCGTGTGGAACTATGGCACATGGACGTATTTCATTCTATTCCTGACCATATTCGGCGAGACGGGGCTGGTGGTGATGCCGTTCCTGCCTGGAGACTCGCTGCTGTTCGTTATCGGAACGCTGTCTGCGAGCGGGGTTTTTAACCTGGAATTGATATGTGTGACTCTGATTGTGGCGGCGGTGGGCGGCAATACGCTTAACTACTATATAGGCAGATATATTGGCTATAAAGCCTTTGCCATCAAAAACAACCGTTTTATTAAACAGGAGCATTTGCTCAGAACACAGCGTTTTTATGAACGCTATGGAGGGATAACCATTATCATTTCCCGGTTTATCCCCATAATCCGCTCGCTGGCTCCGTTTGTAGCCGGTATCGGCCGGATGAGCTTTAGCAGGTTCATGGGCTTTAATCTCTTGGGGGGGATCTCCTGGGTGTTGCTGGTGGTATATGGCGGTTATTTCTTTGGTAACATACCCCTGGTCAAAGACAATTTCGGCCTGGTATTCATAGTCATTTTAGTGGTTTCGCTCCTCCCAGCCTTGATGGGATTGTTGCACTATGGCACCCGGGACCGGTCGCGGACGGCGGGCAGGAAGAAGGTGGCCGCTGAAATTCGGCGGTAACACGGACAAGGATTTATAAAATCAGTAATTGGATGAAGTAAGCATAAGGAGGCAAGAAGATGAATAATTTAAAAGTCTTGATATTGATGGGCGGATTATCGGTTCTATTGGTCATGCTGGGCAATGCCTGGCTGGGCCAAAGTGGAGCCGTGCTGTTTTTTGTCATCTCCCTGGGCATGAATTTTTTCAGCTATTATTACAGTGACAAACTGGTAATTAAGATGACCGGAGCGCGCGAGCTGTCCGCTTCTGAGGCGCCGCAGCTGCATGCCATGATCAGGAGACTTACCGAACGGGCTGGCCTGCCTATGCCCAAGGTATACGTGACTCCCTCCATGCAACCCAATGCTTTTGCCACTGGACGCAACCCGCAGCATGCGGCAGTTGCGGTCACTTCCGGCCTGATGCAGATACTGAACCAGGACGAGATAGAGGGGGTTTTAGCTCATGAAATCGGTCATATTAAAAACCGTGACATATTGATAGGAACCATCGCCGCCTCCTTGGCCGGCGCTATATCCATGCTGGCCAACGTAGCGCAGTGGGGAGCCATGTTCGGCGGACTGGGAAGAAACGATGATGAGGGCGGGGGCGGCCTCATCGGGGTACTGGCAATGGCCATAGTGGCCCCAATAGCCGCCATGATAATTCAGATGTCCATTTCGCGTTCCCGAGAATATCATGCCGATGCCACCGGCGCCCGGCTCTGCGGCAACCCGCGGGGTCTGGCCAGCGCGCTTCTAAAGCTGGAGGCCTCATCACAGCGCATACCCATGGAGGTGAGCCCTTCGGCGGCCCATATGTTTATTGTCAATCCTTTATCAGGATTTAATTTGGCCAGCTTGTTCAGTACGCATCCCGCCACCGCCGAGCGGGTTAAACGGCTGAACTCGATGCAGGCATAATCCATTTAAAATTTAAATGATTAATGGAAAAAGGTTGATTTATAGACTATTGGACCGCATACAGGCCTGGATTAATAAAACAATCGGTTTATTAATTCAGATGTGATGTGCTATACTAACAAAAAATATTTTTTCGGTCAGAACCGCCAGATGAAAATCAGGCGGCGAGGGCGCTGACCCGCAAGTCTAACGACCAGGTCATGTTCCCGTGAGAACCGGCTTACTAGGGTGGGTAGCCAGTTGCAGGGTTACCCATTTTCACGTATGCACTAAAGTAAGCGCTAAATTAATGATGAAGGCTGTCCAGCTTAGCTTCAGCATATGCTCCCTTTGCTCTTATAAGGTGCTTCTTGGAATGAAACAGGTCTTTGATTGAGAGGAAACAAAACTGAGCCTATCGACAGGAGTGTTGCTGGTATGCTTAAATTCTGGCTGGCTATTGCCATATTTCTAGTAGTTTACGCCTTCATAATCACTGAAAAGTATCATCGCACCGTAACGGTATGGGTGGCCGCAGCCGTTGTCATTATAGCAGGGTTGATAAATCAGGAACAGGCTATAGAGCATATTGATTTCAACACCCTGCTCCTTCTGATCGGGATGATGATAATTGTGGGAATCACCCGCAAGACTGGGGTTTTTGAATTTCTGGCCATTAAAGCGGCTAAGCAGGTGAAAGGCGAGCCGGTAGCCTTGTTAGCAGCACTGTCGCTTATACTCGCTGTGTCTTCAGCCCTTCTGGATAATGTCACCGCCGTTTTGCTGATTGTGCCCATAACCTTTGCTTTGACGGACCGCTTGAATATATCCCCCGTGCCCTATCTGTTTGCCGAGATACTGGCGGCCAATATCGGAGGCACCTCTACTCTGATCGGAGACCCTCCCAACATTATGATTGGCAGCGCCGTCGGACTAGGGTTTGT
>DHGD01000096.1:2858-4001 GCA_002402575.1 Syntrophomonas sp. UBA4807
AAAATCCCTGTTGGTTTTATGCCTAACCATCATAGGCTTTGTGTTCCACCAGGCCCTGCATCTTGAATCGGCTACCGTAGCCCTTTTGGGGGCGGGAGTCCTGATGTTGATTTCCGGGGAAGAACCTGAGGAGACCCTCTTAACCGTGGAATGGCCCACCATATTTTTCTTTGGAGGGCTTTTTATTCTGGTTGGCAGCCTTCAGGTCAATGGAGTTTTAAGCTTTATCGCTCAGCATCTGATAGCGATAACCGGCACCAACGTTGCGCTGATGGGAACACTAGTCTTGTGGATCTCTGCGGTGAGCTCAGCCTTCGTGGATAACATCCCCTTTGTAGCCACTATGATTCCGCTCCTGCAGGAAGCGGGCAGTCTGACGCAGATACCAATGGAATCGATCTGGTGGTCTTTGGCGCTGGGGGCCTGCCTGGGAGGCAACGGCACCTTGATCGGGGCTTCAGCCAATGTGGTTGTTGCTGGGATTGCCGAACGGAAAGGCGCCCCGATAAAGTTCATGGACTTTCTCAAAATCGGAATTCCCTTGATGCTTCTATCCATACTGTTATCGAATCTATATCTGTATTTGGCTTATTGGCGCTAAAGGCCAAAACGACACTAATAGGCCCCCTGAGAACCAATTGGTATCCGGGCAGAGATGTATGCGGGAATTTCACCCGCCATGAGGAGGAGAAAGCATGTTCAAGAGAATATTGATTGCCACTGACGGCTCCGACTATTCGCGCCGAGCCTTTAAGACCGCGGTGCAAATCGCGGAGAAATTTGACGCCGTGGTAGAACTCCTCCATGTAGCCGACTCATCGGTGGCCGGTTCCGGTATTGCTGATATGGACGGGCAATACCTGGTAAGCGCCGAGGATATCGCCGAGTTCAGTAAAACCATAATGGATAGAACCACTGCCAACATCGATGTAAGTGTAATAAAGATCGGTTACAAGACCATCCCCGGTAAGCCGGCGGCGGTGATACTGGAGGAACTGCGGCGGGATTTTGACCTTGCGGTGCTGGGAACCCGAGGGTTGAAGCCATGGGCCGGCGCTGTTCTGGGAAGCGTAGCCCAGCGGGTGGTGGCCGAATCCCCTTGCCCGGTGTTGATAGTTAAGTAGTCGAGGCGCGTTCACCATT
>DHGD01000096.1:4059-4269 GCA_002402575.1 Syntrophomonas sp. UBA4807
TATGATAAAACGAATTTTGGAGAATCAAACCATAAAGTGCTTAGTAGTGGCCTTGCTGGCTTTTTGCTTAGGCAGTTGGCTTGTTGGGGGCGACAGGGCCAAACAGGCCGCCTTTAACAGTAATCAGGCAGGCGGCGATATTGCTTACGCCTCGGTACAGACCGGGGCAGGGGTGGCAGATATTGTAGAAGCGGCGGGGCCGTCAGTGGT
>DHGD01000130.1 GCA_002402575.1 Syntrophomonas sp. UBA4807
TTATCCATACTGAGGCATATTTTGCATCTACCGCCTCATGTGGAACTGGCTAGTTACGGTTTTTGGCATTGGAATTGCATATTATTATAGTATAGCAATTCTCCTCCTTCTATATATTTTGGGTACCTTTCCGGCCTATCTGCAAATAGCGGTAGGAGCGGAAAGGTAATTTTCTTCTGTCGGTTTGCCTTCTTCATAAGCTAATTCCAATATGAGTAAAATATCCGCTCAACCAGAGTTGCTTTATTTCTCTGAGGCGAGCTATTCTATTAGAGCTGTCGCTTAGGCGCCAGGTGTTTTATTGCTAACACACCTGTATGTAAAACAGTACAGTCAGCCGCTCAACACAGCGGCTTCATAACCCCATTCTGGCAGCTTAAATGCAGCAAGAAATGCAATGTTTTGGCAACCCCCAGCGGCCAGCCTGAACCGGCTATCAGCTTATAACCGCAGCTTCTGCTGGCAGTCATTTGTCTACTTACCGGGGTATAAACGGCTATTTATCTATCTCTATCTGCTGCGACCAGGCCGCTGGTGTTATTATCGGCGTCAAAAAAAACCGCCAGACAGCTGGCGGGTGCAAAAATAAAATTGTAGAAGAGGAGTTAGAAGGGCTAGGGCTAACTTATGCCCCAGATTCATCTTAGGCTTACATTAACTTTTCGCGTGGAAAGTAAACCTTTGATTGGCTATAAATTAATGCAATAATTATGCCAGTCAGCTGTATTATCTTATTCCACTGCCTTTTACAATCTCCCGGTAGGCATTAATGTATACCACGGTATCAAGGCCCACGGCTATACTGTCAAAGCCCTGATGCAAATAATCTCCAGCTTCCCGGGCATTACTGGCAAATATCATGGCCAATTTGCCGGCCTCCTGACAAGCCCTGAGAATACGGGTAAAAGCAGCTTTAACCTCGCAGTCGTCGAATTGAGCTGGCTTGCCCATGGCAATGGATAGGTCAAAGGGGCCGATTAAAATTCCGTCTACCCCTTCAGTGGCGGCCACCTTTTCGATATTCTCCATACAACCCAGGGTCTCGCACTGTATTATTAGCATAGCCTCGCGGTTTGATGTTTGCATATACTCTTCGAGTCCGCGCTGAGCATGCTCGGCCAGGCCCCAGCCATCATCACGACTGGGACAGAAGCCCCGGCTCCCCAGCGGGGCAAATTTGGCATAGCTTACCAGATCCTCTACCTCTCGCATCGTCTCAACCCGGGGAACTATGACAGCCTGAGCACCGCTATCAAGCATCTTCAGAATCGGGCTGCGTGAAATCTCATCTACTCTCACTATAGGTGCCAATCCAGCACTTCGTGCCGCAGTGATTAGGAGATTGGCCCCCTCAGGTGTAAGCGGACTGTGTTCCAAATCCAGAACTACGTAATCAAGTCCGGCACAGCCCAAGCATTCTACGGCAACAGAGCTGAGCAGGTGAGAGAATGTGCCCATGCTTTTCTCACCCTTATTGAATTTGTTTAATAGTATGTTGTTCATTTTCGGCCTCCTTCAAGGCTTATCAGTCAATCACTATCCTCTATCGGCTTATCAATTCTATTATAAAATGAAAGCGGCGCTAAAAGCTGCTCTCTATCCGATGCGGTTGCTGCGTCTCCAGATTCTCATTTTTGTAGCCTGCTCAATAAGCTCATCCCTAAACCGNNTAGCTTTGCCCTTTAAATTGACTATACCGTATTCAGTTACCACAAAAGAAGTAATACTGCGGGGTACAGTGACGGCTCCGCCAACCGGCAGCGAAGGCACGATGCGGGAAACCAATTCGCCATCCGGGCCGTTTATAGTGGAACTAAGACATATAAAGCCCTTGCCGCCGTTCGATTCGTAAGCCCCGATAATAAAGTCGAGTTGCCCGCCGGTACCGGTGATTTGCCTGATCCCTGATGATTCCGAATTTACCTGTCCATAGAGGTCAACCTCAATAGCATTGTTTATAGCCATTACATTGTCGTTTTGCGCAATAACCGCAGGGTTATTGGTGTAGTTTACCGGGAATGCCGCACAGGCCGGGTTGTCATCCAGAAAATCATACAGTTTGTTGGTTCCCATGGCAAAAGTGTAAACCATCTTTTCCTTATCGAGCTGTTTGCGGCGACCGGTTATGCGACCGGCTTGATACATATCCACATATGAATCCACCAGCATTTCGGTGTGCACTCCTAAATCCCTTAGGTCAGAAGCAGCTATCATAGCCCCGATGGCATTGGGCATAGCGCCTATACCCAACTGCAGGCAGGCGCCGTCGGGAATCTCGTTGACGATAATTTCTGCGACTTTTTGATCAATCTGATTCGGTTTGACCTCGGGAAGCTGAATAAGAGCACTATGGTCCCCTTCCACCAGGTAGTCAATCTGGGAGATGTGAATCGTTTCAAGGTTGCCGCCCAGACAGCGGGGCACCGAGTTGTTGACCTCAACAATGAGAATCTTGGCAGCCCGGGCTATATAAGGTGTTATGGAGTTGGCCACTCCGATATTGAAAAAACCGTTTTTATCCATGGAACCGACCTTGAGCATAGCTACATCCACCGGTACGTATCCACGGGTAAACCAGCCGGGCATTTCATGATAATTCAGAGGAGCATAATAACACAGATTCTGGTCGTGCAGTTTGCGGCTGGCGCCGCTAAAATGAACGTCAGTATAGATGAAATGCCTCTTTTCAGGGTCCGCTCGCACTACCTGAGGCATGAACGGGCAGGTGGTGGCACGCACCCGTACATTGAACAATTCCTCCTTGCGTTTAGCCAGAGCCGCATCCAGGCACTTTGACACCATTACAAATTCGCCATAAAGCACACTATCCCCAGATTTAACGCATTGGACCGCCTCATCGGGCTTCACCAGCTTACGACTATACTCCTCAATATAGTTCATAGTTCTACTCTCCCCTTCTAGAACCACATATCGAATCGGGGCCTCTGACTCGCCCTCATCCAGCCCGCTTTAGCAATCATTTTGTCCTGTCGGCATAATACATTGTCTATGGCGGCAAGTACCCTTACGGCTATGCTGCCTATAAATCCGCTGTACAAGAGAATGCGGTTACTTCGTTGATTATTTCACCATCCTGGGTTCGACAAATACTGGCAAACTCCTGCCCAAATTACATCTCCACGCTCCGCTCACATATTCTTTTTGCAAGAAACATGAGGAAGAGGGAATAAAATGACGATTTTAGGGAGGCAACGGGGAGCACAGCGATTTGTACACGCAGCCGGATCGGTAGAAACCGCTCGTCTTGGCAGGTACAGATACAATGCAATACATAAGTGGCGTTCTGCTTAAGTGCCAATAAGAAGAATATTACCAAAATGCGGTTGTGTGGTAAAACTGGCGGAGGTGGGGAAAACCGGGCCTTCATTGTGACCGCCATTCCTATTTTTTGATTAGCAAGCGAAAGAACATGAGAGCAGCCCCTTTTCAAGCAAACTTTATAGAACTGTGCTTGGAGAAAGGGGCTGTGCCGCTCATGTCACACGCTGGCAAATAACGCCTGGAAAGGACTACGAGGATAGTTTATTCGGTTTTAATACTGGTTGGCCTTATCTACTTGCCCAGCATAGGAATGACAGTCACGTAAATCCCCGTAAGGATGGCACTGGTCATAACCCCGCAGATGTTGGCACCCATGGCATACTGTAGAATGATTACCGATTTCTTAACGGCAG
>DHGD01000045.1 GCA_002402575.1 Syntrophomonas sp. UBA4807
TTGCCCCCGGCCACAATTTCCGCACCCGGGTTGACATCCCCCAGTATCACGATGTTACCGCTGCTGGCCAGTTTTTGCCCCGAACGCACATTTTTGCACAACAGCATAGTTTCCTGGTAGTGCGGCATGTTGTCAATAAGCGGTATTTCTCGTGCAGAATCCCCGTCGTCACCAACAATATCCTTCAGGTATAGCTGGTGCGACAACAAGACCAATTCCAGTTCTTTTAATTCACGGTTGGTAAGCCGCCGTTTTCCCAGGCCCAGGCATATCTCCGATCCTGGCGGGCATTTTAATAGGGTCAGTTGTCGATCCAGGCCGTGCTTCATTTCACTAAAGCGCTGATAAGGGCTTAAATCAATGGTTTCCTGCACAGATGTATCTTTTGCTGCGGTCAACATTCAACCACCCCCTTAACATTGTTGCAGGTTCTACTTCCTAATCATTCTATGAGTGGCATTATATTCCTTTAGCGAAAAAACAAAAGATAGGGGTTTTTTACACTAAAAACCCCTATCCTGGTCGGTTGTGGACCATAAAATTACGCCATTAGTCTACAGCGATATTCGACATATTTTGATTAACCTGATTCTTGCCTGCATTGTCCAAGCGATGGTCTTTGAGGCCGAAGTATTGCTCGAAGACATCGCGGGCCACTATGCCCACCGATTCGCTACCATGGTAGCCGTACTCCACCACCCCGGCAAAAGCAATCTCAGGGTTGTCAAATGGGGCAAAGGCCAGAAAGACTCCGTTGTAATTCTGCGAAGAGCCGTCAGCAGCACGGCGGTTCTGGGCAGTTCCGGTCTTGGCGGCCACGCGGATATTGGCCGGGAAGTTATTGAACAGAAAATACCCGGTGCCACCCGGTTCGGTAACAGACAGCATGGCCTGCCTGGTCTCAGCCAGCGTCATGCTGGATACTGCCGCCTCATGAACCACTATAGGGCTCGCCTGTTGAATCACCCTGCCATCGGGGGAAACGATGCGGTCCACCACATAGGGCTGCAATACTTTGCCGCCATTGGCTACCGCTGCCGCAAAATTTGCCAGTTGCAGTACTGTATAATCATTATACCCTTCCCCAATCGACATGTTAAAAGTGTCATACGCCTGCCACTTGGTGTTGAAATTATAGTCAATCTGGTACTGTGCTTCCCATTTGGCGATTTCGTTCTTTTTTTGGGTTTCCAGCTTAAGGCGGGCTTCTTCGTCGGGAGCCTGATCCAGCAAAGTCTGATACTTTTCTTCAATCTGTTGTTTTAAATCGCCATATTTTCGGTCTGTTAAAAGCGCATTCAATTCGCTTTTCCACTCCGGGGTAGGCAAGAGCCCGGAGGTTTCATAAGGCAGGTCTATGCCGGTTTTGCTTCCCAGCCCGAATTCACGGGCGATTTTTACAATGTTCTCCTGTCCTACGCGGCGGCCCATTTCCTGAAAATAAACATTACACGATCCGGCCATTCCCGAATAGTAATTGACATTGCCATGTACCCCCCAGCATTTAATGTAAGGGGCTATCCAGTAAGCCCCTTTGCAATTCACATAGTCTTTCGCAGGGTCCATCAAACCGCTTTCCAATGCAGCCATGCCAGTTATGGGTTTAAAAGTCGAACCCGGCGCATAGCTGACCTGAATCGCCCGGTTGAGAAAGGCGCCCGGGTTCATGGGGTCGTATTCCTCGCCCTGAGGGAAGTAATAAGCTGCGCGCTGTGAGCTGATATTGCCCTTCCAGTCATCGGGCACCATGGCAGGCATGCTGCTCATGGCCAGAACTTGACCGGTCCTGACGTTAAGCAGGACGGCAGAGGCCACCCGGGCAAGCGGATGACGCGGTTGCAGGGTGGCAAGCATGTTTTCCATACTTTGTTCCATGACCTGCTGCAGGTCATGGTCCAGGGTAAGATATATGTTGTTGCCCTGACGAGGCTCCAGGGTTACAAGTTCCCTCACCGGGCGCCCGCGCGAATCGACCTCCACATTGCGCGCCCCGTCCTGACCGCGCAGTTCCTTTTCATATTGCTTCTCCACCCCTGATTTGCCAATCAAGCTGCTCAAGCCGTATTTATAATCCTGATTCTGATCGATTTCCTCCGGAGTTATGGAATGGATATACCCCAGGACATGTCCGGCTAAAGCCCCTTGAGGATAAGTACGCAGCGGTTCCACTTCGATCTCCACTCCTGGCAGTTCCTGGCGGTGTTCCTCCAGTAACACCACCAATTCCCAGGGAATGTCGCGCAGCAATACTACCGGCTCGTAGAGACGGTTGCGCTGCAGTCTTATCTTTTCGTTTATTACCTCAGCGGTGATCTCCGGGTAGGCAGGCTTAAGCAGGGACACCAAGCGGCCCACCACCTCGCTTTGATTGTTCATGGCGGTATTGCTCAGGCTCAGGGTGTATACCAGTTCATTGGCCGCCAAGACCTTGCCGTTGCGGTCATAGATCTCTCCCCGCGCTGCTTTGATGGGAACCAGGCGCACCCGATTCTCCTTGGCCTTGGTTTGATATTCGGTATTGAAAAGCAACTGCACCACCGCCAGCCTGAACAACAGTACTGACAGCAGCGCAATCACCAGGTAAGAGTACCATTTCAACCTGGGTCTGACTTCATCCGGCTTCATTTACCTCTCCCTATTTTGACGCAGCAAGCCATACCGTGAAGAATTGTAATACCATACGTATAAGGGCGTAGATAATAATAGGTTGTAAATAGCCTGGTAAAACAGGGTGATAAAGACTTGCTGATCAACTTCGGTCAACATCCCAAGAATCAGGCTGAGAATGAGCAACAGCAGATAATTAAGTCCGCTGCCCACCAGCACCGACAATATCCCTACCGCCAGGTTTTCCTTAAAAACATTGCCCTGCACCGCCCCGATTACATAAGCGGTCAGCCCTTTGCCCAAGGCATTCATGCCAATAAACCGCCCCACCAGCAAATCCTCCAACATTCCACATAAGAATCCGTACTGGGCGGCTTTGCGGGCATCATTTAAGAGCGCGTAGAAAATGACAAAAACTAGGACCAGGTCCGGCAATGTGTTCTTTATACTATAGGTGGAAAACAATGTCGATTGTAAAAATAATGACAGAATTGGCAGCAAGCACAGCATCAGATAGCGCACGGTTTACTCCCCTGCTCCGGGGGTCCCCCGGTATAAAGTTATCAAGAGCACCTCTTCAAGCTGGTCGAATGCAACCGCAGGCCTCACTGTGGCCGATTTTAACAATCCGCCGGGTTCTTGGCTTATTTCCTGTATGGTCCCAATAGCTATGCCCGGCGGATAAATTTGCGACAGTCCTGAGGTCACTACTTTCTCTCCGATTTCAATAGTGGAGTAATAGGGGATGTTAGCCATCTTCAGCAAATTGTCGTCCCCGGCCCCTTCCACGATGCCGCGGGTTTCGCGGCTGTCCTGTGATACTACCCCCACCGCCATCTCACGGTCAGTCAGGAGGTTAACCTGGGCAGTATTGGGACTGGTGCTAGACACCCGGCCTACCAAACCCTGGGGGCTGATAACCGCCATATTGTTCTTGACCCCATCATTAGCGCCCTTGTCCAGTACAATATACTGGTACCAGGTGCTGGGGCTGCGTGCGATGATCCGGGCCGGTGTCAGGCGGTAAATCTCCAGGTTTTCATTCTGAAAGCCAATTATTTGCTGCAGGCGCAGTGCCTCGGCACGGTATTCGGCCAGAGCCTGATTCTCTAGAGTTAGTGCCTGGTTTTGCTGCTTTAAGGCCTCGACTTCTTGCAGTAGTTCGCGCTGGCTGGAAAATACCGAGGTCATATCGGAAAAATTATGTTCAAACCCGGTGAAGCCGCCTTGCAAAACGGCGAATCCTTCCCGGAGGACAGTCTCCGGATAGGTTATCTGCTGTCGCTGCACCGCGGTGACGCGCATAGTGACGAAAGCCACCGCAATTGCCGCTAACAGTAGCCACAGGTATTTATTGCGTAATATTGTAAGCAATCCACTCACCCGACTCAGATGGTGCGTTTATGCGTTACCAGCACCCTCTTTAAGATTTCAATGTTCTCCAGAACCTTACCCGTCCCTAAGCCCACAGCTAAAAGCGGGTTCTCACAAACGTACACCGGCATATTGGTCTCTTGGCTGATCAATTTGTCCAACCCCCGCAAGAGACTGCCGCCTCCAGCCATAATGATGCCGCGGTCCATGATATCGGCAGCCAGTTCCGGTGGTGTTTTTTCCAGGCATACTTTTATACCATCGACGATCTGTTGCACCGTCTCCTTCAAGGCCTGCTGAATCTCGGTGGAAGAGATGCTGATGGTCTTAGGAAGCCCGGTAACCAAGTCTCGTCCGCGCACTTCATAGCTGTCCTCTTCACCTTCCCTTAAAGCCGAGCCGATAGATATTTTGATATCCTCGGCAGTGCGCTCGCCGATTAAAAGGTTGTAATTCTTGCGCAAGTGCTGGATGATGGCTTCATCCATGTTGTCTCCGGCAACTCTCACCGACTTGGCGGTTACGATGCCCCCCAGGGAGATGACCGCCACTTCGGTCGTGCCGCCCCCAATGTCGACAATCATACTACCTACCGATTCGGTGATGGGAAGCCCGGCGCCCATAGCTGCTGCCATCGGCTCTTCGATCAGGTAGGCGTCGCGGGCGCCCGCCGAAATGGTG
>DHGD01000073.1 GCA_002402575.1 Syntrophomonas sp. UBA4807
GCTGATTTCCCCGGAAGCGTCAAAGTCGGCCCGTGACGGTTCTTTCAATATCTGTACTATAATCCCCAAAAATCGTATCGAGAAAGTGATGAATGGCTCCTGCTCTTCGACTTCCAGACTATTAATCTTTTCCCTAAAGGCAGTCAGGAGAAAATATACCCCCACCGCGATTATTACCAGGGCGCCAATATTGGCAGCACCCCGGGGCTGCAAATAGATCATCAGACCTTGACCGACCAGCATGGAAGTAGTTACCGCCATGCATGAGGCCAGAGCAATTACCAGCAACGATATGACCGGTATCCTGATTTTGTTCAAACCATAGGAAAGACCAACCATGAAGCCGTCAGCACTGACCGCCAGGGCAAACATCACCATGACAATAAGTTCCATTAATAAGCACCTCTAACCTTAGTAATTCTCTTCTGTTCGTAATTACTATATGGCTAGAAGTGTCACTATGTGTGGGTTGATTATTTCTGGCAGCAAGGGCAGAAATGACTACTGCGCCCATTGATGACCTGTCGTAGGATTGGTTGCCGGCAGTCAAAGCAGGGTTCCTTTTCCCGCCCGTACACCTTAAGGTAATCCTGAAATTGCCCTTTTTGCTTGTACCCATCCTGGAAGTCCCTGAGAGTGGTGCCGCGCTGTTCTATCCCCGCTCTAAGCACTTGTTTAACAGCCCTGACCAGGCGGTGAATTTCCTTGGGCTGCAGTGACCCGGCCGCGCGGTTGGGAAGAATACGGGCCTTAAACAAAGCTTCGTCAGCATAAATATTTCCGATCCCGCTTATAAGCCGCTGATTTAACAACAGGGTCTTTATAGCCACACGACGGTTTTTGAGCAACGGCGTCAGATAGGAGCTAGAAAAGCGGCTGGAGAGAGGCTCAACTCCCATGGCGGTAAACATCTCGCGGGGTTCTTTGATCAGCCACAGTCCCCCAAAGCGGCGGGCATCCTGAAACCACAACTCCTGCCCGTTGCTGAAGCTGAATACGACATGTACGTGTTTTTCCAGTTCAGCGCCTCTGGATTCCAGGTAAATGCGCCCTGACATTCCCAAATGGGCTACCATATGCAAGCCTTCCTCAAAATCAAATATCAAAAACTTGCCCCGCCTGGAAACCGCCGCGAAGCGCCGTCCCACATAAGCATCGGGCTGGTTTTGCCAGCAGCGAATATATTCAGGTTTGAATAGTTTTATATCCTCAATTTTCAAACCCACGATATCCTGCAAGGTTTCTTTTATGGTTTCTACTTCCGGCAGTTCCGGCATTTATGCAACATCCTTTTTTAGACTAATATACTTTGATTTCTTTCATGTCATACCAGTTCGAACCCTGTTTGACCGTAACCACCAAAGGCACCTTAAGCTGATAAGCATTTTCCATACTAGACTTGAGAACCGCGGCCACCTCCTGGCTGCGCTCCGCCGGTACTTCTAAAACCAGCTCATCATGCACCTGCAATAACAGGCAGGATTCCAAACCACGCTGCCGCAGTTCTTTGAAAACATCGATCATAGCCAATTTGATAATATCGGCTGAAGTCCCTTGAATAGGGGTGTTCAAGGCTATTCGCCGGGCATTGTTCTGCACAATGCGGTTCTTGGCCTTGAGGCCGGGCAGGTAGCGGCGGCGTTTCAGCACTGTTTCCACATAACCGTGCTCCCGGCCGAACTCCACTATCTCCTCCATATAGCGCTGTACCCCGGGGTATGTATTTAGGTAGTTATCGATGTAAACGCGTGCCTCCTTGCGGCTCACCCCAGTGTCATGGGCCAGGCGGAAGTCGCCCATGCCATATATAATGCCAAAATTGATGGCCTTTGCCTTGCGGCGCATATCGGAATTAACCTGGTCTAAGGGGACGGAGAATATTTCCGCTGCGGTGCGGGTGTGGATATCGATGCCCTGGCGAAAGGTTTCAATCAGTATCGGGTCCCCGCTGATGTGGGCCAGGGAGCGCAGGTCAATCTGGGAGTAATCCGCCGACAAAATTACATAGCCACTGTCCCGGGCGGTAAAGGCGGCCCGGATGCGCCTGCCTTCCTCCATGCGGATGGGGATGTTCTGCAGGTTGGGTTCGACACTGGAAAGTCTGCCGGTAGCAGTCTGGGCTTGCTTGAAGATGGTGTGCACCCTGCCCGTCTGGGGATGAATCAGGCTCTGCAAGGCATCCACATAGGTGGTTTTGAGCTTGGTTAATTGACGATAGTTTAGGATGTGTCCGATTATCTCGTGTTGATCCAGGAGCTGTTCCAAAACCTCGGCGTCGGTAGAATAGCCGCTTTTGGTCTTCTTAACCGGCGGCAGCCCTAAGTCCTCAAACAGTACTTTAGCCAGCTGACGGGGCGAATTGATATTAAAAGTCCCCCCCGCCTGCGCAAATATTAACTGTTCAGCAGACTCAATACGCAGAGCCATCTCCTCAGAAATATCACGCAAAACCTCACCGTCCACCCGGATGCCGTTCAGCTCCATGGCCGCCAGCACCGAAGACAGGGGCAGTTCCACATCATAGTAAAGCGGCTGCGACTCCGCCGGCAGATCTGCCTGCAGGGCCCGGCCCAGAATGTTTAATTGCACCGCCAGCTGCTCAGGCTGGTCCCCGGGGATGGCGATATTTAAGTACTTGTACAAAATATCCCGCAGCTCCTCGCCGTCAAAGGCAGGATCAAGCACATAGGCCAGCAGAAGGCTGTCCAGAGTTACCCCTTTAAGACGGATGCCGCAACGCGCCAGTAAAACCTCGGCGAATTTGGCGTTGTGAATGGTTTTCTTGATGTCGGGCGATTCCAGCATGGGCTTGAGCCACTGCAGCCTGTCCTCTTCCTGCTCGGGAATAGCCATTGCAAAGACCTGCTGGCCGGAAGCCAGATAAATCTCTTCGATATTCGCCCACATGGGATGATGATAACTGGCGGCAATGAACAAGCCGATTTCGCTGCCCAGGGTCTGCAAAGCCTGTTCATATTCTTCCCGGGTACCGATCATTTTGACCTCAATGGGCGGATGTGGGGATAGTGCTACAGGCGGTATGACCATACTCTCCTGCAGGTTTTTTAACATAGTTTTGAACTCCAGGCGCTGGTATAGCTCCATCAGGGCGGCCGGATCCGGGGAACGCCGCTCATAATCATCTAAATCATAATCCAGATCCATATCGCGGATAATAGTGCCCAGGGTCCGGCTAGTGAAAGCCTGATCCCGGTAGCGGGCCAGAAGCTCAGCCTGCTTGGGCTTCAAATCACCCAGGTGTTGATACAGATTCTCCAAGCTCTGATATTGCTTGATCAGCTTAATGGCGGTCTTGGGTCCGATGCCGGGAACGCCGGGTATGTTGTCAGAGGTGTCGCCCATCAGTCCCTTGATTTCCACCAACTGTTCGGGCTCCACTTCCCATTTTTCCAACACCTTTTGGGTGTCGTACCGGTCGATCTCGGTTATGCCTTTGCGGGTCATCAATACCGTGACCGATTCGGAGACCAACTGCAATGTATCGGCGTCACCGGTCAGTATCAAGCAGGCATCGACTTGCCGGGCGGCTTTGCTGCTGAGGGTGCCGATTATGTCGTCAGCTTCGAAACCCTGCATCTCAATATAGCGGACATTCATGGCCTCCAGGGTATCGCGAAGAAGCTGGAACTGCCCAACCAGTTCATTAGGGGGAGCGGAACGGGTGCCTTTATAATCTTCGTAAATCTCATTGCGGAAGGTTTTCCTCCCTTTGTCGAAAGCCACCACAACGTGGGTGGGCTGTTCTTCAGCCAACACCCGATTAAACATAGTCAGAAAACCGTAAACCCCGTTGGTATATACTCCTTCCCGGTTGTGCAGAAGCGGCAAGGCGTAGAAAGCTCTAAAAAGCAGACTGTTACCATCTATTAACATCAATTTGGTCTGTGCCAATCAATTCACTCTCCGAACACGTTTTTAGTAAATTATATCACCTTTGTTTTCTATGTAATAAAGGTTGTGCAAATCCAATCTGATAATAGATGGCAAATAAAAAAGCCCTCGTCTCTAAAAAACCAGTGACAGAACTTGGGCCGCTTTCTATTGATTTCGGGCTTTCCTCACAACCTATTCAGAATCTCAAAAAGGCGTCAAGCTGCCGTTTAAGGCATCACTACAACCGTTTCTTAATGGATTCCCATAGGCCGCGAGCAACCTGGGGCTTCTCCATACTGAGCAATATCCGGCACAGGCGGTGCAGCTGGGATAACTCCTCCCGGCAGCTGGCGCAGGACTGCAGGTGCTCCTTAACCATCCGGGTTTCTTCCGTTCCGGCAGCCTCATCCAGATAAGCCGACAATAAGGCACGTATCTGCGAACATCCCTTTTTCACCGCTTAGCCCTCCTAGATTTATATGACGAGGACTTTACGGTAAAAGTTCCCTTTCGAGTAATTTTCTTCTCAGCAAATCCCGGGCCCGACTAAGCCGGGATTTTATGGTTCCGGTGGATATGTTCAAGACCTGGGAAATCTCTTCATAGCTGAGTTCCATAATATCTTTCAGCAGCAGCACCATGCGATGATCGGGTTTTAACTCATTCAGCAAGGATTGTATGTACTCGGCCTGTTCTTTGGTTTCATACCAAGTGTCAATAGACTGGCTTTCATCCAGTATTATCCGGTTCATCTCTCCGTCGGACCCGGTAACCGGCTGGTCAAGGGATTGGGATTGAATATCGCGCCTCCTGCGCCGCAACTCATCCAGACAAACATTGGTGGTCACCCGGTATAACCAGGTGCTGAAACGCGATTTACCTTTAAATGTACTTAGCGAACGATAGGCTTTGATAAAAGCCTCCTGAGCCAGATCAAAGGCGTCTTCCTCATTCCCGCTGTATCTGTAACATAATGAGTAGACCTTATCCTGGTACAAATAAACCAGCTTCTCAAACCCCTCCTTATCTCCCCGAAGAGTTTGCTTCACCAGTTCGATATCGGCATCCATATACTAACTCCTAAATGCAAAGTGTATTTAAAACGGCCGCTTGGCCATCGCCTGTCAATATGGGGCTTATCAATAGAGTTGAACCGGGCTAAGCCATCCATAACAAGATGCCCGCATTAATAATATCTTAAAATTCCTTTGCAAGTCTCTGTTTTCCTCTGTTTTTCGCGTTCCTTATTATGGTTTTGATGCCGTTTAAGCCCAATGTCAAAGCCCCTCCGGCGTCTGCCTTAATCTCCGTTCTTGACAAGCCTGACAGGGCCATTTATAATTATTCTTGCCTTGAAGAAATAAGCTGCTAGGATGGAATTGGCAGACGAGCGCGACTTAAGTCCTACTGCGCGGAAGCCTCTTTTCAACCGGTCGGCGGCTCCCAAACCCGCGTGGTTGCCGGGTTTCTGATAGCTTCATAGTTTCTATGGTTTTTCATATCCCTTTACCATATCCCTTTAGATTCCAAAGGCGGATTAGGGAGAGGGAAATTGAAATATACTTGCCGATGTGGCGGAATTGGCA
>DHGD01000012.1 GCA_002402575.1 Syntrophomonas sp. UBA4807
GCAAGAGGTCAACCGGTTGGGGGGGGATATCTGTACAGATGTCTCCTAAATATACCTTGATTTTGTCTTCCAGTTCATTCAGTATCACATTTTGTGTGGCGATTTTGACCGCCACACTATCAATATCTATGGCTGCTACCTCAGCCGCGCCCAGTTTGGCCGCTGCCAGGGAGAGGATCCCTGAACCGCATCCGGCGTCAACGACCTTCTCGCCGCCCTCAACATACTGCTCGATGAGCATCAGGCAGAAGCGGGTGGAGGCATGAGTGCCCGTTCCAAAGGCCATACCAGGGTCAATTTCTATGACCACATCATCTTCTCCAGCAACCGACTCTTCCCAGGAGGGTTTTATGACCAGGCGCTGCCCTACCCGAAAGGTGTGGTAGTATTTCTTCCAGCCGTCCTGCCAGTCTTCATCTCTGACTTCGCTGCAGTGCATCTCCCAGCCGCATCCGGTCACTCGCTGCACCTCATTTAGCCCGGCTTTTATCTGCTCCATAAGCTCCCGCTCCTCGTGGATGTAGGCTTTTATGCGGTAAGGACCGGGGCTGCTGAATTCACAGCAGGGAGCTTTATCTTCATCCACCGGTTCCATGAAGGTATGTGTCAGCTTAGGGTCTTCTATTATTACTCCGCCGCTGCCCAGAAGGTGAAATAATGCGGCCACGGGCTCAACACCCGGGCCGGCAATCAACACACATAGTTCTATCCATTTCAAAGCTTAATACCCCTAACCGATCGCGTCCTTAAACTTGTCAAATATGCCTTTGCGTCCTGGCTTCTGCTCTTCACCGCCATCGTAGAAAGCCTCCAATAGTTCGCGCTGTTTTTTGCTGACCCGGGTGGGAATGCGCACCTCGACATTGACTTTGAGATCCCCTATGCGGTGCCCCTGCACATGAGCCACCCCTTTGCCTTTAGCGGTAATAACGGTTCCCGGCTGAGTGCCTTCCGGTATATGCAGGTTGTGTACTGCACCGCCAGGCAGGTCTATAGTGACATCGGCGCCTAAAGCCGCCTGTACGAAATTGATTTCCAAAGTGGTGATGAGATTGTAGCCCTCACGTTTGAAGCGGGGGTGTGGTTTTACCGCTATCAAGATGTAAAGATCGCCGGGAGGCCCGCCATAGCTGCCCATCTCGCCTTCGCCGGATATACGCAGTCGTGATCCGCTATCCACCCCAGCGGGAATACGCACATTTATCTTGCGGGTTTTGCGCTCCTGTCCGGTGCCATGACAGTAAGTGCAGGCTTTTTCAATTATCCTGCCTTCGCCGCGGCATTGGCTGCAAGGCCGGACGGATTCAAAACGCCCAAACGGGGTGCTCTGTACGCTGCGCACCTGCCCGCTGCCATTGCAGGCCGGGCAGGTCTTGGTGGAAGTGCCCGGTTCAGCCCCGCTGCCTTCGCATTGCTCGCAGGTTTCCACCCTTGACAGTTCCAGGTCGCGTTCTATGCCAAACATGGCGTCTTCAAAGCTTATATCCACTCGTATTTCACGGTCCGCTCCCCGGCGGGGCCCTTTCTGTGTCCGGCGGCTGCGCCCGCTGGCACTGCCGCCGAATATGACATCGAATAAATCCCCGAATCCAAAATCATTAATGTCAAAATCAAAACCGCCAAAGCCCCCGGGGCCGCCCTGCCCGGGCTCAAAAGCGGCATGCCCGTATTGGTCGTAAGCTGCCCGTTTCTGCGCGTCACTTAGAACCGCGTAGGCTTCAGTGAACTCCTTAAATTTTTCTCCGGCCTCGGGATCGTCCTTGTTGACGTCAGGGTGGTATTTGCGAGCCAACTGGCGATAGGCTTTTTTTATCTCCTCCGGGGTAGCGTTGCGGCTCACCCCTAGCAGCTCATAATAATCTCTTTTTGCGGGCATATGAATCCACCTTCCTGGATAATAGGCTGCGCCCGAAAACCTTAGGGCTTCCGGGTCGCTCGTGCCTCTGTTTGGTTAAGAGCCTCAGCCGATTAGGATCGAGGCAACCATCTATATATTATACGATGTACATAGCTTTTTCTATAACTTATGTTAAGCTGCTTCTTATTCCTTTCCACAATTTGCGGCTGACTATTTATCATCTTCGACGCTGTAATCGGCATCGAACACCCCGTCATCGCCGGAGCCTTCTGCCTGACCGCCGGTCTGACCTGCCGCTCCGCCGGCCTGTTCATACAGCTTGCTGCTCACAGCGTAGAAAGCCTGGGTTAAAGCCTCGGTTTTGGCCTTGATATCTTCTACATCGCTGCCTTCCAGGCTGGTCTTCAAGGCTGCTACAGCATCATCCACAGTTTGTTTGGAAGCAGCGTCTATTTTGTCGCCATTTTCTTGCAAAACCTTTTCCGACTGATAGATCAAGCTGTCTGCAGTGTTTCGGGCTTCAATTTCTTTGAAGCGTTCCTCATCTTCGGCAGCATGGCGTTCGGCATCTTCCATCATCTTCTTGATCTCCTCATCGGACAGCCCTCCGGAGGAGGTGATGGTTATCTTCTGCTCTTTATTAGTGGCCAGATCTTTGGCGGTTACATTGACGATGCCGTTGACATCGATGTCAAATTTGACCTCGATCTGCGGAACCCCGCGCGGCGCAGGCGGGATGCCGGTCAACTGGAACCTGCCCAGGGTGACGTTATTGGCTGCCAATTTCCTTTCCCCTTGCAGAACATGTATATCCACCGAAGGCTGCTGGTCGGCAGCGGTAGTAAAAATCTGGCTCTTAGCGGTGGGAATGGTGGTATTGCGTTCGATTATCTTGGTAAACACCCCGCCCAAAGTTTCGATGCCCAGGGATAGAGGGGTAACATCCAAAAGGACAACATCGGTGACCTCTCCAGCCAAAACCCCGGCCTGGATAGCTGCGCCCACAGCCACTACTTCATCGGGATTGATGCCTTTGTAAGGCTCTTTGCCGATAAAGTTCTTGATGGCTTCCTGAACCGCCGGGATGCGGGTGGAGCCGCCCACCAGAATGACGCGGTCGATCTGTTCAGGCTTGAGCCCCGAATCCTTCAAAGCCTGGCGGGTCGGTCCCATAGTCTTCTCCACCAGATCGGCGGTCATCTCATTGAAACGCGCCCGGGTGAGGTTTTTTTCCAGGTGCAGGGGCCCGTCCTGGGTGGCAGTGATGTAAGGTATATTGATATCGGTGCTCATAAGAGTGGAAAGCTCGTGTTTGGCCTTCTCGGCCGCTTCTTTGAGGCGGTGCATGGCCATTTTGTCGTTGTTCAAGTCAACCCCGTGTTCTTTTTTAAACTCAGCTACCAGCCAGCTGATTATCTTGTCATCAAAGTCATCTCCGCCTAAACGGTTGTTGCCGCTGGTAGCCTTGACTTCAAAAACCCCGTCGCCGATCTCCAGTATGGATACGTCGAAGGTGCCCCCTCCCAAATCGAATACCAGGATGGTCTGGGCATTCTCTTTGTCCATACCGTAAGCCAGGGCGGCTGCGGTGGGCTCATTGATAATGCGCAGCACTTCCAAGCCGGCGATCTTGCCGGCATCCTTGNNCTTGGTGGCCTGGCGCTGGGCGTCGGTAAAATAGGCGGGCACTGTGATGACCGCTTGAGTGATTTTCTCACCTAGATAAGCTTCGGCATCGGTCTTCATTTTCTGCAGGATCATGGCTGATATTTCCTGAGGGGTATAACTCTTATCATCAATCTTGACCCGGTAATCAGTACCCATGCGGCGTTTGATCGACAGTACGGTACGTTCAGGGTTGGTAATGGCCTGACGTTTGGCAACCCGGCCTACCAGGCGCTCACCGCTTTTGGAGAAACCTACCACCGATGGGGTGATGCGTTCACCTTCCGCATTGGTGATGACCTTGGCCTCGCTGCCTTCCATCAGAGCAATAACCGAATTGGTTGTACCCAGGTCAATTCCTACTACTTTTGCCATCTGACACACCTCCACATTTCTGGAACTATTATTTGCATGCAACAACTAGCGGCAATATCAGCCACTGACCTTGACCAGACTAGGCCTGATGACCCGGCCATGCATCACATAACCCTTCTGCAATTCCTCAATCACGATATTATCCGGATGTTCGGCACTTGCCTCCACCGCCAGAGGCTGGTGATACTGCGGATCGAAGTCTTGCCCCAAAGCTTCCACCGGCTCTACTCCGGCACTGGATACAATTTCCTTAAGCCGCTGGCAAACCATCTCAATGCCTTTGTGCAGGCTGTTATAATCCTGATTGGGAGCGGCCATAGCCAAAGCCCGGTCCAGGTCATCTATTACCGTAAGCAAGGATTTAATCAAGGGCAGGGAAGCGAATTTGAGATATTCATCCCGTTCCCGTTGATGGCGTTTTCTCAGGTTTTCCATCTCCGCCACAGCCCGCAGGTAGAGATCATAATTCTTCCTGCTCTCCTCCTGGGCGGCCTGAAGGCTCTCTTGCAATGAGTTGAGGGATTCGGCCTGAGCATCGGCTGAAGCCTGATCAACTACCGGGGTTTCCGCACTGGTTGATTGCTGCTGGTTGATGTTTAGTTCATCTGTGTTCATCTTGATCACCTCTGTATAATCAAATATAGTTCTCTCTGCCGAATCAAGTTTTAAACGTAATCTGCCGGGGACACCTGGTTCAGCCTAGTAATACTTCTGCAACACCTCGTCTATTATAGTGCGCACCGATTCAACCGTACCGGCGGCTTTCCAATATTCCATACGCACTGGCCCGATCACACCTACCCGTCCGACCTCGCCAAAAACCTTGTATCCGGCCAGGACTATGCTCATCTCTTTGGCCTCGTCAAGGCGGTTCTCGCGCCCGATGGTAATATCCACTTTTTCGCCGCTGGTTTCGGGTAAGAGGTTCTTAAGAACAGTGTCTGCTTCTAGTATGGCCAGTATTTTCTTAAGTTTTTCCAGGTCTTTGAATTCCGGTTCATTGAGCATGTTGAGGATACCGCTGATAACCACCTTTTCCTCTCCGCTGTTATCAGCCAGGTTATCAATGGCTTCCAATATATGGTCGATTATTTTTTTGCGCAGCTTCAGTTCGTCCCTGACGGTCTGCAGGTCAGTCTTGCGCAAATCAGAAAGTTTTTTGCCAGCAAACAGACGGTTAAAGACCTCATTAATACTCTGCAGGTCTTTGCTTTCCACCGATTCGGGAACATCAATACGGCGGTGCATCAATACCCCGGTGTCAGTGACCACTATTACCATGGCCTTGCCCTTCTCTACCGGCACCAGTTGGATATACTTGAATTCGTCAAACTTGATGGTGGGAACAATTATAAATGAGGTATAACGGGTAACCTGGGAAAGAAAACTGCCTATGGATTGAATCACATTGTCCCAGTCCTGCAAATTATCTTTCAGGATTTTCTGTAAGAGTTCGACTTCGTCATCCACCAGGTTTTCCCGCTCCATCATGCAGTCCACGTAATAGCGGAACCCGCTTTCAGAAGGTATGCGCCCCGCCGAAGTATGGGGCTGTTCCAGGTAGCCCATATCTTCCAGGTCAGCCATTTCATTGCGTACTGTGGCCGCACTGATACGCAGGTTGTGCTTTTTGACAACAGCTCTGGAGCCTACCGGTTCAGCAGTTTCCACATAATCTTTTATGATTGATTCCAATATCCTCTTTTTGCGTTCATCCAAGGTCATAGCGATCACCCTGTTAGCACTCACTTGGGTTGAGTGCTAATCCTTACTTAATAAAAAATATCATCGCTATTACTTCTTTGTCAAGCCCGGAATTTATTCAACAAACCCGCATAAAACCTGGTTTGAAACCATAATGCCCGCTTTCGTAAGCCGCAGCCAGCCGTGTTCCAATTCCAGACTTCCCTGGATTATATTTTTCTCTATTTCCGTCTCATATGCACTCAACAGGTCAAGACCGAAACGTTGGTTAATAATATCAAGGTTTAATCCCTCGGTGAGACGCAGCCCCATTATAACTGCCTCCGTCGCCTGCTGACGAGGACTCATTTCTTCCAGCAGGAGCTGTCTTTTCATATTTGCTTTGTTATCGAGCATATACAGATCCAGATCCGGCCTGTTCATCCAGCGCCGCCCCTTTATCCGGCTCACCGCTCCCGCTCCAAAGCCCAGGTATTCGCCGAACTGCCAGTAGCGCAGATTGTGGCGGCATTGGCGCCCGGGCATGGCCAGATTGGAGATTTCATACTGTTGCAGGCCCATATGCTGCGCATAATCGAGCGCTTGATAGTACATGGCCTCGCATTCTTCTTCAGCAGGCGCCTGCAGGTTGCCTGCTGCTATAGCCCGGGCCAGGGGAGTCTCTTCATCCAGCTGTAAAAGATACATCGAGATATGCTCTGGTTCAAAGCTCACTGCCTCTCGCACCGTCTCCATCCAGCTGGTTATAGTCTGCCCGGGGATGCCATAAATTAAATCCAGGTTCAGGTTTTTAAATCCGCCCAGCCGGGCTGCTTTTGTGGCTTCCCGGGCAGACGCCACGGAATGCAGCCTTTCCAAAACGTGTAGTTCCTGATCCTGCAGGCTTTGCACACCCAGGGAGATGCGATTAATGCCGATATCCCGGTAGGCTCTGAGAGAGTCCCGGTCAACCGTGGCCGGGTTGGCTTCCATAGAAATTTCGCTGTGCGGCTGCACATTGAATGAGGATGCCAAGGCTTCAATCACTCTGCCGAGCTGCGCCGGAGTCAGCAGGCTGGGAGTGCCCCCGCCGAAATATATGCTGTCAACCGGCTCGCTGCGATTCTCAACCGGACAATCTGCAATTTCCAGGCACAGCCTGGCAGTATAGGCTTCCAGCTCAACAGGCCCCGCCCCGCTTACGGAATAAAAATCACAATAAGCGCATTTCCTCAGGCAAAAAGGTATATGCACATATATTCCCAGGCTCTCTTGCGGCCAATCAGATTCCATATAATATGCTCCTCACA
>DHGD01000139.1 GCA_002402575.1 Syntrophomonas sp. UBA4807
CCTGTTCAACTGTCAAAGAACCGTGTTAAGAGATCAGAATCCCCAAACATAAAGGGAAAAATATCTTGTGAGGCGGTAAGGATAAGTTTCCTGTAGTTATCATAAGATTACTGCCCCGTACATATAATTTAGCAGACTTGCCACCTATATGGTGTAAATGGTAAGATATTTCCAGTAGTATGGCGATTTCCGTTCATGACGCTTAAAATTGCATATGCGTAGGAAAAGTAGAATGGTAGGGCTTGGGATGCGATGCCTCGGTTGGTCATATACCTATCTGGGGATTTTGCATTTTTTAATGACTCCTGCGGGGGTCTTTTGCTTTACCTGGGGCAAAAAAACAAAAGGGAGGATGAAAATGTGAAGGCTGTCAGTAGGAAGGTAGGCAAAGGATTGAGAAAGCGCCTCGCCTGGGTCTTAATCACGGTGTTGCTGCTAGGTTGCGGCGCCCTGACCGGGTGCGGCCAAAAGAGTGCTCCCAGCGCGGCCGAAGGCAAAACAACGGAATTGAAATTGGCTCACTTCTGGCCCGCCACTCATCCGGTGGAAACACAGTTGATCCAACCCTGGGCCAAAGAAATCAATCAAGTCACCAATGGAAAAGTGAAGATTACCAGCTATCCGGGAGAAACCCTCTTGAAAGCCAACGATATTTATGATGGTGTGGTTAAAGGAGTGGCAGACGCAGGTGTTTCCTGTTTTTCATATACTCGCGGGCGCTTCCCGGTGCTGGAGGTATTGGAACTGCCGGGGATAACTTATGAGAGTTCCCGGGTGGGCAGCAAAGTAGCCTGGGAAACCATTCAGTCGCTAAACCCCAAAGAGGTGCAGGACACTAAACTGCTGATGGTATTTACCACCGGCCCCGGCGACCTGTATACCAAGACACCGGTTACCAAACTGGAGGATATAAAAGGCATGGAGATCCGCGCCACCGGTTTGAGCGCCAAGACCCTGGCCGCGCTTGGAGCCAGTCCAGTCGGCATGGCCCAATCAGAGGCTTATGAAGCCCTCTCCAAAGGGGTGGTAAAAGGCAATTTGGGGCCTGACGAGGTGCTGCAAGGCTGGAAGCAGGCCGAGGTCACCTCGCATCTTACCAAAACCCCCTTCCTGTACAACACTCTGTTCTTCGTGACTATAAACAAAACTAAATGGGACGCCTTGGAAGCCGAGACGCAGCAGGCCATTCTTCAGGTCAGCCAAAAGTATTTTGATCAAGTGGCTTCTAGCTTGTGGGATCAGCAAAATGAAAACGCACTCAAATGGGCGGTAGAACAAAAGGGTATGCAAGTAATAGAATTGAGCCCCGAAGAAAGCCAACGCTGGATCATGCTGGTGGAACCGATTCAGAAAGAGTACGTAAACGCTATGAATGCTATGCAGATAAATGGACAGCAGATTCTGGACGGGGTAAAAGCTCTGGCTGCCAAGTACAACGCCGAAATGTAAGGAGGGTGAAGCATGAAAAAATTCAGCGGCTTAGTGGAACGCCTGGGGAGGTTCCTGGATAATATCGCTGCTCTTTGTGTAACTCTTACAATGGCGGTGGTGGTCGTCAATATCCTGCTCAGAGCCTTGTTTAACCAACCTTTGCTAGGTACTATCGAGTATGTCAATATTCTTACGGCGGTAACCATAGGTTTTGCTCTGGCCTACTGCGCCTTCTGCAACGGGCAGATCGCGGTGGATTTCGTGATGGAGAAACTACCTGCTCGCACTCAGGCCGTTTCGGAAATCATTACCGGGATTTTGTCCTTAGGATTCTGGGGATTGGCGGCCAGCTATATGTTTGATTACAGCTATGATATGCTTGCCTCAGGATTGGTCAGTTCTACAGCACAGATTCCCATGTATCCAGTATCTTACCTGATCACATTTGGCCTCCTGGCTTTGTGCCTGGTTCTGCTGCAACGCATATCGGTATCGGTGGGGAAGGCATGGAAGCTAATATGAGCGCATCACAACTAGGCCTGATCGGTATTATTGTATTTTTGGCTCTATTGACCTTGCGTATGCCTATAGCATATGCCATGGCCTTGGTAGGATTCGCTGGATTTGCTTATCTGACCTCGGCTACTGCAGCCTTGGATATGGTTGCCAAGGAATTATTCAGCACTTTTTCTTCATACAGCCTGAGCGTGATTGCGATGTTTGTGTGGATGGGGTTTTTGGCTTATTATTCCGGCATCGGCACCCGTTTGTATGTCTTTGCCTACAAACTCATCGGGCACTGGCCCGGGGGATTAGCTATAGCCACTCAGGCTGCCTGTGCCATATTTGGAGCCATTTGTGGCTCCAATACCGCCACCGCGGCTACCATGGGCGCTATCGCTCTGCCAGAAATGAAGAAATACCAATACGACACTTCTTTAGCTACCGCCAGTGTGGCAGCAGGAGGAGTTCTAGGGATTCTGATTCCCCCCAGTGTGATCTTTATAGTCTATGGCATGGCAACCGAGATATCAGTGGGTAAGTTGTTCATGGCCGGCATTTTGCCGGGAATATTGTTGATGGTCTCGTATCAGCTTACCATCTGGCTCTTGACCTGGCGGAAACCTGAACTGGGACCGGCCGGGCCGCGCTCCAACTGGGGCGAACGCTGGGATGCCTTGAAAGGCGCCCTGGGGCAGGTTTTGCTGGTCTTTATGATTTCCATGGGGGGGCTTTTCATGGGCTGGTTTACTCCCACTGAGGCGGGTGCGGTTGGCGCCTTTGGAGTGTTGCTGGCCGCATTGCTGGGTAAAAGCCTGAATTGGGAGGGCTTCAAAAAATCCTTGTATGATACCACTCGGACCACAGCCATGATTATGCTGCTTATCGCCGGGGCTATGATTTTCGGACGTTTTCTGGCCATCAGCCGGGTGCCGTTTGAACTGGCTTCCTGGACCGGGGCTTTGAATCTCCCGCCTTACGCTGTTATGGCAATCATATTGATCATCTATTTGGTGCTGGGTTGTTTTATAGATGCCCTGGCAATGATTCTCTTGACCATCCCTATATTTTTCCCTATAGTTACCAACACCCTGGGATATGACCCCATCTGGTTCGGAGTCATAATTGTTCTGGTGGTGGGCATGGGCATAATAACCCCGCCGGTAGGCATGAATGTGTTTATCATTAAGGGTGTCGCTCCGGATGTACCCTTAGAGACTGTCTTCAAAGGCATATGGCCTTTCCTGACGGCTATTGCGGTGTGCCTGGCCTTGTTGATATTGTTCCCGCAGATAGCCCTCTTTCTGCCCAATCTTATTTCTTGACCGAGTCTCCCTAAAAGCCGGTCTTATCTGCCGTTTTTCACCTATCTTTGGGTCAGAACCTGGGCCACTTTGACATCCAAGGCGTGTTTCACCACTCCGGGAACCAGAGTACCCACTTCGCCCCCTAAAAGGGCAGCTTCTTTGACTCCACTGGAACTGACGAAGATATAATCGGTGTTAGACATGATAAATATGGTATCAATATCTGGAATGAGCATTTTGTTCATCATGCCCATGTGCATTTCATACTCAAAGTCGGTTACGGTGCGCAAGCCCCTGATAATGGCACAGGCCTCTTTGCGGCGCAGGTAATCGGCGAACAAACCGTAGAAACAGTCAACCTCAACGTTATTGATGTGCCTGGCGCTCTCCCTGATCAAGTGGACCCTTTCTTCCAGGCTGAACAGGGCGCTCTTGGTGAC
>DHGD01000145.1:0-1447 GCA_002402575.1 Syntrophomonas sp. UBA4807
GTGCGCGGGGATTACCCCTCCGCCAAAAATCACCTTCAATTTTTTATGGAACGGAATCGGCTCTGCAGCTATGGCAAGTAGCCGATAGTCTCGTCAAAGACAGTCAAGTTCTCAAGGCCCTGCCTGGTGACCACCAGGGTGTTTTCGATGCCCACCGCTCCGTCGGGAAACACAAATTTGGGCTCCAGCGCAAAAACCATGCCCTCTTCCAGCGGCACGTTGTAGCCCCGTGCCATAACCGGCAGCTCATCTAATTCTATGCCGATACCATGGGCTATGAATGACACCGGTTCAGGATAGCCCATGAAGTGGTCTTTTAAACCGTTCTTATGGGCGATCTGCACGGCGGCCTGATAAACATCGGCACAGCAAACGCCTGGTTTGGACATTTCTTTAACCGCAGCTTGAATTTCGATAACCACTGCATAGGCTTTGGTTAGGTGGGGCTTGAGCCTGCCGATACAGAAGAAGCGGGCCTGGTCGACCATATAACCGTTCAGCACCCCCACATAATCAACCATGACAGGTTCATCCCGGGTAATTAGCTTATGTCCAGACCCTTGCGGGAAAGATGGATTTAATCCGCTTCCTCCGGTCGTACCGTCAATGAAGCTGGGTACCGCCAGATTCCAACCCGACATCAAATGACCGTAGACAAGTTCTGCATTAAAGCCGCGCCAGCGTATAAAACACTGGTGACCGCCCTGCCGATATACCGCTTCCAGCTGGCTGGCAAACTCAATTTCCGAAATCCCCTCGCGCAGAAACTCCTTCACATGAGAGAACATTGTAAAATTAAGTTGGGCAGCCGCCTTAATCAGTTCGATTTCGTAGGGCGATTTAACCCTTCTGACCTGGCGGATAAGAAGGCTGGCATCGACAATCCGCACCCCGGGTAAGAGCTCCTGGTAAAAGAACAGCAGATTGGCGGGGACAACATCCAACTCCAAACCGAGGCGTTGGGGCGGGTGGCCCAGCAGCGCTTCCAGCACAGCGGGCAGCTCTTTGACATTGGGAAAATCCCGGATGTATTTGAGCTGCGATTCGCGGGTGGCGCGCTCATAGTTTTTTTTGACCAGTAAAACCGGGTCGCCCGCGGTGGGAATGAAAAGGTGGGAGCGCTGAATGGTACCGGCAAAGTAGAACAGGTCCGCGTTCTGCATGATGATGACGCCATCCAGATCCTGAGCCTTCATCAAATCCTGCAGCCGGGCGGCGCGGTCTTCCAGTTCGGCGCGAGGTGTGATCACTTCGGGTTGGTAAACCATTGACGATTCCTCCTCCATTTTTTACCAGTATAACAAAACAAAAGGACGGACCGGGCAGCCTCTTTAACAACTTAAACTATTTAATACTGGTTAGTGAATAGCTGCGGTCTTAAAGTCTTTTATCACCGGCCTTGCAGCTCCACAGCCACAATATCCAGCAGGCGGTCGGCCTGTCTGGC
>DHGD01000145.1:1575-3044 GCA_002402575.1 Syntrophomonas sp. UBA4807
TTTGGATTTGCATTTGCGGCAATAGTTGGCTACCATATAATTAGCTAAATTAGCTAATCTGTTCATAAAAGGAGGATGGCGGATGAAAGTGCCCTCTACCGAAGTGCAGAATAATTTCGGCAAATATCTGATGCTGGCGGCTCAAGAAGATGTCATCATCACCCGCAATGGGCTTGAAATTGCCACATTGTCAGCCATAAAACACGATGCTGAGAAGCCGGCAGCAATTATGGTCGGCGAGAAGGCGAAAGATTTCAGCTATGGGGGCCGCAAGGCAACTTTTGAGGAATTTGTGGAGCTCACGGAGGACAGTGAGGAGAGATACGAATACATCGATGGTGAGATATACCTGCAGTCTTCGCCCAAAACCCGGCATCAGCTGGCTCTGACTGAATTGTTCGGTATCTTTTACAACTGGTTTCAAGGCAAAAAGTGCGCTCCCTTCGTAGCCCCATATGACATCACCCTCAGGCGGAACCCCGAAAATATCAATGTGGTGCAGCCAGACATCATGGTTATCTGCGACCTGCAGGAACACCTCAATGAGAAAGACTATTATATGGGGACGCCGGCCCTGCTGGTGGAGATCCTGTCGGAAGGGACCCGCCGCATGGACCTGATCAAGAAACTCGACCTCTATATGTCCTGCGGGGTGGAGGAATACTGGATCGTCAATCCGCTAAACCGGGAGGTTATGGTGTACCTTTTTAAGGACAATGATTTTGACCGGTACATCACCTTCAAAGGGTCTGATTTGGCCCAGTCGTTTATCTTCCCGGGACTGAACGCTGCATTGGAGCGCATTTTCAAGTAGCAGCCCCAGGACATTGGGCAGCCTTGGGGCGCGAGCTGGTGTGTGTCAATGACCGTGCGGTTTTGGATTAATGGCCGGAAGGGCATATGTTTAAGCAGCAACCGAATAGTATTTAGTAATCAGAACCTGTTCAGTCGGCCTCAACCAGCCCATTTAAAAGCCGCCCGGCAAGGATGATAACTTCCTAAGATTTGGGAGGCTTGTGCTATACTAGGGAATAACAGAAGAATACAGACTGATATGTCCAACCGATTTGTGAGGTTATCATTATGAAGCTTTCTGACATAATGAGCGCTGACCCGGTGACTTTGAACCTGGCGCAAACCATTCGAGAGGCCAGCCGGGTATTCATCGAGCATGAAATTGATGGGGCCCCGGTCATTGACGAGCATGGCCGGATGGTCGGGCTATTGACCAAAAGCCACCTCTATCGGATTTTGGCAGAGGACGGTGATCCCAATAGCACGGTGGATCAGATCATGACCACCAACGTGATCACCGGTCACCCTGACGAAACAGTGCGGAATCTTATCAAGAGAAGTGTGGGCCGGCTCCCGGTAGTCGACCAGGATAAAGTGGTTGGCATGATCACGCGCAGCGACCTGGCCTATGCCTATTTTAACTCCTTCATTAACCTCTCCAATGAACTGCAGAC
>DHGD01000014.1 GCA_002402575.1 Syntrophomonas sp. UBA4807
GTCTTTACATGGGGATAACTGTGATCGCCGTCAACTCCGGGCAGAAAAGCTTGGCTCGGTGATGCCGCTTTAGGGGGTGTTTCGTGATTCTCTGCCCTATCCGGCAAGTCAAACAAGCCTAGTTGTTCTGTTGACATTTTTCCCTCTCCCCTCGGCTTCTAATCCAAATTTCCATGTAATTGCCATTAATATTATAATACATAGCGTCTACCCCGACCAGAGCACAAAGCAAGCAGGACCAGGCAACAGCTGAATGTGCCAGGTCCTGCGGTTATAGCTATACTTGAGGCTGAACAGTTAGTGACGCAAAACCTGATAAAGGTCGTTGAAACCATTGCCGATGCGCCAGAATGCTATCCCGCCCAGACGGTTAATGGCAGCCTGGTTCAGCTTTTCAGCCAGACTGGCCTCATTCTCCAGCCAGATGGTATGCTTTTGGTTGTTCTCATCGCTATATGTATAGTAGGGACTCATGCTGGCGGCGTCAAAGCCGCCCACAACGCGGTATTTGCGCTGAATTTCAGCCAGCCTGGGTGCGGTAACTGTCACTGCCTTCTTCCCGGCGGCCCAGTTATAGCCGTAGGTTGGCAGCCCCAGGAGTATCTTTTCGCGAGGTATATTTGAGATCATGTAGGCAGTAACATCCTTGACCCACCACAATGGCGCCACCGGTCCCGGTGCACTGTCAGCATAGGAATAGTCATAGGCCATTACCACCACCCGGTCAACGATCTTCCCGATTTCCCGGTACTGGTAAGCCACCGGCCAATTCTCCTGGCCGGTGCGGGCGAAAACCGCCACTGACAGCATCTTATCCTCTCCCAATGCAGCCTTCAGCTCACGCAGGAATTGAGTGAAACAGGCGGCATCGGTGCTGGGAATGAATTCAAAGTCAATGTTTACCCCGTCATATTCGTCCGTAGTAACCTGAGCAGTCAACTGTTTAATCAGGTTGCGGCGGGCTGCCGGATCGATAAGCAAGCTGTGCAAGGCGTCTTTATCCATCAAGGCCACTCCCAGGTGGGTGCGAATCCCCTGCTGGCGGCAATACTGCATGACTTTCTGGTATTTGTCCTGATATTCATAATTCAAGTTACCCCCGCTGTCAGCAGCAAACCAGCGCAAGACTATGTCGCTAAACAAACCGGCATTGGCGGTTAACTCTTCCCAGGGGCTGTAGTAGTAATAAGCAAATACCTCAGGACGGTAGGCAAAAGAGATATTTACCTGCTGTTTACTCCCGACCCAACCGACCGTAGCCCCCAGGTTCTCGGCCAGGAATCGCAGCGGGACATAGGTTCGGTCCTGATAAATAAGCGCAGGCGCGTCAAGCTGCTTTGCCACCCCGTCGACTTTGGCCTGATTGCTGCCAATCACAAACTCCAGGTAGTGACCACGGCAATCCAAGGCGGCTTTACGCAAGTCGCCGTCCCAGTAAACCGTTCCATTAATAACCGGGTCTTCGACCACAAAACGCACCGGCACCATGGTCCGCCCATTAAGCAGCAATGCCCCGGGCTGGAAATGCCGCAGCTCCCCCTCAATACAAATAGAGGGGTTTATGTCGGCCATCACCGGCGGGATGGGTGCGACTAACATTAATATGGCTGTCATTAACACTACAACTGTTTTTTGGCCCCACATCTTACAAACCTCCAATTCAGGCAGATATTATTTATTTAGACGATATTCTGCCAGTGCTGGTTCCTTTTTCCCGGGAACATAAAAGGAACGCTGCCAACCTCGCCGAAGTCGATTCGATATCCCTGCGGGCAAAGGCGGTGGCATAAGTAAGCAGTCCCCAGTCGCGCCATAAACCGTAAATAAATATCAATCCGAAAGCCGCGTAAAGGATCTATTATCAGACAAAACAAGGCGCTGTCTGGCCTAGAGTCAAGCCAGACAGCGCCTTGAAACCTTTTTATTTATGTCACCATGTTTTAGCGCAGCACGTTTCCGGCGATGACCATTCTCTGCGCTTCCGAAGTGCCTTCATAGATTTCTGTGATCTTGGCGTCCCTCATCAGGCGCTCCACCTTCTGTCCCTTAACATAACCATATCCTCCATAAACTTGAACCGCTTTTACAGTGTGGCGCATGGAGCATTCTGCAGCAAACAACTTGGCCATGGCCGCTTCCTTACTGAAGGNNGCAACCTCGGTGGCCATATCGGCGATCCACCACTGTACGGCCTGATTCTTGCTGATGGGTTTGTTGAATTGGATACGTTGTTTTGAATATTTTATGGATTCATCCAGGGCTGCCTGTGTAATACCTACAGCCTGTGCTGCAATGCCGATGCGGCCATGGTCGAAGCTGTTCATGGCGATTTTAAGGCCGTCGCCAATCTTGCCGACCAGGTTCTCTTTAGGAATGCGGCAATCTTTAAAGATGATTTCCGAAGTCTGGGAGGCTCTCAGGCCCATTTTGGCAAAATGGGCTCCAACCCTCATACCCGGTGTGCCTTTGGGAACAACGAAGCAGGTCATGGCTCGCCCGCCCTCTTCCTTGTCTACCCAGGCAAAAGTAATATATGTGTCCGCCACCGGCCCATTGGAGCAGAAGGTCTTGGTGCCATTGAGGACCCATTCGCGGCCGTCCAGAACCGCGGTTGAGGTGGCCGCGCCAACATCGGTTCCAGCTCCTGGTTCAGTAAGGGCAAAAGCGCCCAAGTGTTCTCCTTTGGCTAGGGGAGTCAGGTATTTCTGCTTTTGCTCTTCGCTGCCATAAAGATACAAGGGCATACAAACCAGTCCGGTATGTACAGACATAGTAAAACCGGTGGCAGCACAGCAATAGGACAGTTCCTCCACCGCGATGGCATAGGTCAGATAGTCGGCGCCGGCTCCTCCGTACTGCTGCGGAATGGGCATCCCCATCCAGCCACCTTCGCCGAGTTTTTTGATGACCTCGGCCGGAAAGCGGCTATTTTCATCGATTTCTACCGCTATCGGGTCAACATAGGTCCGACCAAACTCGCGCATGTTTTCTCTGACCAGCACCTGCTCTTCGGTTAACTTGAAATCCATTACACTCACTCCTTTTCAACATATACTTCCGCCTGCACAGCATACAGTCAGGCGAACACTCCCCCTCCGGTAACTGCATTGTATATAACCGGCAATTACTTTGTCAATCATATATTTGTATGCAAAGTAATTCCCCATTTGATCATTTCACGGTGTTTGTCGAATGCTTGGTATAATGGCGAGCACGGTTTGCTGCTTATGAGACTGCTATTTTGCCGGGAAAGGTGGTATAGAAGGTTATTACACGTGATTTAGTTCTTCCAGTAGTTTTTTGAGCAAAACTGACTCCTGGGGGTTGAGTTTCTGCAAAGCTTTTTTATTGGCCTGTTCAATAGTGGCATTTACTGGCTCTTGCAGGGCTTTGCCATGTTCTGTGAGCATGACCCGCACCGACCGGCGGTCCTTTGAATCAGGTTGGCGCACAATCAGGGATTTGTTTTCCATGCGATCCAGTATTCCGGTGAC
This sequence comes from Syntrophomonas sp. UBA4807, assembly GCA_002402575.1. Lineage (GTDB taxonomy): Bacteria > Bacillota > Syntrophomonadia > Syntrophomonadales > Syntrophomonadaceae > DTU019. The sequence goes on from DHGD01000014.1 coordinate 3,495, forward strand.
GGTTGACCCATCCAGACAAAGTCTCTCGGAAAGCTGCTTGGCAGTCTGTCCATTTTCATCCCAGAGACATTTTAGGACCGCGTATTGCCCGGGGGTGACGCCGTAAGGCGCCAGTTCAGCCTTAAAAAGCTGCTGTACTGCATTCTGGGCTTTGGTCAGCACAAAGTTAACGCATTGTTCTAATTCCATGATAAGACTCCTTATCTTTATCACAATATAGTTAAAATTATAACATAAAGCCAAAAATCAGGTCGACATTGTCAGCTATTCAAGCCCTTGGGCTGATATTGGCCGGAATAACGGCATGATTTGGCCGTCAAGTGATGCCGGGACCATCTCCACGCGCATATCCACGGTAGCCGATTGCAGATCACAATCTACAACCCGCGATGCCATGCGTACTCCTTCGTCCAGAGTAATCAGAGCATAGATATAGGGTACTTGCTCGTCTGCCCGTGTGCTGACGCGGATTACGCTGTAGCTGTATACCTGTCCTTTGCCCCGGCTCTGGCGCCATTCCCAGCGTTGCCCCCAGCATATCGGACAGTGACTGCGCGGGAAGAAGATATATCGCCTGCAGTCAGGACAGTATTGCAGCCACAATTCACCCTCGCGCAAATGCTGGTAATATACCTGGGTCGGATCACACATTTTCGTTCCTCCCTAATACCAGACTGCTCTCTGTGCTCATAACCCCGCCATTTCCGTTTACAAAGGCCAGGTTGTTCCTGGCTGTCTGACGCTCTCCCGCCTCGCCGCGTAACTGGCGTACAGCCTCGATAACGTGCGACATACCTCCGGCAAATGAAGCCTGGCCCATGGAGAGCTGACCTCCGTGTGTATTGCAGGGCATATCGCCCTGATAACTGAGGTCGTGCCGGGTCACGAATAAACCTCCTTCGCCTTTGGCGCAAAAGCCGGCATCCTCCAAGGTAATCAATACCGTGATAGGATAGCAATCATAAAGGGAAAGCAGATCAATATCGGCGGGGCCGCAGCCAGCCATGGCAAAAGCCCGCCGCGATGATTCCACTACCGGACTTATGGTAATCTCCTCAGAATATACGATGGAGTTATGGCTAGAGGCCTCTCCCCAGCCAAGGATACTAACACTGTCATGCGGACTTGCGGCACGCTCGCCGCTTACTATCACTGCGGCGGCACCGCTGCAAGGGCGAACAATTTCTAAAAGATGCAATGGATCAGTAATGAGCTGGGACTGTAAAACTTCCTCAATAGTCAAAGGGGCTTTATTAAACAAGGCCAGTGGATTATGCAGGGCGCTCTTGCGCTGGTCAACGGCCACCTTGGCCATCTGTTCAGGGGTGGTCCCAAAAAGGTGCATATGCCGCCGGGCTATCAAGGCGTAGCCGGTGTTGAAACCAAGCGGCAGATAAGGCAGTTCAAAATCTATCTCTGCCTGTGACATTACCGCCTTTTTGCCTTGCAGGGTATTGAATACCTGGCTGTCCCAAACCCCGCCGCTAAGGCATAAACAGTTTTTTGCCAGACCGGCTTCCACCAGCAAAGCCGCCCTGGACACTGCGCTGACCGCGCTGGCTCCGCCCAGTTCAACCATATTAAGAAAGAACGGCCTGATCTGCGTATATTCAGCTACCTGGGCAGGCCACATAAAGGCGCTGTCTTCGCTGGGAGGAGTGACCAAAAGAGCGTCGATCTGTTCTTTGCGAAGACCGGCATCTGCTATCGCCAGACGGGCCGCCTCAGTCAGCAGGGCCAGGGTTTTCTGCCCGGTTGAATTCTTGATAGGAGCCAGTTCCGAAATGCCGGTAATTATGGCATGCCGGCGACTCATTCCCATGCTTCCTCATCCTTCCCCA
>DHGD01000011.1 GCA_002402575.1 Syntrophomonas sp. UBA4807
TGTTGCGCAAATCAGTCGCCATTCACTTTGTGCTGCCTTAAGGCCACGCCGCATAAATGTGTCACAATCACGCACAGCTTTGATCTGACCAAATACCGGCTCAACCATCTGGCTACGCAATTTATACAAAGCGCTCGTAATCATTTTGTTTACAATAATCTATCGCGGTTTGTAGATCTGCAACCTCCAGCTTTCCCCGGCTTTCATCTATGAGAAATATATGCTTGAATCCGAGCTCTACCAGCTTATCCCAATATTCGGCCATGTCAGTATTACTTTGCTGAAGAAGAGGCGGATTAAATTCGATAAAGAGCTTCAAGTTATCAGATAATCTGCACGTTTTCGTCATGCCGGAGAGAACCGCCAGCTCTCCACCCTCCACATCAATTTTAATAATATCAACAGGGTATGTCTCTCCATGTAGAAATTCATCGATACTCACCATATTCACTGCAATACTTTCTGTATAATCACTTCCCTGTCCATATAGCGTATTCCCACCGGAACCTGACCCGTTCAAATACAATTTCGCTTGCCCTGTCCTGTCGGAGACAGCTTTTTGAATTGCCGTGACATTTTTAAAATCATTAAGCTTAATGTTTGCTACCAACAAGTTGTAATTTTCAGCGGCTGGCTCAAAGGCCAGGACCCTGCCACTATCGCCAGCCAGGCCTGCCATGAGCAAGGTAAAATAGCCAACGTGAGCACCAATATCGATACAATTCATACCTTTTGTGGCAAGTTGTTTGAATAAATTCGTTGTATAAGGCTCCCAAACCCTATTTATTATGATTGCGCATGAAAAGCCATCAATCTTATTATTCCTTTTAATAGGAAGAAGCATCTTATAGCCATTGACAATTATCTCGTATTCATGCCCCGGTGCCGATATTTGCAAAAATTTGTCGGCAATACCTCCCAGAGGTCTGAGCAATTTGCTAAACTTTTTGCCGCTGAAAAACTTGATAGTGTTTAGAAAAATCCTGGATGATAGTTTTTTTATCGATTCCATAATCTATTTTTTGCTACAGCGTATACTCAAAGATCTTGATCAGCGAGTTTGAGCCGTTTTCCGGTGTAGTCTTGTCCTTTGAGCCGTAGACCAGCTTGAAGTTCTTCAAGGCCTCCAGAGGCACGGGGCTGTGGTAGGGGTCAGCACCAACGATCTCATAATTTTTACCCCTGTTATCCTCAACAAATTTGACAGCCTCCTCGTAGCTGGCAAACTTGTTATCGTTAATCAGCTCTTTAAATTCCTGTCCATCTGCCATCTGCACCAGCCTGTACTCAATCACATCGACCGTGGCAGGAACCACCTCTTTGCCTTCGAAGTTGTACAGCCGGATGGCCATGCTGCGGTAGTATTCAGGATGAAACAGGATGGAGGGCACGTACTTGTCTCCCTGCTTCTGTATATATATATCGTAGTATTTCTGATAGGTCTCGCCGTTCCAGGTGGGCAGGGCGTGGAACTTCCCCTCGTAGGACGCCAGCTCAGAGTCCACTATGACATAGCGGATATACATGTCCCCGGTCAGGTCAGCCGCAGCGGTCTCATCCTGCGCCAGGAAGAATTTATACTCGCCACGCGTGGCCGAGGTGCCCGGGTTGGAGAAAGGTATGCGCCGGCCTATGCGTGTGATCCAGTACCCGTAATCCCACCAGGCCAGCACACCATAGGCATCGCGGGGATAAATATATCCACCCGGTTCCCCAGGCGTTTTAAATTGTCCATAATAAGCATCAGCATCCCCCAGCGGCTCGGGCGTGTTCTCCCTCAGCCAGTCCATGCTCTCACACCAGGCATTGGAAGGAGCAAAAAGCGGCTGTGTCGCCACATTGATCGATGGCTTTTCCCCTCCAGGCCAGGGACCCAGGTTCGGATAGACCATCACAAACAGGATGATGGGCAGGGTAACAGACATCCAGACCACTCGCCCCCTGCCTTTTTTGGCCTGCGCCGCCGCCTTTTTGCGGGAAGCCCTGGTACGCTGTGTGGACGGTTTTACCTCCGGGACCGGCTCCGTCATTTTGCCGAAGCCAGCCAGCTCGAGCAGCCACCAGGCGAAGATGCCGGCCAGCAGTGCGATATTAACAGAAAAATAGTAAGCGGACCTCCGCATGGCAAGCGCCGCAAAAAATATAATTATGCTCCACACGAGCAGCATGACCTTCGGCTGCTCCTGCTTCTTACATACCTGCCAGATCAGCAACACCACGCCTGCCAGACCCAACACCAAGCCGGAGGTGTAGTTCCCCAGGATGATGCCCAACGTAAATATACCTCTGTTCAGCAGCAGCGGCTGCATCTCCATGATGGTGGTCTCGGGCTTCCAGGCAAAGACCACCATCAACTGGTTGAACAGGGTAAGGAAGAGACCGGGCGTGAGCAAATACATGAGCAACGCCGCCAGCAGGACAAATCCGCCTGCGCCGGCTATGAACAGCGGCCTTGAAAGGTTTTTCTTGCTCATAAATAGGGAGATGACAATGAATACGGCGGCCAGGACCAGGCCGCCCAACACAGAGACCAGCGAGAAGACGCTGCTTGATTTCGGCAGGTATACGATCAGGCTGATTAGCAGCACAACTGCGCCCACGGCGGCCGTCACCACGGGGCTGCGGCCCGCCAGGTGATCCAGCGTGATCTGGACGGCCATGTAAACGAAGATGATCAATATGAACAGGGGCGCACCCATCCAAGTAAGCACATATATTCCCAGCACCAGGCCACCCAGCGCTGCTGTGATGCCTGGCTTGATAAGGCACTTCCAGCCTTTGTCACGAATGTACGCCACGTCCATGCCTTCCGCCTGCTTCAACGCCAGCATATACAGGAGCATGGCCAGTGAGGACCACATGACCTCGGCAATATGGTGGTCCGTATACCCCAGCAGCGACCGGTTCAAAAACTCGCCCGGCATAATCGCCAGCATAAGCGCTGCCAGCAGTCCCACCCATTTGTTGACGAGCGCCCTGCCCAAGAAAAACACTACGACGATCGTGGCGGCCGCCATCAGCGGAGGTATGTAGACGGCGATGACGTCGACCATGTGCTGGTCAGGAGCCCCCAGGCCACACAGCCAGACAACGGCAGCCATGGTATAGGCAAAAAAGTCGGGCTGCAGGCCTGTGATCCTGCCCTCGGGGAAAACAAAGTAAGGATCAAACTCCGTCAGGGTGGGGAAGTGATTGATGATGTTATCCACCAGCCGCATGTAGTAATATGTATCTACACCGGTCAGCTTGATCCAGTCGTTCACAAAGACCTGGTTAAAGGGGAGGGCAATCCTCAGCCAGAGAGCAACCGCGATGATGCAGAGGAGGAGAAATAATACTACAGCCCACGAGGGTATCTTTTTCAGTATCATGCAGGACTATACCTTGCCGTAGATTATAGCCTTGCTTTTCCGCTATGGCAAGGCTTGTCGCACAATCTCAGCATTGACATCGACTGGCTACGATGAGCGGAGGAAGTGTATAATTTATGAGTATTCGTTATTAGCTTTTGAATGAGTTTAAGCGAGATGTCAGGAACAAATTTGACTTTTGAATTTAAACAAGATTAAACAGCCTCAATTATGCAGAGGAGATTAAAGATATGCCAACACTAAAGGAATTAATCGAACAGTTACCACCTGAACTTGAAGAGGAGGCTCGGGACTTTCTGGAATTCTTACTGGAAAGAAAAGTTGGGAAGAAAGGGAGAAAACTTCGTCAGGATTGGGCCGGTGCACTCAGCGATTACCGCGAGCAATATACCTCGTTAGAACTCCAGAAAAAGGCTTCGGAATGGCGCGGTGACTGACTTATGTATCTGGTAGATACTAATGTATGGCTTGAGCGATTGCTGGGACAGAAAAGGTCTGAAGAGGTTGGTTATTTCCTCGCTCACACATCTTCTGAGCGCCTCTTTATTACCGATTTTGCCTTCCATTCTATCGGAGTGGTCCTCAACAAGCTGAATAAGGACGAGGTGTTATTACAATTCGTTCATGATGCATTTCGACAGGGCGCCGTTTCTCTGCTACATCTTAAGCCAGAAGATATGAAAAGGATGATAAAAGTAATGTCAAAGTTCAGCCTGGACTTTGATGATGCCTATCAATATGTAACCGCCGAGAAATACCGACTTACTATCGTTAGCTTTGATAGCGACTTTGATCGTACAGAGAAAGGTCGCAAAACACCGGCTCAGCTTGAGGTCTGAGATAAATGCACCGTAATAATGATTTGTCACTACGTCTTAAATATAAAACCGGCACTGATGTGACCCGAGGGAATATAGATTCTCCTGGCACGAAGATAAACATTGACATCGACCGGCCAACCATC
>DHGD01000063.1 GCA_002402575.1 Syntrophomonas sp. UBA4807
CGCAAGCCGCTCTTTGAGATTCAACCGGTGCAGAGCCGGGTGGACAACAACACGCAGGTGATATATGAGCGGGAATATCAGCACTGCGGTCATGTGATCATTTCTGATTTTCCCAATGCCATTGAATTGATTGGCAAGACCGTTGATGAGATACGCATGCTTTATAATGAGCAGAACGGTTACCAGGTCAAGATCGAAGACAACACCATTATCTTAAGACAGCTAGTAAGCGATTGGTGTCCGCAGGATTATGAGAAGACACGCATCAAAGCCTATCAAGGGCGGCTGGCAGTTTATAAAGGCCCGGACAGCAGCCACGAGCAACTGTTGAGAGTCACCACCATCGAGATCGGCTCCCTGCCCGAAGACATAGCAGCTGCCATACGCAACGGTCAATATGAATTTGCCAATGAAGCCATGTTAAATGATGCACTAGAGAGCCTGGACGAATATATGTAAAGACGTGTCAGGGGACGGTTGCCGTCCCCTGCACATCGAGAAATCAGAATGCGCTGCTCCACACTGTCTATCTGACGAATAGCCTGTTAGAAGCGGATCGTGATTTAGTTCAGAGGGTCAGAATTTAATAGCCGGGTCAGAGAACCGTCCCCTGACACAGAGGGTCAGATTTAATAGCCGTGTCAGAGAACCGTCCCCTGACACATACAAGGCCGATTATCTGGTCTTAGTCTTTATTTTCTGGGCTAATTATGCATAGCACTGACCCAGAATATCAAGTATCATAAATGTATCCTTAAGGTAAGGAAATTATTGTTATGAGGGTATTAGGGCTTGATCCGGGAACCGCCCGCACTGGATACGGTGCGGTGGAATACCGCGGCGGGCGTCTCAAAGTGCTCGATTATGGCCTGATAACCACCATGTCGGATATGGCCATGCCGCAGCGCTTGCAGGTCATCAATCGCGAACTGTCGGGATTAATAGAAACTATCAGACCTGACGCGGTCGCGGTGGAGCAGTTGTTTTATTTTAAAAATGCTAAAACGGTCATTACTGTAGCCCAGAGCCGCGGGGTGATACTGCTGACCAGCGCTCAGGCAGGTATCGGCATAGCCGAATATACTCCTTTGCAAATCAAACAGGCGGTAGTTGGCTATGGCAGCGCCGACAAAAAGCAGGTGCAGTACATGGTACAGAAGCTCTTGTCCTTGAAGGAGATGCCCCGGCCAGACGATGCCGCCGACGCATTGGCGGCGGCCATCTGCCATCTGAATTTCTATCGCCTGTCCGACCTTTACGGGCGCAAAGCATAATTCGACAAAAGGGGTTGCCAAATGATTGCTTTTATTAAGGGCCAGCTTCGCGACATTCGCGCCGATCAGGCGATAGTTGAAGTAAATGGACTGGGTTACGAGATATACGTCCATCAGCGGGCCTTAAGCCGTCTGCCCTTGCTGGGACAGACGATTTTGCTGCATACCCATTTAGCTGTTTCGGAAAATGAATTTAAACTCTATGGCTTTCTGGACCAAACGGAACTGGAGCTTTTCCGGATGCTCTTGTCAATATCGGGTATCGGCGCCAAAGCGGCCCTCAACGTGCTGGGCGCTATGGCGCCGGCCCAGTTCTATAAAGCCGTCGCCAGCCAGGATGAAAAAGCCTTGTTGCGCATCCCCGGAGTGGGCAAGAAAATGGCCCAGCGTCTGGTGTTCGAGCTGAAAGACAAAGTGGCTGCGGAGCTGGCCTTAACTCCGCCGGACAGTGAACGCTCCCTGCCCTTCAATGAAGTCATAGAGGCTCTGGAGGCCCTGGGTTACAGCCGCAGCGAGGTATTTTCCGAACTGTTGGACTTGAATAATCAGGGCCAGATGGGTCAAAATGTGGCAGAAAACGTCAAGCTGGTCTTGAAGAAAAAAGCCCAAAGGCTTAAGAAATAGGCGGGAGGCACTATATGCGGGAAGAACGCTTGATATCGGCTCACTTGCTCAGCGAAGAAGACCATCAAGAAAATACTACTCTGCGGCCTTTGAAGCTGGCTGATTACATCGGCCAGAGCAAAGTCAAGGATAATATCCAGGTGTTTATCGAGGCTGCCAGGGGACGTGAGGAGAGTATAGACCACATCCTCTTAAGCGGGCCGCCGGGGCTGGGTAAGACCACTTTAGCTGCCATTATCGCCAATGAACTTGGCAAGCCGATCCGCAAAACTTCGGGACCGGCAATTGAAAGACCGGGGGATTTGGCCGCAATCCTCACTAATCTGGAGCCAGGGGAAATATTGTTTATCGATGAAATCCACCGCCTTAACCGCACCGTGGAGGAAATCATGTATCCGGCCATGGAGGATTATGCTATCGACATTGTGATTGGCAAAGGGCCGGGGGCCAGGACGCTGTGTCTGGATCTAACGCCTTTCACACTGATCGGAGCCACAACCCGTCCGGGCCTTTTGAGCTCCCCTTTAAGGGACCGCTTTGGCATCAACTGCCGCCTGGATTTCTACAATGCAGAGGAGCTGCTATTGATAATTGAACGGGCTGCGGCCATAATGGGGCTAAGCATTCAAAAACAGGGCGCGGCAGAGATCGCCCGCCGCGCCCGGGGGACGCCGCGAATCGCCAACCGCCTGCTGCGCCGGGTATGGGATTTTGCCCTGGTAAAAGGCGATGGCATGATCAGCCTGGATCTGGCTAAAATGGCCTTAAACAGCCTGGAGATAGATGAATGCGGCCTTGATAACGTGGATAGAATGATACTGGAAGCCTTGATAATAAAATTCGGGGGCGGTCCGGTGGGCTTGGAAACGCTGGCTGCGGTAGTGTCCGAGGAGGGCGATACCTTAAGCGATGTATATGAGCCTTATCTTATCAAACTGGGGCTGATACAAAAAACCCCCCGAGGGAGGGTGGCCACCTCAAGCGCCTACCGGCATATGGGATACCCGACCAGCTCCACCTGGAAGTCGGAGTTGTTCAGCTCCAATTGTGATAACGTTGACTAAATGGAGTAAGCAATGGCTAAATTACTGCTGCATACCTGCTGCGGACCGTGTTCCACTGTGCCTGTTCCGGCCCTTCGTGAAGAGGGTTTTGATGTTATGGGCTATTTTTATAATCCCAACATCCACCCGTATACCGAATACAAGAAGCGGTTAGAGGCTTTGCAGGACTATGCCCGCCAACAGGATTTACAGATTATCGGCGCTGCGGACTATGATCCGGTGGAGTATTTTCACCACGTCACCTTCCGGGAGCAGAAGCGCTGTCAGTTATGTTATCAGCTCAGGCTGCATCAGACTGCCCGGATAGCCCGCTCCGGCAAGTTCGATTACTTTTCCACCACTCTGTTGGTCAGCCCTTTTCAGAAGCACGACCAAATCAAGGAGGCCGGAGAAATAGCGGCTCAAAAATATGGGGTCCCCTTCCTGTATCGAGACTTCCGCGACCAATATAAAGAAACTGTGAGCCGATCTAAAGAGGCCGGATTGTACCGGCAGCAATACTGCGGGTGTCTGTATAGCGAGCAGGAACGCTATACGTCGCATCGCACCAAGCGATACTGAACACGGAGGATGTGACCCCATGAATGAAATGGATAATATAGCCAGACTGCTTATTGCATTGGGCGTTTTAATCCTTTTGTCCGGATTGGGATTATGGCTGTTGAGCAAGCTGGGCGGGGGCGGATACCGCATCCCCGGTGATTTTGTGATTCGCCGCGGCAATTTTACTCTTTATTTCCCGCTAGCCAGCGGATTGATTTTGAGCCTTATCTTGACAATTTTGCTGAATCTGCTATTGAGAAGATAAAACTATGTCTACCGATGCCCAGATGCGCATCCTGGCTGAACTGAGCGTCGCGGGAGGAGATAAACACTATTGTCGAACGACAGCCGCAGTCATTATTACGATCTAAAGCAATACCAATACCATTTGCCCCCGGAGTTAATAGCCCAATACCCGGCGGAGCCCCGTGACAGTTCGCGCCTGTTGGCGGTGGAGCGAAACAGCGGGGCTATTCATGACCGCACTTTTAGAGATCTGGGGGATTATTTGAGCGCTGGCGATGTTCTGGTTTTAAACGATACCCGGGTCATTCCGGCACGTCTGCTGGGGATGAAGGAGAGCGGCGGGCAGGTGGAAATTTTACTTTTGCGCAGGCAGGGTCAGGAATGGGAAGCCCTGGTCAAACCCGCCCGGCGATTGCGCCCCGGTTACCGCATTTTTTTCCCTGGTTACGAAAATGCAGAGGCCTTGATTACGGGAGAGATGGACATGCCCGGGGGGCGGCGGCTGCGGCTGATAAACTGTGATGAAGACGTTTTCATTGCGGAGGCCGGGCATATACCTCTGCCGCCATACATTGAACGCCAGGATGAGTCCCTTGACGCGGAGCGCTACCAGACTGTCTATGCCCGGCACAGCGGGTCGGCAGCCGCACCCACCGCCGGGCTGCATTTCACCGCCGACTTGCTGAAGAAGCTCCAGGCCGGGGGGGTAGATGTGGCTACCTTGGTTCTGCATGTCGGGCTGGGAACCTTTCGCCCGGTGAGCTGTGAGGATATCCGCCAGCATAAGATGCACAGCGAATTTTACCAGGTCAATGCTGAGACTGCTCAGACCCTCAATAGAGCCAGGCAAAAAGGGGGGCGGATCATCGCGGTGGGCACCACAGTGGTTCGCACCCTGGAGAGCATCTATGATGAAGCGCAGGGCTACCAGGCCGGACAGGGAGAAACTGATATTTTTATTTATCCAGGATACCAATTTCGGGCTGTTGACCGGCTGATAACCAATTTTCACCTGCCGGGGTCTACGCTCTTGATGCTAGTGTCCGCTTTTTTGGGGGCGGAGACCACCCGTGCCGCCTATCTGCACGCTGTGCAAGAAAGGTACCGTTTTTTCAGCTACGGAGATGCCATGCTTATATATTGATTTGATGACCGACCCACCAGGGCTTTTGACGCCAAGTTTATATGTGACCACCGGCGGAAGCAAGTGGCAACTCTGGAACTTACCCCAAGCGGCGCTTTCTGTAGCGGATAAATTTACTAGTACAGTTGAGGATGCATGATGTTTACAATAGAGAAGAATGATCCCTTATGCCAGGCCCGGACGGGTTGGCTTAAAACCGGACATATCGAAGCGGAAACGCCTATTTTCATGCCGGTTGGAACACAGGCCACGGTCAAAACCCTGACCCCCGAAGACCTGTACCAGATCGGGGCGTCTATAATTTTATCGAATACCTACCACCTCTATCTGCGCCCCGGTGAGAAGCTAATCAAGCATGCCGGCGGACTGCACCGCTTCATGAACTGGGAGCGGGGTTTGTTGACGGACAGCGGCGGGTTTCAGGTGTTCAGCCTCAGCGCTATGCGGCGAATCAGCGATGAAGGAGCTGAGTTCCGTTCCCATATTGACGGTTCGTCTCATTTCCTAACTCCGGAAAAGGTGATGCAAATCCAAATGGATCTGGGGTCTGATATTGCCATGTGTTTTGATGAGTGCGCGCCCTACCCTTGTAATTACGAGGAAGCCCGGCAGGCGGTGGAGCGCACCACGCTGTGGGCGAAAAGATGCCGGGAAGCGCATCATTCTGACAGCCAGGTGCTGTTTGGCATCGTGCAGGGCAATGTATTTCCGGAGTTGCGCCTGAAAAGCGCTGAGGATCTAATGGCTCTGGATTTTCCCGGATATGCTATCGGGGGCTTAAGCGTGGGTGAATCCAAACAGGAAATGTATCATGTGATGCAGAATATGGATGGCCTCCTGCCCCGGGAGCGTCCGCGCTATCTGATGGGGGTGGGGGCGCCCGAGGACCTTCTCGAGGGGATGCGCTGTGGGGTGGATATGTTCGATTGCGTACTCCCTACCAGATTGGCCCGGCATGGCAGCGCTTATACCAGAGGTGGCCGGATTACGGTGCGCAATCGAGAATATGCCGAGGATTTCCTTCCTCTGGACGCGGATTGCGGCTGTATGGTCTGCCAGGGTTTCAGCCGGGCCTATCTCAGGCATTTGATCAAGGCGGGTGAAATGCTGGCCCATCGGCTGCTAACCTACCATAACGTGTATTTTTTGGTAAACCTGATGAAGGAAGCCCGCGAGACCATAAGGCAGGGGCGTTATATGGAGTTTTACCATAGTTTCCTGGCAGGTTACCAAATATAATAGAGGATATCGGGCGCCGGTAGCGAATTCAAACTAAGTTGAACAATAATAAGGGGTGATAACATTTGGACAATTCTATAATTACTATGATTCTATATTTCGGCGGGTTTATTGCGATTTTCTATCTGTTTATCATACAACCCCGCAAGAAGCAGGAGAAAAAACATAAAGAACTGTTGGAATCCTTGCGAAAAGGCGAGAAGGTTGTGACTATAGGAGGAATAAGGGGGGAAGTGGCTCGCATTAAAGAAAAGACCGTTATGTTGAGGGTCAATGACAATACCGAGATTGAGTTTCTAAAAACTGCGGTAGCCTACCGCCAGGATGAGGCTGAATAATAATGCTGGAGGCCGCTGATCTAAAACACCACCCGGTGGTGCAGGGATTCATCAAACAGGGCAACGCGCATTTGGAGGCCATCGGGTACACTGATCACGGACAGGTCCATGTAGCGGTGGTGTCAAGGCTCAGCCGGGAGATATTGCTGAAATTGAAATATCCGCAGCGCATGGCCGACCTGGCAGCGATAGCCGGATACTTGCACGACATCGGCAATGTCATTAACCGCAACGGGCACAGTCAGTCCGGAGCCCTGATAGCGTGGGAATTGCTGCACCGGATGAGGATGCCTCAGAACGAAATAGCTGTCGTCTGCGCCGCTATAGGCAATCATGACGAAGGCAGCGGCCAGCCCGTCAATGAGGTGGCTGCGGCTTTGATACTGGCGGACAAGTCGCATGTGCACCGCAACCGGGTCAGGAATAGCGATGTAGCCACCTTTGATATACATGACCGGGTCAATTATGCGGTGGAATATTCCATAGTCAACATTGATGCCGCAGAAAGGGTCATTTCTATGGAGATGGCCATTGATACCGAAATATGTCCGGTTATGGAGTATTTCGAGATATTTATGAGCCGTATGTTGATGTGCAGGCATGCCGCGGATTTTTTGAAATGTGAGTTTGAACTCATCATAAATGGAGCCAAGCTGATTTAAGTAAAGTTGTGGAGGAGATTAAAGTGAACCGAACCATGAGTATCGTTATCAGTGCGGTGATTGTGGCAGCGCTGTTGCTGGCGGCGGTTTTCCTGCAGAAACCGCTGGTCAACAACCTTGACCTCGGTCTGGATCTGAGGGGCGGCCTGCGGGTAGTCCTGCAAGCTGAGGAAAAGCCCGGCGAACCAATCACTGAAGACACCATTCAAAAAGCGGTGGGAATCTTGCGCGACCGCGTGGATAGCCTGGGCGTCAGGGAAACCAGCCTGTATCCGCAGGGCAAAGACCGGGTGGTTATCGAGATAGCCGGGGAAGAGGACCCTGAGGCAGCGGTCGACATATTAAAGAACGTGGCTCAACTGGAGTTTCAGGATGAAAAGGGCAATGTGCTGGTCAGCGGGAAGAACCTTATTGATGCTCAGGCCCGAATCAATCAGAACAGCCAGGAAGCCTATGTGGAACTGAAATTTGACAAAGAAGGTGCTGAGGCTTTTGCCAAAGCCACATCCGCCAATGTGGGCAAACCCCTGGTAATAGTCCTGGACGGCGAGGTTATCAGCGCCCCCCGGGTCAACCAGGCTATAACTGATGGCAACGCTATCATCGAGGGCGACTTTGAGGCTAAGGAAGCTCAGGATTTGGCGGTTCTGCTGCGCTCCGGCGCTCTGCCGGTCAGCTTCACGGTTCTGGAGAAACGCTCCATCGGACCCAGCCTGGGGGCGGACTCCCTGGAAAAGAGCCTTAAAGCCGGCATCATCGGCATTCTGGCGGTTTTCATCTTTATGCTCGGATACTACCGGTTACCGGGATTGATCGCCGACATCTCTATTCTCCTGTATGGATTGTTGGTTTTGGGTAGTATGGTTTTGCTGAATGCCGTCTTAACTCTGCCGGGCATCGCCGCCTTCGTTTTGTCGATAGGCATGGCGGTGGATGCCAATATCATTATCTACGAGCGCATCAAAGAGGAAATCAGATGGGGCAAGACCTTACAGGCCGCTATCGACGCAGGTTTTAAGCGCGCCTTTTGGACCATCTTCGACTCTAACCTGACCACGCTGGTGGCCGCGGTAGTTTTGATGTACTTCGGTACCGGCACGGTTAAAGGATTTGCCGTCACACTTTCCATAGGGTTGGTCATAAATATGTTCACTGCCCTGACCTTTACCCGCTATCTGCTGGTGTTGGCTTCTAACTTGACCAAGAACATTCGGCTGTACGGGGTATAAGGAGGGACAACAGTGATAATTGAAAGGCGTAAAATTTTCTACATTATCTCTTTGATATTGATCCTGCCGGGATTGGCATCCCTGTTCGTGAATGGCCTCAACCTGGGCATTGACTTTCGGGGCGGATCCATAGTACATGTCAGGATAGCTACTGATGTAGCCGCGACAGAGGTGCGGGAAGCCCTGGCCCCTGTGGGCCAGGAAAAGTCTGAAGTGCAAAAAAGCGCTGACAATACTTATTATATCCGCACCAGCGAGCTGGATCAGGAGCAAACCCGCGCCATCATCAATGCGCTTAAGACCAGATTCGGTGAGGTCGAGCTGCTGAGCGCTGAGAGCGTTGGCGCCACCATCGGCAGGGAATTGAGCCTGAACGCTCTGATGGCACTGGGCTTGGGCCTGGCTCTGATGCTGGTGTATATCTCCTTCCGATTTGAATGGACCTTCGGAGTGGCGGCGGTATTGGCGTTGCTTCACAATGTACTGGTGGTCCTGGGAGTATTTTCGATATTCCAGTGGGAGGTTAACTCCCCGTTCATAGCCTCGATATTGACGGTTGTTGGTTTTACCATAAATGACACTATCGTGGTGTTTGACCGGGTTAGGGAGAACCTGCGCGGTATCAAGAAGCCTGATTACCTTAATATCCTTAACAAAAGCATCTTGCAGGTGGTGAACCGCTCCATCAATACGGTTCTGACCGCAGTTATTACCCTGACGGCATTGCTGCTCTTAGGAGGCGCTACTATCAAGTTCTTTGTAGCTGCTATGTTGATCGGCTTTGTGGCGGGGGCTTATTCATCCATTTGCATAGCCAGCCCGTTATGGTATGAGATAAAAAAATCTGATTAGTGATTTCCTTTGACAGGACAAGGATTGATAACTTATACTAAATTTTAATAGAGTGACATCGGTGCGTTTGGTCAGGCCACCGGCCGGGCTCATTGAGCAGCGGAACACCGCGGGACTTCATAATTGTATGAAGTCCCGCTTTTTATTAACGGGGGTTGGCAATGGACAGAGAGATTAAAACCAGAGCGGCGGCAGTATCTGTTTTCAGCAATATGCTCTTGATGACCGCCAAATTAATTATCGGGCTTATAAGCGGCTCTATAAGCGTCATTTCCGAAGCCATACATTCCGGTAATGATTTGGTGGCTTCACTGATTGCCCTCTTCGCCGTGAAAGAGTCTT
>DHGD01000065.1 GCA_002402575.1 Syntrophomonas sp. UBA4807
GGGCGATAACCGGAGCCCGTCTTCCTGGCTGTGGCTGCCTCGGAGTAACTTGGAATTTTGTCAGGGCAATTGGACCGCCCTTGGCGATAACAGCAGCCGCAAGGTCACCTGGAGTCGCCTTTTTAATGTTGATGGCGCCAATAACGTCCCCGTGCTTGATATAGTAACTTTCCCGGACTTTCCTGGCAGCTTCTGTCCTGGCGGTCTCGGAGGCGCGGTTGATAGCGTTTGCTATGGCGCTCGGAGCTGCCCCGGGGATATGGGACAGCGTCGCAATAGCTCTGTTTATTCTGTCGGCACTGAATTCAATCACGCCTCATTCGCCTCCATGGTGATTTCAAGCATGCCGGCATTCCCTGCACACCCCGTCACAAGATAAAGCTCCCCATCGAGCCTGACGTGCTGGCCCTTGATTGGTCTGTCGGGCAAGTCTGAAGACCGGACAAACACCATAATCTCTCCGACATAAACACCCTCACGACGGTCTGATAGGCGAGCCCGGTCACGCAATACGTCCCGGTCTACCACCGCAACTACCTGGTGGCCGTCAATGTCGTGGAGCTCTGCAAATTCGTCCGGGCTCATAAATATGGCAAGGTCGGAGGCCAGGTAGTCTTTCAACACGGGCATTCTACCGCCCCGCTTTCTCAACCGGTCCGGGCTTGATTAGGTCGTCAATGTTCAGATTCGCAATGCTGTCATCATCGGTAACTTCTTCGTCGGTCGGAGCGGGCTTTTCATCATCTTCATCAACATGTTCTTCGTTTGGGGCAGGCTTCCCGTCATCGGTAACTTCTTCGTCGGTCGGAGCGGGTTCCATAACCGATAGAGTCTCATACTTCACGATGCGGCCGTCTGACCCGCTTATTAGGCGGGCCTCCTCCTCCTCAGAGAGACCCGCCAGAATCTGGCCTCCGGGCTGGCCCGGGCCGTAAAACACTCCGTTATGACGCACGCGAAAGCGCTTAATAAATACTGCCATGGTTACTTCACCTTCAGCGTGTACCAGGAGTCAACGTCATCCGGTTTGGGCAGCGGCCGGGAGGCCACACGAAGCATTTTCATGTCGTTATTTACGTCTGTCCAAGCCCGCGGGATGCGGGTGCCCTCGTAGGTGTGGAAATCACGGTCGCTTTCCTCGATTTGCGTGACAGCGCCATAAAGCCTGCTCCCAAGGCCCCTGCGGCCCATAATCAGGTAGTCATCGGGAAGTAGCGCTTTCTCGCTCCCGTCATCGTCGACAAACCACTCGTCATAGGAGTAAATCTCCAGACCAAGGTCGGTCAGCGTGCCCATGTAGGTCAGTCCGTCATTTTGCACCCGGGGCTCAATGGTGCCGATGGTCATGCGCCGGTTGTCAAACATAGCCTGGATTTTTGTGTCGTTGATAAACAACTCAGCCACGTTGCTTGCCATGACAACTATATTGGGGTTTTGCCCGGTTTTTTGGACAACTGCAAGGCGAATGCGCTTTAAGTCACCGTGTTTATCGCTTGTATCCTGATCCCAGGCATCGGCTCCGGCGAGAGTATCGTGGTTGGTGAATCCGTAGTCGATGGTATCTTCAACGTATTCGGTGCCGCCAATTTTATCAATCCAGCCTTTTAGGGTTACGGCCCCGGTGAGAAGGATCTCCCGGCAGACCCACTCCTCGCGGCGGGTAATCATGTCTTCGAGCTCTACCAGATCCATGGCCAACAGCTCTTGCGCTCTTTGTGCCGGAGTTCTGGTGCTGTAGATATTCTCACCGAGCAAGCGGTTTCCGATGTCATCCTTCGTCATCACCCGCTGCGGCGCGATATACGGGGTGGTGTAGGTATCTGTCCGGAACCCCTGGCGATCCATGGTGATGCCGCCGCTTTTGCGGGCCACAAACGGGGCCATCTTACGCTTTCCCTTACGGTAGTCGACGTCAACTTTCTCAGTTACAAATGTGCGAACGTCGGGAAAAAAGACGTCACGGAAAAAAACTTTTGCAGGCATAATCAGGTCTATGGCCTGCATCATGGTCCTGGTTTCATAAATGGGAATGGCCAATTCTTTTTACCTCCTCGATACTTATTTGTTAATATGCAATGTGGTCGCTCAGGTGGATACCCAACTCCCTGAGTCTGGCTTCGTGGTCACCGGCGGTGTCGGTACCTCCAAAGATCAACGCCTGGCGGTTAAAATGGCCGGTTCTGTATGCCTCGGCCACAATGTTGTCAGTAGCACCGTCGGCTCCGGTGGCCACATAGTCTGTCAGGATGCAGTCCGCTTCCTGGCTTCCGTCATGTTTGCTGCTATCCACTAACACCGCCAGGCCGGATCCAGCACCGACGGTGACTGTGTACAGGTCTCCCACAACACTGTCGGCAGCCGTGGCATTCCCGATAGTGAATATCAAGTGACCGCCAGCATAGGCTACCCCTTGAGTGGAGTCGGCCAGCCGGGAACCGTCCGGGGCAAATACCGCAAATACAGCATCGTTGGCCGCAGCCCCACTGGGCGCCGTGACACACCCGATGGTATAGGTGCCGGTCTGTACATTATCGGCCAGGGTAGCAGCCGCAATAGCCGCATCGCCGGTGTTTCCTTCGTCGGCTGCGATGGCCCCCACAGTGAGCTTGACAATCCCAAGTACGGAACCCCGGGCGATATTGCCCTGGGCTGCTTTAAGGGTGACTGCCTTTACCAGCACGGGGACACTGCCGCTGGACATAAGGTTATCCGGGGTCATGGTGTCAAGGTTACTGAACAGATCCATTAGTTGGCCCTCCTTTTGTTCGCATAGTCCGCAATGCCCTGAGCATTATTCTTGCGCTCTTCAGCATCTTTTTCTTGACCGGTTAACTGGCCCTGAGGCTGTCCGGTAACTTTGGCTGCACCGGATTCAGCGTTATCCAGCGCAGCACTCTCCAGGTACTGACGGCCTTTGCCGGCGTCTGCCTTGAGCGCATTAAATGCCAGATCCTGCGCGGTCATTGGCTCTTCATATTTGGCCTTATTAACCAATTCGGGGGAAACGGTCTTACTGATTTCATCAATGGCCTGGATGCGCAGGCGTTCGGCCTTTGTTGCTCCCTCTTTGGCCGCAGCTTCAACCTGCGCAACCAGATCGGGGAAGTGCTGTCTTAGTTCGTCTGTGTTTTTAATTTCCAACGGTTCATCCTCCCTTGAAATATTTACAAGCTGCGGCTTTGGAGCCGGTTCCTGTAGTGGTAGTTGAGTGCTTTGCGTAAAATTTAAACCAGCTTGCTGGCCGGTATTTTTAAACTACTGGTTTTTAATTAAATTCCTCATTTTGTTTATAACTTCAGGAGGCAGCACAAAACTGTTGATACTTGCAACTAACTGGTTGTTATCATCAAACATTATTTCATCAGCAAAGCCATATTCTAAGGCCTGCTGAGCATTAAGCCATGTTTCCTTATTCATTAATTTCAGCAGTTCATCTTGCCTTATTCCAGTTTTTAACATATAGGCATTTGCTATTGACACATTGTAATTCTTAAGAAATGCAGCCTTATGCTCTAACTCTCTATAATCACCGCGTACAGCTGATGATACATTGTGGATCATAATTTGTGCCGGTGGTGAAATCATCACTTTATTACCAGCCATGGCAATCACACTTGCTGCACTTGCCGCTATGCCTACAATTTTTACAACAACATTTCCTTTGTAATCCTTTAATACCGTATAAATTTCTGATCCTGCATAAACATCGCCACCACCGGAATTAATTTCAACTTCCAGGTCTTCACCATTGGCATCCGTTATTTGCTTGGTTACATCATTAGGGCTTGTCGCATCCATCTCAAACCATTCATAAATCCATTTAAGACCATTGGGCACTATTACCCCTTTAATCTGCACCTTAGCCATCTTTTTCACCACTTTCATAAGGTCTGTTAATTATCTTGCTGCATCAAGCCGGCTTCTTTCATAAGATCATTTTCCCGTTTCAACTGGTCAATGTTCCTGTCAAAGTCCCCACCGGTTAGCTCTATGGTCTCACGTTCCCGGGTGCTAAATCCGTTTGCCACCCTTGATTGGGCTGCCTGTACCTCCTTGGTTGGGTCGAGTTGTCCAGGAGCTGGCCCATGCCACTCTGCCCGTGCCCATGCCTTGGCTACCAAAGGGTCGTTAAAATACCCCGGGGCGATTACCCTCCCCCTGGCCACCGCCTCAGATAGCCATATTTCATAAACTGGCTGGCAGAAATCACTGGCAAACCATGTCCTCCTCATCCGAAAGGCCTTCCATGCCTCCAGCAGAGCCGCCCGGCTGGCTGAATAGCTGGCCGTAAAACTCTTAAGTAGCAACTCATAAGGCATCTCCAGAGCAGCGCCAATATGCCGGGCCATAGCTGTAACAAAGGCATCAAAGTTTGATGATGGCCGCTTCGGGTCAGCTATTGAAACGTCATATCCTGGCGGCAGAGTGTTAATAGTCCCGGAACCAAGCTCAAAGGCGTTCGGATCCAGGTCTACCTTCTCACCCTGGGGTATTGCCTCGGCCAGGGCAAAGTCTTCAACCACCGTCTTGCTCTCCTTGATAAACACTGAGAAAAAGCCGGTAACGATGGCCGCCATGAGCTCAGCTTCGGTGTACCGGCCGATCTGCTTTATATGTTCCAGCACCGGCGCCAGGTATGGGACGCCGCGATACTGCTCGCATCGCTCAGACTCCATTATCTGGAGGATATTGGGCTGCCCGGTCCGCTGACCGAAAGCCTCAACGCGCTTCCACTCAATATGCCCGTAGGGGTTGGCCGGATCGTTTTGGTATTTGTTAGAAATCCAGTAGGCAACCACCGCACCGGATGGATCGATCTCGACACCGCTAATGATGAGGTTACCGTTTTCCTGGTTCTTTCCGGTAACCCCTTTAAGAAAGATATATTTGACGATCCCTGCCATCACCTCGTATGGCGTGCTCACCCGGTCCGCCTCAAAAACATGAATCCTCAGTGAGTAAGGAAAGTACCGTTCCGGAGTTGCTTGTTTAATAAGCGCCCAACCATCTCCGTTAACAAGGGTGGACATAAAAAGAACGGACTGCATCTCATAGAAGCTGTTAAGCCGCAGGGAGTCGCAAAACTTGCTCTCAGCCCATACCGCAAATTCCCGCTCGGTAGCTCTCTCCCAATGATCCGCCTGCTCTTCAGATATGCCAAGAAATTCATAGTCAATCCGGCACTTAAGCTTCAGGCCTGCACCGATAACATTTGTCCTGGGAGTGACGATGGCCGACCGCCCAATAGCACCTCCCATGAAAAGATCCCTCGACCGCTGCCGCAAGGTGCTCAGGTTCATGTCGATATCAGCCTGAGGAGAGTTTGACCATGCCTGCCAGCCCTTCATGGACTTCTTACGGTGCGAAGCCCCAGACTCCGAATAGCCGGTGTTTAAAACTTGAAGCGCTTTGCGGGCGGCACAGCGTCTCAATGCTTTCTCTGGGCTAAAAAAGGAAACTAACGTATCAACTGCATTCATTATTTCACCTCCTTATATGTCCCGCAGAACGACCCGGCGGGCACGGTTTGCTGTGCTGCCGCTGGCCTGCGCCTCAAGCTGCTGGACCAATTTCATCAGTTCGTTGATGGCTGACCGTATCTGCTCAAGGTCTGCCCGGCGTAGAGTGCGGGAGCCAATCCGGTATTCCTGGCCGGTCAACACCGCCATTTCCGCTGCATAGTAGGCGGTAAGGCGGTCTTTTGCGAGTTGTAGTCTGTCTGCAGCCATAAAAATCACCATTTTCTTTGCGATATATAAAGAAAAACCTCCGAAAAATTTAATAATCGGCGGCTTTTTTTACGCATCCATACTGCTTATTTGGCGCTTTTTTAAGTGGTTTTGGGGCATTTTCAGCCCCAAAAGATACCTCTTTTAGGCGTTTTTCAAGGGCTTCAAAGTCTGGTTTTAGTAGTCTTAAGGCCGCCAGGGCATAAACCCTGAGGTCCAATGGCTCGTTTCGCTTGTCCTTAGCAATATTTACCCATGCCTTTATTGCCTGCCCCTTCTCTTGCCTGACCACCAACTTCTCAGAAATGAGCCCCTTAAAGTATATTTGATCGTATCCGCGCACTTCCTGAAGGGGAAAGTGGCAGTATTTCGGACCAGGCTTTTTCATTTTTAAGCGCTGCATCATAGTCGTTTTGCCGGAGTCGACACCTAAAAGAATAAGTGGTAACTTGTACTTATTGTTCCGAGACACCTTGTAAACCAAAGGAATACCGGAGCCTCCCTGGCCTTTGATGGGAAACACTCTTTTCTGTATGCGCTCTCCACAGTAACGGTAAACTTCATCCGTGTAGTGCCCACCGGAGTCGACGAAGGTGCAGGCTATAACCAGGCCGGAACCATCGGCAAAGCGCCAGGTGCGGGCAAGTTTGTCGTCAAGGTCAGCCCACGGGGCCTTGTCGTCAGGCTTCCCCCAGATAATGCCCTTTTCAATACCCCAGGATTCTTCATCACGGCCCCAGCCGACTACCTCATATTCCAGGCGGTCATCCTGGGTGTCTGCAGCCATGGTAAGGAGTAACACACCGTCAGGGAGATCAGCTTTATATTCTTCCCGGCGGTCCAGCAGGACGGCTTCATCATCAATTTCCCCGCGTTCCTCCCACGACTCACCCAGTACGGTGTTGACAAACACTTTGAACCGTTCCGGATCTTTCTTAGACTCCAGAAATTCCTGAATTATACGCTTCCAGGAATACCATGGAGACACGAAGGAATTGAGCCAAAAGCTTCTGACACCGTTTTCTAAGGCCGCCGGATTGTCGGCAAGCCACTCGCCAGGCTGCTTTTTCATAGTATATTCGTCAATTTCATTAAGACAGGACGGGCAGCGCCACTTTACTTCATGGACAGTATAGATGATTTTTTTATTGTGCTCATGCTTATCGTATCTAAACTGTATATCGCGCAAAATGATGTAATGATAATCACCACACGCAGGACACCGGACACACCACTTCTCCTGTGTACCCATCTCGTATTCAGCATCAATCCTGGAGGCATCCTTGTTTGTTGGTGTGGATACGAATATCTTTTTCCGGTTAAAGAAAGTAATGGTTCGCTTTTCACCTAAAGCTATTGGGTCACCCTCACTGCCGGCACTGGCCGGGTACCTGTCCACCTCATCACAAAGCAATACTTTTATAGGGCGGCTGGCCAATCCGGCCGGGCTATTGGCCCCGCCCATGGCCAAAAATCCCCCGGGAAATACTTTCATCAGGATAGTATTATTTATATCCCTGGTTTTTGAGTCGGCAACTTTTAAGCTTAATACCTCCGTATCTTTTATCATCGGAGATATTCGCCGTTTAGAGTAGTCCTCTGCTACCTCAATGGTCGGTTGAATCATAAGTAATGGACCAGGGTCCACATCTATGAAATAGCCGATGACGTTATTAATTATCTCCGACTTTCCTACCTGGGAACTTGATTTGACAATAACCTTTTCAATGCTAGGTTCAGTCACACAATCCATTATCTCCCGCTGGTACGGCGCCCGGTCAGTACGCCATTGACCTGGTTCGGCAGCATTTTCAGGGGATAATTTACGGTATCTATCAGCCCATTGGCTTACTGTCAGCTTTGGCGGAGGGGCCACCG
>DHGD01000037.1 GCA_002402575.1 Syntrophomonas sp. UBA4807
CGGCTTCACGCACCGCCCGCTCCTCAACGGTGGTGCAGCCGGTGGGGATGCTGACGATCACCCGCGGCCTGACAAAAGGAGTCTTCTGCCCCAGCGCCTTGCTGATGAAATACTTCAGCATAGCCTGGGTAACGTCAAAATCAGCAATGACCCCGTCTTTCATAGGGCGGATGGCAACTATATTGCCGGGGGTGCGACCTATCATCTGCTTAGCTTCTTCGCCCACCGCCAAGACCCGTCCGCTATCGTTCTGAATAGCCACCACTGACGGCTCGGTCAATACTATGCCTTTCCCCTTCACGTGTACCAGTGTATTGGCAGTGCCCAGGTCTATTCCCATATCTCTACCGAAAACCAAACGTGTTTCCTCCTTAAATGCTAGATTAGTCCTCGGGATTTCATGCTGCAATACTTATTGTCGCCAATAATCACATGATCCAGGACTTCTATGCCCACAATCTGCCCGGCTTCAACCAGTCTCCGGGTAGTCTCCATATCTTCGCTGCTGGGGGCGGGATCGCCGCTGGGGTGGTTATGTACCAAAATAATGGCAGCGGCGCTGCGTTTGACGGCGTTTTTAAAAACCTCACGGGGATGGGCGACGGAACTGTGCAGTCCCCCCACCGATATTTCCTCAGTTACGATAATACCGCCTTTTCGGTCCAGGTAAATAACCTTGAAATGCTCCCGGTCCAGGTAGCGCATATCCTCCATAACCAGTGTCTTGACATCCTCGGGCGAGGTTATAAACACCTTGGTATCCTGACACAACGCCAGGCGGCGTCCCAGTTCGATAGCGGCTTTGATGCTGACCGCTTTGGCAGGACCTATGCCATGTTCGCTCATCAGCTCTTCCAGGCTGGCTTCTCTGAGTTTGCGCAGGGTCCTGTATTTGATCATCAGCTGCTGGGCCAGATCCAAAGCATTCAGCCTGGCAGTGCCCATACCCAGGATGATGGCCAAGAGTTCGTGGTCGTCTAAGCGGCCTTCGCCCAGCCGCACCATTTTTTCCCTGGGTCTCATGTCTTCAGGCAAATCCTTAATGCCTACCGCGTTATAATTCATCCACTTTCCCCCCCAGTAATTGTACGCCTTGTTCTTGCAGCATCAAATACAGGGTATGAAGCGGTAATCCTACTACATTATAAAAGCAGCCCTCGATATGCTCGATAAATACAGCGCCCAAGCCCTGCGCCCCGTAGGCCCCGGCCTTGTCCATGGGTTCACCGCCAGCGATGTAAGCCCGAATCTCATCTTCTTGAATACTACGAAAACGCACCCGGGTTATTTCACTTCGGGTTTGTATACAACCGGTAGCAGTGTTTAATACGCACACTGCGGTTATCACCTGATGTTCCCGCCCGCCGAGCAATGACAGCATGGCGAAAGCATCGGCCTGGTCAACAGGCTTGCCCAACACCCGGCCATCCGCTACCACGATGGTATCAGCCGCAATTATAAGAGCCTCAGGCTCCATTCCAGCTACCGCCCTGGCTTTGGAGACAGCCAGTCGCATACAGGCCTGAACCGGGTCGTCTGGCATGTCATCAAGGTTTTCATCCACATCAGCCGGGCTGCAAGTGAACTGTAAGCCGATCAATTCCAGCAAGGTTTTGCGGCGGGGGGATTGTGAAGCCAGGACGACACGCATAATATCTTATCCTCTCATCTACAACTTTCTATATAACACATAGGCGATCAAAAAGCCCAAGAGGGTAAATATGCTAACATGAAACATAAGCCCCAGGGTTAGTGAAAAAACCTTTAAATCAAGTGTAAAAGGGGCAAATCCCAGGTTTTGCATCCTCCCCAGAACCTGCCCGGCGGGCCATGTTTTGACTATAGCGTCTCCGATAAAACTCCCTATGATACCCCCCAGTATCAAGAGGAGGGCCAGGATCTGCCATCCAGGTTGTAATCTGCCGCGACTAGCCACTGTATCCTCCTAACAACTTCTTTACAAGTGTAGCATTACCCCTGCTCAAACACAAGGTAAGCAAAAAAGGAGAATAACTCGTTGGTGCAAGCATTCTCCGATATTTGGCACTATTTTCGTCCCGCTCTGTTTTGTTATGTTTTAGCGGTTCAAGGCCAGATTGAAGCTTAATATCTCCAAATTGACCGACAGGTCAACATTGCGTAAGACGATATCCGGGGTCACCTTTAAAACCCGTGGGGAGAAGTTCAATATGGCCTTGACTCCCGCTTGCAAAAGCTGCTCGGTTACATCCTGGGCGTGGTTTGCGGGTACCGCGATAACCCCTATCTGTATCTGGTGTTGACCGACCAGACTGGACAATTGGTCAAGGGACTGCACCTCCAAGTTACCCAGCTGGTTGCCGATAATAGCTGGATTGATATCCAATATGGCGCAGATATTGAATCCCCGATCCGAAAAGCCCTGATACAGGGCCAGGGCCGAACCGAGTTTGCCAGCCCCCACGATGATCGTGTTCCAGCGGTGATCCAATCCCAAAATCTTCATTAACTGCAAGTATAATTCCGAAACCTTGTAGCCCACTCCACGGGTTCCGAACTCCCCGAAATAAGCCAGGTCTTTTCTGACCTGGGCCGAGCTGACCCCTACGCCATTAGCAATTTCCCCGGATGAAACAGTATCTTCGCCCTCGTCCATCAGCTGGTGCAAATAACGGGAATAGATTGACAACCTCATGACAGTGGCTTCCGGTATTTTAAATGCCTTCAACAGCTCCAACTCCTTTGTCTGGCTATGGTGTTCTATATGTGATTGTGATTAACCAGCGATAATGAATTCTTTCACTAAGTTGGAAAGAATTAGACTAATTATAGCAAAACTTTAATTGCGTTGTACACCACAATTGCCACCAGAGCTGAGGAAGGGATAGTAACAAACCATGCTATAATGATCTGCCGGGCTATATTCCAGCGCACCCCCTTGAGCCGTTTAGCGGCTCCCACGCCCATGATAGAGGATGATACTACATGGGTAGTGCTGACCGGAGCCCCTAGCAAGCTGGCGCCATAAATGACCGCAGCGGATGTGGCGTCAGCCGCGAATCCGTTGATAGGCTCGATACGGAAAATCTTGCCGCCCATGGTGCGGATGATTTTCCACCCTCCAAAAGCGGTTCCGGCCGACATGGATAGAGCGCAGGCCACTTTGACCCACAGCGGGACGTAAAATTCCGGTAAGATACTGGCACTGACCAAAACCATGGCGACGATACCCATGGACTTCTGGGCGTCATTGCTGCCGTGTGCGAATGAGGCCATACAAGCAGATAAAACCTGCAGCTTGCGGAACTGATTGTTTACTCGGGCCGGAGCAGCATTTTTAAACACCCAGAACAACAACGTCATCACCAGGCTGCCAGCCACCATCCCTATCACCGGTGATGCGAGAAGGCCCGCCAGGATTTTCACAAAACCGCCCCACAGCACCTGCTGAGCACCCACCGCGCCGATAACCGCCCCCACCAGGCCGCCAATCAGGGCATGCGAGGAACTGCTGGGGATGCCGAAGTACCAGGTGAAAAGGTTCCAGAAGATGGCTCCTATAAGCGCGCATATTAACACCAGGGGGGTGATCAGATCGGGAGGCACAATGCTCTTGCCAATGGTACTGGCAACCGCGGTGCCGCTTAAGGCACCAGCGAAATTGAGGGTGGCGGACACGCCGATAGCCGCCCGCGGCGAGAGGGCTTTGGTTGAAACTGAAGTTGCGATGGCGTTGGCAGTGTCATGAAATCCGTTGATAAAGTCAAATATTAAAGCCAGCAATACCACCAAGCCGATTGACATCAAACTAGACATACTTAACCGCAATTCCCTTGAGGATATTACTTACATTTTCGCAATAGTCCAGGGTTGTTTCAAGGTGTTCGTAAATTTCTTTCCATTTGATGATATCCACCACATTGGTTGTATTTTCAAACAGAAGGGCAATCCCTGCGCGGTACAGGAAATCGCCCTCATGTTCGTATGATCTTATTTTCTCACTGGATTCTATGATAGTGTTGTGATTTGCCCTGACATCGATCAGCTGCGCTACGGCAGATTTAATCTCCTGAGCAGCGGTCTGCAGTACATAAGCCAATTTCAAGACATAAGATTCCTTAGGCTTTACCGCCTTGTAAATCACAATTTTTTCCATGGTGCCTTGAATGTGATCCAAAACGTTGGTCAGTTCACGGGTCAGAGCCAAAATGTCCTCCCGGTCAAACGGGGTCACAAAGGAATTGTTGATCTGTTCCATGACTTTGGCCATGGTCTGATTGCCGCGTTCTTCAACGGCGCTAATCATTTCCAGGTTGCTTACGGGATCGCTCTGATGCTCGAGATAATCCTTTAATATGTCAGCTGCTTCCGAGATGGCCTCAGCAATTTCATCAAAATAGCTAAAGAACTTTTCTTCCCGCGGTTTCAATTTTATTACCACGTGTATACCTCCCCGTATACAATTATGGTTTAATTATAACAATTAGTCCCTTAAAACTCTGTTAACAATGTGTTAAGGATATTGGCCGGTTTTAACAAAAGTTTTACATTATCTGAAGGTTTTCAGCATGTATTGTCGGGCTTTGTCAATCAGGTAGAAAGAACCTGTAACTAACAGATAGTCATCGCTGCGAAGCCTGGTAAGGCTAAGGTCTGCGGCCTTTTCTATGTCCTCAACCACACTCACCGGAATGTGGGGGAACAATTCACTCCATATCCCGGCCAGACGCTGCCAGTTGCTGCCGCGCTGGCCCAGCGGCCTTGTTACCACACAGTTGGTGCTGCCCGGACCAAGGAATTTAAGAACCCCCACGGCATCCTTGTCGTCCACCATACCCACCAGGAGCACTTTCGATCTATCCAGGAGCAGTGTATGCAAAGTATTATGCAGTGCTTGTGCCGCCTGTGGATTGTGGCCCACATCACATATAATCAGGGGCTTCTCGCTGAGCACTTCCAGACGCCCTTTTGAATGCAATTTCCCCAGTGCTGGTTTAATATATTCGTCCTCTATAACAAACGACATTTTTTCCAGTTCGTTCAGAGCCGTCAAAGCACAGCTGAGGTTGTCGAGCTGAAAGTTTCCTGCCAGAGAAAACCAGACCTTTTCCATTCGGTGCCGTCCCACCTGTATATCAACATATTGCCCGAAGAGATCTCCGGATCCGGAGGGAGTCATACGGGTGGCGGAGCAGTCCAGAATGGGGCTGTTCAACTTTAAAGCACATTCTGTGATAACCTGACGGGCTTCAGGCTCCATGGGGCCAATTACCACCGGGATACCAGGCTTAATGATGCCGGCTTTGTTGGCGGCTATCTCTCCTAAGGTATTTCCCAGATATGCGGTGTGATCATAATCTATAGAGGTTATCACACTCAACAGTGGATCAGCCGCCGTAGTAGCATCGTAAATTCCGCCCATACCGGTTTCCATAACCGCAATATCCACCTGCTGATCTTTGAAGAGGAGAAAGGCCGCTGCGGTCAGGACCTCGAATTCAGTAGGAAAATCCTCTGCGGGCAGCTTATGGGCCGCGGCTAGAACAGTATCCAGACAGGCAAGCAATTGACCGGGTGTTACGGCCCGGTCATCGATTTCAAAGCGTTCGCAGTAAGAGTGCAGATGTGGTGAGCTGTATCGGCCAGCGCGATAACCACATGTGTTCAAAACCTTTGCTATCATCAGGGTGGTGGAGCCTTTACCGTTGGTGCCCGCCACCTGCACCACCGGCAGGTCTTGCTGGGGGTCGCCCAGGGCCGACAGCAGCAGGTTGATCCGTTTGAGCCCCGGCTTAATACCTAACCGGCACGATGCAGAGAGCCGCTCTTCAATTATCTTTTCAATACCTGCAGACGTTGAAAAATCCCCTCTCTTTTGGCGTTTGCTTCCAGCAATTTGCCCTGTTCTTTGGCGATGACCTCAGCAGGAGCCTTGGCCACAAACTGTGGATTGTTGAGTTTGGCATCGGCCTTGGCCATCTCTGTTTCAGCGGTTTTCATCTCCTTGAGCAGACGCTGCACCTCTTTATCCACATCAATGGCCCCGCCCAGGGGAACGTAAATCTCGGCTTCAGCCAAAAGGCTGACCGCGGCCTGCTGCGGCTTGTTGTCCAGCTGCTCCGCTATCCGCACCTCCTGCAGGTTGGCCATGTCCGCAATCAGGCTGTGGTTGGATATTAGCATGCTGCGCACTGCCTTATCCGCCGCCACCACCAGGGCCTGCAGGGGGGTGCCGGGATTGACGGAGAACTCAGCGCGTATATTGCGGATGGAACGGATTATCTGCATGATCAGCTGCATGTCCCGGACTGCCACCGGCCATACCGCGCTTCCAGCGGGCCAGGCATCCAGCATGATGGTGTCATGGTGGCCGGGGAGGTGCTGATAGATCTCCTCAGTAATGAAGGGCATGAAAGGATGCAAACCGCGCAGTATATCCATCAACACCGCGACCAGTACGTTTTGGGCTGCCAGGCGGCTGCGCTCTTGCGCACGGTTGAACAGGCGCGGTTTGGCAAGTTCGATATACCAGTCACAAAATTCATCCCAGATAAACTCGTACAGTTCACGCGCCGCTTCTCCAAAATCGTATTTTTCCAACATCGCGGTTACCGCGGCCATACGGGTGTTAAGTCTGGAAATGATCCAGCGATCCGCCAGAGTGAGGTCTTTCTCCCCCAATTCAATATGTTCGTAGCCATCCAGATTCATCATCACGAATCGGGAGGCGTTCCAGATCTTGTTGGCGAAGTTCCTGGTGTTCTCCACCTTCTCCCAGTTGAAGCGCACATCGTTGCCTGGAGTTACTCCGGTGGTCAG
>DHGD01000067.1 GCA_002402575.1 Syntrophomonas sp. UBA4807
GCGGGTGTCAATTCCATAGAAAAATCGTGCCGCCAACTCCAATGGCCTGCACTCTGCATATAGCATAGTGTCTTGGCCGGTCATCTCAAGTGAGGCGGAATCTGGCAGCTGAGCAGGAGGTGCGTACAAATGCTGAAGCCTGCAGGCGGCTGACAGAATAATGCGGAAACGAATGACTACCCTGCGGCGGAGTAGTCATTGGAGCCAAACAAGAGCACTATGAGACTGGTTTTGAAACAATTCAGGAGATGAGCCTATTGCTGAACTTGGAGAGCGGCGGACCATCTTCTTGCACAGTATTGCGCAGGGCTGGATAATTATTGGGGGGATTTAATAGGAAAAAGTATTGTCGGGCAAGATGGCACTCAGAAGGAAAACCGCTATTGATTGCGAAATAATAGTAATGTAATTATCTGCATCAGGGGGTATTCAGATGTATAAGTATGAATTCGCCGTCCTCAGCGTCAGCCAGTTGAAAGGGAAGCGCATCGAAGGTACCCGTGATTATGACCTCAAGGTGCGGGTGACCAGAGGGGATGAGCTGATATTTGATGAGACCGTTCGGGTCAGAAAGACCACCAACGGCATATTCCCCGAAGAAGAGTTGATATCCAAAAAGATTAAATCGCCCAGTCTGAAAAAAGACCTTATTCAGGAGATAAAAGCATTTGTCAAGAAGCACAAGAAATAACCAGGTCCTGGAGCAGCCGGTGAGGACGTTTACGAATAGGGCTATAATATCGGTCCTGATGATTTTGCTGTTGCTTGCCGCCGGGTGCGCTGAACCGGGTATGCCGGGACCTGCAGAAGGCAGCAAATCGGTGTCCGCGGCCAACCCGCTGGCAGGCAAAAAAATTCCGGCTTTTAGCGCCACTGATCTGAACGGCCAGGTGGTGACCGAACAGGTTTTCCAACAGCATACCCTGACTATGGTCAATCTGTGGGGCACCTTTTGTCAGCCCTGTATAAGGGAAATGCCCGACCTGCAGAGACTGCAGGATAAATATCAGACTTCCGGGGTGAAGGTCCTGGGGGTGGTGGTGGACAAGGATGCAGCTGCCGCCAAAAGAATAACCGCATCTACCGCGGCACGGTATCAGAACGTAATCCCTGACGCCACCCTGGAGCAAAACGTGTGCCGGGCCTTCGCATATGTGCCGGCCACCATATTCGTGGATTCCAATGGCCGGATTTTTGAGGAAATGGTCAGTGGCAGCAACAATCTGGAGGGGTATAGCCGGGTTATCGACGGACTGCTTAAAAAATAACGAGCTGCCTGGTGTATAATCGCGGTTAGGCTCGGCTTGGTTTGTCGCGGCGGTTGAGCCGGGGACTTTACCGAGAAATTCAGCTTTAATGGGGTGAAGTTATGAAAGTTGCCAGAGTGCTGCTCCCGGCAGCGGGCTTGGCCATGATCTTTTACGGAGTGCTGCGCCGGGAACACCTAACCGTTTTGACCAAGGCTATTAATGTGTGCCTGGAGTGTGTGGGCATTGGTTAATGTAAGAGCCTGGGTGCAGGTTGCCAGCACGGTCGCTTGGAACCCGCTGGCGGGCAATTTTATCAGCGGCCAGATTTACCGGGGGAAGCTGAAACAGATCTGTATTCCCGCCCTCAACTGTTATTCCTGCCCGGGAGCGGTGGGTTCCTGTCCGCTGGGTTCTCTGCAGACCGTTCTGGCGGATCCTTTCTATACCTGGTCTTTTTATGTCACGGGCTGGCTGGTTATATTCGGCTCCTTGTTAGGCCGCTGGATCTGCGGGTGGGTATGCCCTTTCGGCATGATTCAGGAATGGCTGCACCGGGTGCCGTTTTTAAAACTGCGGTTGCCATTGTGGATGCGCTGGGTAAAATACGGCATACTGGGGCTATTGGTGATATACCTTCCCCTGGCCGGAGTCCAAACGCTGGGTCTCGGCGAACCGACTTTCTGTAAATACTTATGTCCGGCCGGCACTTTGGAGGCAGGCCTGCCGCTTATTGGCCTGGTTCCAGGTCTGCGTTCAGCGGCAGGGCGCCTGTTCGCATTTAAACTGGCCGTAGTGCTGGCGGTGGCAGTTCTCAGCTTGATGATATTCCGGCCCTTCTGCCGGGTCGTATGCCCGCTGGGAGCCATTTATGGAATGTTCAACCCTATAAGCTGGTATCGTTATCAATGCCGCCGGGAAATTTGCGTGAACTGCGGTTCCTGCGCCGCAACATGCAGGATGGGCGTTAATCCGTCCCAAACCCCCAACAGCGCGGAATGCATCCGCTGCGGGGACTGTCTGCAAAGTTGCCCCCATGGTGCCTTGCGGCAGGTATTTGGGCTTAACTCCACTACCAAGGCAGCCGCCGGCGAATAAATAGATGAGCGTCGTGGCAGCTGGCAATGATGACGGAATTTGTGTATTAAAGCTGGGAATGGGCGTTGATTCGCTGGAAAGGGGTTTCTAGAGATGATGAACAGATACAGGCGGTTATTCGCGGGCCTGTTGCTATTGACAATGTTGGCTGCGGCAGGATGCGGCAGGTCGGGCACGAATGGACAGATGGATGGCGTTCCCAGAGAGAGTATTGCCATTCAGGGCAGCGGCACGGCCAAAGCCAAAACCCTGACTGAGGTTGTGGCACAGGCCACCAGTCAGCCCGGAATTTTTTGTGAATATGTAGTCAGGCCTGATCAAGGCAGCGTGCTCAAGGGCAAACTGTGGATCGCCGCGGACAATCTGCGCTCCGAGAGTATCGAGGCCGGACAGAGCACCGCCATTTTCATTCGCAACAGCAAAAAAGGCTATAATTATATATTCACTTCCGGCGACAAGCAAGCCATAAAAGTGACTGACACCCACCCGGCCGAAGAAATCAACCCGGTCGAAATCTTGCGGGTTGTCAGCGACAAGACCCAGCCTCTGGGCAAAGAAGTCAAGGATGGCAAAAACTGCGTAGTGATCAAGTATGAAGATGATGCGGTGGTAAACCAGGTGTGGATCTGGGAAGACTATGGGGTGCCGGTCAGAATTGAGAGCACCTACAACAAGAGCACTACAGTTATGGAATACGGTAATTACAAATTTGAACCGATAGCGGAGGCGATGTTTGAACTGCCCGAGGGCATGACGGTGATGGAACTGCCCGCAATCGGGTCGGGAATGCCGTAAAAGCGGATATCAATTCGCACTAAACATAAGTTGGGGACCCTAGGCTGATGTAAATAAATGGAACTATTATTGCTGGCAAACGAGCTTGAGCAGTTCGCCCTCAAGCCGCATTAACTCTGGGGAGGCGAACGATCTTTTTTCAGGCAGAGAAACGGGGAACTCATGGACGATGCGGGAGGGGCGGCTGGATATCATCAGGATGCGATCAGCCAGATATAGAGCTTCTTTCAGGTCATGAGTGACCGTCACCATGGTGAAACGGTGTTTGCGCCACAAACCGAGCACATCATTCATGATATCCACTTTAACCTTGAGGTCCAAAGAAGCGAAGGCTTCATCCATGATGAGCAGCTCAGGAGAGACTGCCAGGGCCCGGGCCAGGTTGACCCGCTGTCTCATGCCTCCGCTCAGTTGGGTCGGATAGTAGTCAGCGAAGCCCTGCAGATGCAGGTGGGATAAAAGCTGCTCGATGTCCGCCTGCTCATTTACAAACAGCAGATTCTGGCGCACAGTGCGCCAGGGGATAAGGCGGGGCTCCTGAAAAACAAACCCGACGTCCTGACTGCTGACTTTCAGTTCACCCCGGGTGGGGGCCTCAATTCCAGCTAAAAGCCTTAGAAAGGTGGTTTTGCCCGAGCCAGACAAGCCCAGCACAGCGATTCTCTCCGCGGGCGCGATCACCACGTTCCAATCCTCCAGCACCTTGAGCGGGCCAAATTCTTTGTATACCCCGGCTAAACTTATACTGGCCCCCATCGTTTTGGCATCCTCCTCAAAAAGTATTTCACCAGGCGCTCAGTGGCAATACCCAGAAGACAAGCCATCAGGGTGACCGACCAGGCCCCGGCTGAATCCACTACCAGGCGGGCGTTAAAAATCTCCACACCCAAACCGCTGCCCCCGGCTAAGTATTCTGAAACCAGGACCACCTTCCAGGCCTGACCTATGGTTACATCTATAATGGCTGCTATAAAAGGCAGCAACGAACCCCAGTAAATGTTGTAGAAAACCGTTTTAAAAGACACCCGGTAAACCCGGGCCATTTCCAGGAGATCCTTGTCCAGGTTACGCATACCGGACACGGTAGTTAGTATGGCAGTGGGCAAGAGGGACACAAAAGTTATAAAGACCGGGCCTCTCCAGCCGACCCCCCAGGCGAATATTACCAGAGTTAGCCAGGATACTACCGGAACCGCCTGTATAAACATGATTATAGGCCGAAACATATCATAGCAGGCAGCGGACAGGCCCAAAAAGAGCCCGGCGATGATGCCCAGCAGCAAAACCAGCGCCAGAGCCAGGCCTACTTTCCATGCGGTTTGCAGAGCAGCCCCCAGCATTCTGGGATCTATCAGGTGCTGACCCAGCAATCCCAGGGTTTCAGATGGAAGCGGTATTATGACCTTGCTGATAAAAAACGATATAATCTGCCAGCATACCAAGAACACGAGGATGCCGGTCAGCGCTCTCAGTAATCCTTTCATTCACCGTAAAATCCCTGATCGGGCAGTTGTTTAATTGCGCTGGGATCGAGCTGCTGGATGGTCTCCAGGTATTTTTTTACCTCTTCACGGCACTGGGCAGCAGGAATGTATTTGAACTCTGTGCGCTGCAAGGATGCCTTTATGACCGCGGGCGGCAAGGGCAGGGTGGCCTTGGCCTGCTCAATAGCGGCGTCGGGGTTGCTGTTGCACCAATTGGTGGCGTCAGCCAGTAGCTGGGCTACTTCTTTAACCACCTGCGGATTCTTGACGGCGTAATCCTTTTTCACGAATAAACCGGCTATAGGTACGCGGGGCTCGACACCAGCCACCTTCCCCCAGTATTCCTGGTAGTCAAGCACGATAGAGCCGACATTGTCTTTCATGGCCAGGGTCACGTAGGGTTCAGGCAGAGCGGCATAATCTATCTTACCTGCTTGAAACAGGCTGACCACTTCTTGCGGTGGCGCGTAGACGAACTTTACATCCTGGTCAGGGGTGAGGCCAGCCTTAATCAAACCCAGGCGTGACAGAACATCGACGGTCTGCCCTTTGCCAACCGGCATATACAGGGATTTGCCTTTGAGTGAGGACCAATCGGTAAACTGCGCCCCCTGCCGGGCTAACAGGTAAAATACCTTCCACTCGTGCACTCCCACCATCAACAGATCTTTTTGATTGGCATACAGGTTGGCCGCCATAGTCACTGGCAAAATTGCAAAATCTGTCTGGTTGCCTGCTATCAGTCCGATGGCCTCGTCATTGCTCTTCCAGTAGGAAACTTTGACCGTGACCGGCCCTTTGACAGCTCCGTTCTCAATTCCGGCCACCGGCAAAACCAGCGGACCGACAGGATTGATCAATTTGCTTTCACTTGGCTGAGCCGTCTCAACTGGCGGAGTAACAGTCTTTTGGCAGCCGCTAACCAACAATGCTAGCATTAGCACTATCACCAAAATTTTCAAGACCAGTGGGCGCCTTCTTACCATATTCTAATCCCCCCGATTACTATTTTATGTTAAATATAGCACATATCATTAGCATGCTATAGAAGTGATAAATAAAAAAGGAACGTCCTTTAAGGACGCTCCTTTGCTCTAAATTAAATGCATTTAGGAAGAAACTTGGGACTTTACGGTCTGAATGTCTTGGGAATCTACTTGTGCCGCAGGTTTGTAAAAACCCTTTTGCTCTGCCAACTGGAATAATTGATACTGAAATTGCTCATCACTGTTGCGAATCTGTTGAATGGTGGAACGAAGCTGCTGATTGGCGGTTTCGCTGATTACACCCGCATACTTGGTCAGGCTGGCGTTGGTCATGGCCAGAATGTCATTTACCATTTCTTTATCGGTCATGTGGTTATTCATTTTATCTCTCCTTTATCCCAAAAATGACATTAGTTTTTGAGTGGTCTGGCTGCAGGATTTGGCAGCTTGCTGGAACATCTGCCTGCACTGCGGGTCCTGGGCCTGTTCGGCATAGAAATTCAATTTCTTTTCCTCATTTTTGTGCGCGCCGATAAGGTGACGCAGGTTTTGCAGTTCCATCTGGTTTAAGTTCATATTAAGGCTCCTTTCTTAGATTTATTGGTTACCCAGTATAATTTTGCGCAAGGCTTGAGACGATTATTCTTTTCCA
>DHGD01000075.1 GCA_002402575.1 Syntrophomonas sp. UBA4807
TCTTCTGTTCCATGGGCTGGCCGCAGCATGTGATCTGCCCGTTGCCGCCCTTGGTCACAATAAACTCGGATCCGCACTTGGTGCAGACATATTTTTTACCTATCTGATTAGCCATTGGTTGATTACCTCCAGCAGTAATTTTATGCTCAAAACAGGATGGTTGCAAACGGCCTAAAGCTCCATTTCATGGAGATCCTCGGCAATTATCAGCGGTGCTGCGGTCATATTCTGGATATCCTCTGCAGTTACACCCGGGATGGTCTCTTTAAGGACCAGGCCTTTGGGCGTAACTTCGATCAGGGCATAGTTGGTGACGATCACGTCCACACAGGCCCTGGCTGTGAGAGGATAAGTGCATTTCTCCACGATTTTTGCTTCGCCGCCGGTGGTAACATGCTCCATGGCAATGATCAGCTTTCTGGCTCCTACCGCCAGGTCCATGGAACCACCGATATTACCCACGTTTCCCAGGCCGCGGGCAGGATTGTTCCATCCTGCCAGATCGCCTGTAGCCGATACCTGCAGGGCGCCCAGGACAGCCACGTCCATCCTGCCCCCTCTGATCATGGCAAAAGAGGTCTCGATATTAAAATAGCTGGTCCCCGGCAGCTCGCATACATACTGGCAACTGGCATTAATACGGTCTTGATCGATCAGTTCGCCCTCCGCCAGCGGGCCGGTCTTGAGCATCCCTATCTCAGATTGCAGGATAATATCCCTGCCCTCAATCCAGTTGGATACCAGTGTGGGTATGCCGATGCCGAGGTTGACATATGAGCCGTCTTGCAGCATATTGGCAATACGCAAAGCGATCATTTCGCGCTCCAGCGGCGGGGTCTCGGGTAAAATCATTTTCTTAGCTGTTATACTCATCTTTGTCCTCGATTAAACTTCTACTCTCCATAACTCAGGCCGGCCAACCTCAACAACTCGTTTGACGAAAATGCCCGGAGTATGTATGCAGTTGGGATCGAGCTCTCCCGTTTCAGAAAGCATTTCCACTTCGGCTATGGTGATATTGCCCGCCATTGCCATGACATTATTGTAATTATTCGCCGTATGTCGATAAATGAGATTGCCTTCATGATCACCCTTCCAGGCATGCACAAAAGCAAAATCGAGCGGTAGCGCCGTCTCAAGGATGGTTTCTACGCCGCTAAAAACCCTGACCTCTTTCCCCTCCGCCACCACCGTCCCTGCCCCGGTCGGAGTGTAAAACCCATACAGTCCTGCACCCGCACACCTCATTTTTTCAGCAAACGTACCCATCGGGTAAACTTCCACTGCGATGGTTCCTTTCCGCACCGCCTGCTCAAAGGGGTGTTCCAGGCCTTTGGTGGCCGACCTGGGGAAGGGGTAATTACAGATAGCCTTCTTAATCATCCCTTTTTCCACAAGCTCCAGGATTTCCTCGTTGCCCGTCCCCACCTGCTGAGTGACGACTGTGAGGTTTTTGACGCCTTTCTTGGCCAGCGCCCTGGTCAATTCCAGCGGCTTGCCCGCAGAGAAGAATCCACCAAATGCCACAACCGCTCCGTCGAATACATCTTCAACCGCAGCTTCCGCTGATGGGTACACTTTATCCATGCCTGCTTCTCCTTGAATCAAACCAATTCCAATAATGAATACGATGATATATTGATCTGGTGATCAATATATCATCGTCAATAATCCAGCGCCTAA
Source organism: Syntrophomonas sp. UBA4807 (assembly GCA_002402575.1). Taxonomy (GTDB): domain Bacteria; phylum Bacillota; class Syntrophomonadia; order Syntrophomonadales; family Syntrophomonadaceae; genus DTU019. The sequence continues at coordinate 1,684 of DHGD01000075.1, forward strand.
TATTATGGCACCTTTTTTTGCCCAATTCAAGCCAGGCAGCATTGGAGATGCTAAACAACATGTATAATGATCTTCGGCTAGAGCAAACCATATAGAATCCGCAAGATTTAGGTAACCTGATTTATGACGCAATGATCACCGATTGGGTAACAGTTTATTTTGACGCAACACGGGCACGAGGAATCTGGTACTTTTCCCTGGTTTGGTGCTAATATTTCATCACCACATATGACAGTGAAGGTGATCGGAGTTGTCGGCCAGATAGGCTCAGGCAAGGACGAGGTATTGAAATACCTCAAGGCCAATTATGGCGTCCCCTATATTTCTACCGGGGATATCGTGCGGGATATCGCCAGAAGCGAAAATATCGAAGCCACCCGGGAAAACCTGGCAAAAATATCACAGCGCTGCTTCACTGAGCTGGGGAAGGGCTGTTTTATCCGCCGTGCAGCCGAGGAGATAGCGCACAGGGGATGGCAGACCGCCGGTATCAGCGGCGTAAGATCGCACGAAGATGTGGAAATCATGCAAGACATGTTCGGCCGGGGCTTCATCCTGATCAGGGTGGACATCAGCGACCCTAAAATCAGGTTCGAGCGTGTGCGGCTGCGCCATGAAGAGCGCGACCCTACGACCTTCAGCCAATTCCTCGAGCAGGACAGTAACGAGGAGAACACCTTCCACATCAGCCGCACCGGCGAGGAGGCCGATTACGTATTGAACAATGACGGCAGCGTCGAGGCCCTCCACAAACAAATCGACAGGCTGGTCACCTCTGCGGGCTTGCTTGGCTGATCTTAATGGTCGCGTTCAATCTGTGTTTCCTGCGCTGCCGGGGCCTCATTATGCTATACTTTTTTAGTTTGCACTGGAGATACGTTGCCGGCAGCATGCCGGCATCAATTATTGAGAAGGTGAAGCTTCCATGAATAAACTTAGCAGACTGATTGCTATATTCATAGCCGCCTCGTTTATACTAACCGCGTGTGGCGACCCCACAGCAGAATATCTTCGACAGGGCGACACCTATTACGACCAGGGTCAGTTCGTTGAGGCCATCGCAGAGTATACCAAAGCCATCGAACGCAACCCCAACCTGCTGGCTGCCTACATGCACAGGGGTGCAGTCTATAACGCTCGCGCTGAGTGGGACCTGGCCATCGCCGACCTGAGCAAAGCCATCGAGCTGGATCCCGGAAAAGCAGACAACTACCTGAACCGCGCCTTTGCCTACCTGGCCAAGGAGCAGTATGATGCGGCCATTGCCGACTTGAGTAAAACAGTTGAATTGGATCCCCAAGCCAGGCTGGCCTTCACCAACCTATCCTGGCTATATGTAAAAAAAGGGGAATGGGACAAGGCCATTGCGGCGGCTGATAAAGCGATTGCGCTCAAGTTATGGAGTTTCTATTGCG